>CAYYMW010000011.1:0-43723 GCA_964472515.1 uncultured Verrucomicrobiota bacterium | reverse complement strand
CAACGCCACCCTGGCGGCGGACACCATGGTCTTCACCGATCCCGCCGCCAACGGCACCGCCCGTTTCTACCGGGCCGTGCTGCTGCCGTAGGACCATCGGCCAGACGACCTTGGTGCGGCGTTGCGAGCATGATCCGGGAAGCGTTCGGGGAGTTGGTGTAGGGGACGCCACGGAAGCGGGCGAAGGACGAGACAGGGCCGGGCGAGGCTATTCCGTGCGGAGAGACTCGGCGGGATCGACGGCGGCGGCGCGACGGGCAGGGAGCCAAGTGGCCAGGAGGGTGGCGCCGAAGACGAGCACGGCCACCGCGAGAAAGACCAGGGTGTCGGCAGGGCTGACTTCGTAGAGCAGGTGGGCGAACAGCCGGGTCAGAAGCAAGGAGCAAGCCACGCCCAGCACCAACCCGGCGCAGGCCAGAAAGAGGCTGCTGCGGGCGATCAGGGCGACCACGGCCGCGCGGGTGGCACCCAAGGCCATGCGTACGCCGATCTCCCGCGTGCGACGGGTGACGTTGAAGGAGACCAAACCAAAGATACCGAGCCCCGCCAGGAACAAGGCGGCCAAGCCTTGCCCGGTGGCAAGGGCCGCGCCAAACCGGTATGGCAGCAGGCCGGAGGGGCTGCTGGCGATCTGTTCCTCCATGGTCTTAATGCCAAAGAGGGGCAGGTCCGGGTCGAGGTTGCGCACGAGCTCCTGAAGCGCCGGGACCAAGGGTGCGGTGGCGCCGTCGGTCCGGACGATCAGGGTGAGCCCGCCGCGGTAGTGCTGGGCGAGGGGTTGGATGAGGAGAGGGCGGCGGGGACCTTTGATGCTGTCGTACCGTGTCTCGCCCACCAGGCCGACAACCTCCACCAAGTCGCCTTGGACGTTGATGCGTTTGCCGAGGGGGCGTTGGCCTGGCCAGAAGCGACTGGCGAGGGCTTCATTGACCACCGCAACCAGCGGCGCCCCGAAGCCATCGTGGGCGGTAAACTCGCGCCCGGCGACCAAGGGGAAGCCGAGCGTATGAACCAGGGTGTGCTCGGCCATGACGGAGGCAACCGGGGCTTCGTTGAGGCGGGCATCGGCGGCTTGCCCTTCCGGCAGGACCCCGCCACGGAAGGAGATGCGGGTGTCCAAGGGGGTGGCGTCCGCGAGGCTGGCGGAGCGGACGCCGGGCAAGGCGCGGACCTGTTCGAGGAGCCGGGTCTGGAACTGGCGGCCACGATCCGGTTGGTAACGTTGCTTGTCCAAGTCGAATGAGGCCAGCAGGAGATGGCGAGGTTCGAAACCGAGGCGGGCTTGCAGGAGGTGGTGGAGGCTGCGGACGGTGAGGCCTGCGGCGATGAGGACGACGCAGGAAATTGCGACTTGGCCGACGACCAGGAGGCTGCGGCCGGGCAGGCGGGTGCGCTTGGGATTGCCGGAGCGGACTTTGAGCAGGGGTTGGACGGCGATACCGGTCGCCTTGAGAGCGGGGCCAAGGCCGGCCAAGAGGCCGGTGGCCAGGGAAAGCAGGAAGGCGAAGACGAAGAGACGCCAGTCGGCGCCGGTATCGAGGGGTGGGGGAGCGGAGGAGGGGGAAGGCAAGGCGGCCACGACCACCGGCATGAGCCAGCGCGAGGCGAGGACGCCGACGAGGCCCGCCCCGAGGGCAATGAGCACACTCTCGGCCAACAAACGGCGCAACAGCCTCGCCCGGGAGGCTCCCAGAGCGGAGTGGATGGCGAACTCGTACTCGCGACTGGCGGCGTGGGCATAGAGAAGACTGGTGACATTGGCCCCGGCGATGATCAGGACGAGCAGTGACAAGAGGCCCAGGGCGGCGATGATGGCGGGCACCTGGTGGGAGATGTAAGGCGTGGGCCGGCTCATTGGCTCGGGCATGACCGCGGCGCGGACGTTGGGCAGGTAGTTGCCGGGGTTGGCTTGGACCAAGCGGGCCATGGCAACGTCCATCGCGGCGCGGGCTTGGCGGAGGTTGGTGGCCGGTTGCAGGCGTCCCATGAGGAAGACGGCGGTGTTGCCGGGGTTCAATGCCCAAGGACCGACCAGCTCGGTGAGCATCGTGACGGGGATGAAGCCGTTGATGGCGGAACCCCAGGACGCGCCGACAAAGCCGGGTTGAGCAACACCGATGACGGTGAAGGGCATGCCGTTCAGCTTCAGGGAGCTGCCAATGATGGCGGGATCCGCACCGAACCGGGTGCGCCAAGTGTCGTGGGTGAGCACGATGACGCGTTCGGCTCCGGGTTTCTGGACTTCGCCCGGCAGAAAGAAGCGGCCGCATTCCGGTTGGGTGCCGAGCAGGGAGAAATAGTTGTCCGTGACGGCGTGGACCCAGGCCCGCTCGGTACCCAGGCCGGAGCGGCTGAGATGGACGGACTGCTCGCAATAGGCCATGAAGTCCGAGAACACGCGGCCGAGGTCGGAGCTGTTCGTGGGCGAGGCCGGGAGCATGCGCCTGAGTTCCACGGCGTCGGGATAAGAGAACGGGATCTGGTAATCGATGACGGGGGCCTTCTGCGCGACGACGACGAGCCGGCCGGGGTCCTGCGCGTGGAGGGGACGAAGGAAGAACTCGCTGGCAAAGCTGAAGACAATCCCGTTCACCGTGATGCCCAAGGCCAGCGTCAGGATGGCGATGACGGTGAAGCCCGGAGATTTCGACAACTGGCGGCAGGCGAGGCGGAGATCACGCATGGGAACAGTGGTTCAGACCGGCATTCGCGGATGACAGACGGTAGGGCATGTTCGAATTGGCAGATCATGTGCAAGCCGCATGCCACTTGGCAGGGCGGGAATAACATGTTGTGCGGCAATGTGATATGCAGGAGAGTCATTGGCATTGGGTGGAGTGGGCATCTCACCAGCGGAACGTTCGCTTCCCGCAAATGGGACGCGGAGGCAGGCCGGAGCGGAGGCACAGTCTGGGTCTGCTTGTACAAGGAACGCAGGCTGTGCTACTTATGCTCGCATGAGTTGGCTAACGAGCCCTGAAATCTGGATCAGCTTGGTGACCTTGACGGTGCTGGAGATCGTCTTGGGCATCGACAACATCGTGTTTATCTCCATCCTGTCCGGCAAGCTCCCGTCGCACCAGCAGGCCCGCGCACGCAAGCTCGGCTTGAGCCTCGCCCTGATCACCCGGATTCTACTGCTCTGCGGCTTGAGTTGGATGATGGGGCTGAAGGCTCCGTGGTTTACGGTGCTGGGGCACCCGTTCAACGGGCGCGACCTGATCCTGCTGGTGGGCGGGCTCTTCCTGGTGGGCAAGGCCACGCATGAAATCCACGAGAAGCTCGAGGGCGAAGATGGAGAAGTCACGCGCCGGCTGGCACCGAGCTTCGCGGCCGTCATCGTTCAGATCCTGCTGCTGGACATCGTGTTTTCGCTTGATTCGGTGATTACGGCCGTGGGCATGGCCCGGCACATTGGGGTGATGATCACGGCGGTGGTATTGGCCGTGGGCTTCATGCTGGTTTTCTCCGATCAGATCAGCGGGTTCATCGAGCGGCATCCGACGATGAAGATGCTGGCGCTGAGTTTCCTGCTGCTGATTGGTGTGGTCTTGATTGCGGATGGCTTCGGACAGCACATCCAGAAGGGCTACGTCTATTTCGCCATGGCCTTCTCGGTCGGGGTGGAGTCACTGAACCTGCGGATGCGGGCGAAGGAAAAGGATCGCATCCGGCTGAACCAGCCGTACCGGTGAAAGGGTGATTTTGCGCGGGCCTTCTCGCTTGACCGGGTTGATCGCCTCCGCAACGTTGAGGTCATGAAAGGCCGATCATGAGCGAACCCGAGAACCCACCGACGAGCGGGCAGGGGAAGCGGGGCTTCCTCCGCAGGCTGTGGCTTCTGGCCGCCGGGTTGGCGGGTTTGGCCGTGCTGGCGGTCCTGGTTTGGTTCCACAAGGCGGTCTATCACCACTATGTGACCTTCCCGGCGGAGAAGGCGGCGTGGGCGAAGCTTCGCAGCGAACTGCAGCCGGTGAGTCCGGTTGCGGGCTGGCACGAGTACCTGGGTGTCGTGCATTCCCATTCCCACCTGTCGCATGATTGCGAGGTGCCTTTCGAGGAGATTCTGGCTGTCTTGCAGCAGACCGGCCGGGATTTCATCTGCCTGAGCGACCACTGGCACGAGGGCAAGGCCGACTTCCGCGCGCAGTGGCGCGGGCTCTACAACGGCAAGCTTTTCATTCCCGGCTACGAGATGAAGGAGGGCCTGATGGGCTTCGGCGTGAATTCGGGCGTGGTACTCAGCAACAGCGTGGACGGGGCCACCCTCGCGCGGCAGATCGTGACGAACGGCGGCGTCATCTTTTACGCCCACCCGGAAGAGCCGCGTGACTGGGACCGCCCGGAGGTCTCCGGCATGGAGATCTACAACACCCACGCGGATTTCAAGGATGGGGGGCTGAGCCTTGTGGCGCTGGTTCCCGAGTTGTGCCTCAACCTGCGCGCCTACCCGGAACAAGTGGTACGGCTGATCTTCGATGCGCCGGTCGACAACCTGCGGCGATGGGACGCCATGAACGCGCGCAGGCCCTTTGCCGGCATCGCCGGGAACGATTGCCACCAGAACACGGGGTTTCGCGGGTTTGTCACAGCGGAGGGCAAACTGCGCATCGAGGATACCAGCCCCAAGACCCTCGGTGAGTACCAGCTCAATTCCCTGACGCGCTGGCTGCTGGGAGTGGCGTTTGGCCCCTTGGACCCCGGCCGCCGGCTCTTTCAGGTTCAACTCGATCCCTACGCGCGCATGAGCCGCTATGTCACCACGCACGTGTTGACCAAGGAATTGAACGAACGGAACATCCTGGGCGCGCTGAAACAGGGGCGATCGTTTGTTGGGTTCGATCTGATCGCGGAAAGCAAGGGTTTCACTTGGCTGGCCAAGGGACCGGAGGGGCAGGCGGTCATGGGCGAGGCCATGACTTACTCCCCGGGAGTCCGGCTGCAAGCGGCCGCTCCGCTGCCCTGCCGCTTTACGGTGGTCCGGGACGGGGAAACCGTTCAGCACCAGGAGGGGCGAACGATGGAATACACGCCCGACAAGGCCGGTAAGTATCGGGTCGAAGCGGAACTCCGCATCCGGGACAGATGGGTGCCGTGGGTCTATGCGAACCCGATTTGGTTGAAGGAGGCCGCGAAGCAGTAAAGGTGCCGCGCGGCTCAACGCCTTTGCCAAAAGAGCGTCGACTCTTGACGCGCTTCCACAGGCCGGACTAGCATCCCGAGCATCTCGTTCTTGCCGCTACGCAGCCGACACTTGGCCGCGCAGCCAGGGACTGAAGGGGAAGTCTATGAGGGAAGCCATGAGGACGGGCCGTGATGTTTGGAAACTGGACTGGGTAAACGCCATGCTGGCTGTGCCCATCGGCTTCGCGTGGACTGCCGGCTGCGCAACAGTGCAAAGCCCAGACTGGGCCACGCCACTGGGGCGCCAGAACTCAGCCGAGGTGGTGGCAGCCTCAAGCACGAGACCTGCACCGCAACCGGGCACCATGCTTTGGGAGTTTCAGACCGGCAGCTATCTCTACTCCAGTCCGGCCATTGGAGCAGACGGCACGATCTACATTGGTTCAGAGTTCCCGGATCGAAAGATGTACGCGATTGACGGTCTAACCGGGGAAAAGCGATGGGAGTTTCAAGCCGAGGGTGGCATACGCTCGTCGCCGGCCATCGGCCCCGATGGCACGATCTACTTTGGATCGGACGACTACCATGTGTACGCTTTGGATGGCTGTTCCGGAAGGGAGCGCTGGAGGCACAAGACACCCATGAGTGTTGAGTGTTCCCCGGCTGTCGGGAGGGACGGTACGGTATTTGTCGGATCGGACTACGGCGCGTTTTTCGCTTTCGATGGGTCTACCGGCAGGAAGACCTGGGAGTTTGATGCGGTCAACAGGATCGTTTCCTCTCCCGCTCTTGCGGAGCAGGGCTTGGTTTACGTCGGATCCTACGACTGGAACCTGTACGCCCTTGACACGGCAACCGGGGTCCAGCGGTGGAAGGCAACGGTAAGTGGTGTACATTCCTCCCCGGCCATCGCTTCAGACGGGACCGTGTTCGTAGGCTCGTTCAATGGAATGATATATGCCTTGAGCGGGCGCGACGGCGGGAAGCAGTGGGAATTCCTGACCGGGGATCAAGTTTACGCTTCTCCGGTGGTGGGGCCGGACGGAACAGTGTTTGTGGGCTCCTACGATCAAAAGGTTTACGCCTTGGATGGGGCCTCTGGCGCCAAGCGATGGGACTTCCTTACCGGCGGTGGCATATATGCCACCGCGGCAGTTGCCAGTGACGGCACTGTGATCGTTGGTTCCAAGGACCACACCCTCTACGCGCTGGACGCAGGCACCGGACAGAGGAAATGGGACTTCTCGGCTGGCGACGCGATCTACTCGTCTCCCGTGATTGGCGCAGACGGGAGGATCTACTTCGGTTGCTTCAACGGCAAGGTCTATGCGCTGGAAGGCAGCGGAGCACCTGCAAGCGGCTTCTGGCCGATGTTTCGTCGAAATCCTAGCCACACAGCGCAAGCCGCATTGCCGGTGCCTGTGCTCTCAGCCACCCCCCCACAGCAGGAGGTTTCCAGTGCCCCTGGCAGAGTTCAATTTTCAGTCGCAAACCTTGGAGAGGGGGCTCTGGGTTGGAAGGCAACCATTGCCACCGGAGCGGACTGGCTGCGGATGGTCTCGGATTCAAGCGGCGTCGGTAATGGCATTTTGGAATTCGCGTACGACTCGTTGCCATACACCCAGTCAAGAACCGGCAGCATCCAGATAGTGGCTCAAGGCGCCCACCCCAGTTCTCAGGTTATTGCTTTGATACAGAGAGGATTGGGCGCCATCGTGTGGGAGTTCGCCACGACCGGTGGATTTGTTTCCGCTCCGACAATCGGACCGAGTGGGCTTATCTTGGCCGGCGCTCACAGCACGAACCTGTATGCGGTGGATCAGGCGACAGGCCGGCAACGTTGGTGTTTTCCCACCCAGTGGTATGTTGACACCGCCCCCGCCATCAACTCCAAGGGTGTTGCGTTCTTCGTCTCAGCTGAGGGAACGGTCTATGCGGTGGACTGCGCTACTGGTGCGGAGCGGTGGGAGTTCAAGACAGGCGGCATCATCGCGGCTACATCTTCACCCGCGTTGGGTTGGCTGGGTACCGTGTACGTCGGTTCTTCAGATAGCCGCGTGTATGCACTGGACGCGGTGACCGGGGAGAAGCGTTGGGAATTCCAGACCGGCGGCGAAGTCAGATCCTCCCCGGCGATCGGTCCCGACGAGACTGTGTACGTCGGGTCAGGAGACGGCAAGGTGTACGCCCTTGATCCTACAACGGGGAGCAAACGCTGGGAGTTCCAAACCGCGCGGGCGATCCATGCCTCCTCCCCGGCGATCGGTCCTGGTTCCTTCCTCTACATTGGTTCTGACGATGGACGCATGTATGCCTTGAATCGGACAACCGGCCAGAAGCGGTGGGATTTTCAAACCGGTAACACGGTTAGGTCGTCGGCGGCTATAGGGCTCGACGGGTGCGTTTATTTCGGCTCCTCGGATAACAAGGTCTACGCGCTGGATGGCACCACCGGCCAAAAGCGCTGGGAGTTCACCACAGACAATACCGTCGCGTCGTCGCCGGCGATTGGTGCGGATGGCACAGTGTACGTGGGCTCACATGACGGCATGCTGTATGCCTTGAACGCAAGGGATGGCCAAAAGGTCTGGGCGACTCCCGTTGGTGCCGTGAGGGGCGCGCCGACAATTGGGGTGGATGGCACCATCTACATTGGATCGTTCAATGGGCTGAAAGCCCTGAAGGGGGGCGCCGGGCCATCCGACAGTATCTGGCCCATGTTTCACCAGAATGAAAGACATACTGGCGTGGTCTACTACGAGCTGCCTGCGTACCCGCCGCAGATATCGATCGAACGCAGTTGCGCACGCGTTGTCGTCCGCTGGAATTCCGGCAGGCTGCAGAGCAGACCGAGCGTAGCTGGCGATTGGCAGGACGAAATGGACGTTCGTTCGCCTTGGTTCCTGCTACCCAGCGAAAGCCAGCGGCTCTTCCGGGTCCTGGGTTGGTAGTCAGACTTAGAGAACCACAGGCTCTATTGGCAATTCCTAGGTTTCCTGCCCCAGCAGGGTAGTCATTCGCCGGATCAGGTCCTCGAAGTAGTCTGGCACCGTGGGTCCGAAGAAGGACATGAGGCGCGGTTCATAGCCGTCGAGGTGATAGTATCTGGCCGGGATGACATAGCCGATGTAGTCGCCGTTGAAGCTGGTCACCACGGCATCGAGGCCGCGACTGCGGGCGTGCTCTTTGATCTCCAGCGCCAGTTCGCCACTGAAATCGCAGGGGGTGGAGAACCAGAGGGTCTGGTCCAAACGGAACCCCTGCAGGAAGGTGCGGTCGGTGACCGGCAGCAACTTGCGCGCAAGCCAGGGACGCAGGCGGAGACCGTCGGTCAACCGGGCGTGCAACTCGGGCAGGGCAACCTCGATCCCTACGGCGCCGAAGGTCACCTGATTGGTCAACAGGACGGAGGGCAACGACTGGGCCACCAGTGTGGCCAGCGCCTGCCCCATGCGTTCGGTGCCGTCGAAGCCGCCCGCGCCGGGGACCGGGCTATGGCTGCCAACGCCTCCCGCCAGGAACATGGCCCGCCCGCCGGTGGCGGCCTCCATGGCTCGCTGCCATGCGCCGGGGTAATCACCACTGAATTCCATGTTGCGTCCGGATAGTACGGTGGCATGGGCGCTATACGAGCCGATCACCAGGACTTTGCCGCCAACCGGTTGCACGACCAGGAAGCTGAAGTCGGGATCGACCCGACCCTCGTTCAGCAGACGGTTGCGGATGAACTGCGGGGCGGCCACTCGTCCATGGCCGGCCGAGGCCGGGCGCAGTTCAGCCAGGGCCTGCCGCGCGGCTTCCACCAGGCAATCGGCCATCCAGCGGCGGGCCTCGGGCTGGAACCCGCCCGCGAAGCCCTCGGCGACGAAGCCCTCGCCCCAGCCGCCCAGACTCCCGTGGGTGTGGGTGGCGCCGAAGTAGACCTGCTCGCGGCGCAGCTTGAACTCCTGCGCGAGGCGCGGCATCGCCAGTTCGGTAACCTCCCGGGGGATGATCAGGGCGTCGGCCCCCACCATGACCAGCCTCTGGTCCGCGACCTTGAGCGCGACCGCCTTCACGAAGACATCATCGTGAACACCTTGGGCGGGCAAGCCCTTGCGTTGGCCATAGCCCGCCAAGGGCAGCGAGCGAAAGACGCCCTTCGACGGATCGTCGGCGGCGGCTTTGAGAGTGGGGGTTAGCCGCGCCTGGCCATAGCCGGCCAGCAACTCGCCTCGCACCAGGTGGAAATTCGTGGCCTGGGCCTGCAAGCGGTCGCGCGTGGTCGCGAAGTAAGCCGACCGCATGTAGGGCTGGTAGTTCAGGCCGTCCACACTGCATATCACAGCCAGCGCCAGGAGCGCCAGGAGGGCAAGTCCAACACGACAGGTGATCCGCCGCCACGTGCTCATGCGCGCAGTCTAGCCCAAGCTATGCGACGGGGATAGGGAAACAGCCGGGGGGGAGTGCCGGAACCCGGGGCGAGGCCCCGGCGTGGCCAATGGGGTCGGTGGCGCGGCGGGGTGCTTTAGAACTCCACGGAGATGAGGGAGACGCCGGTGACTTGGCCGGTAACGGGGTCACGCACGACGTTCTCGGCACCATTGCCGAGGTTGGCGGGAGCGAAAGGATTGAGGATTTGCCAGGGCTTCTTGCTCCGGGCGGCCTTCACGGCGGCGCCGCCGTATTGCACGGGCGGGCGTTGGTTCTTGCGCACCTTGCCGGGTTGAGTCTGGCCGATGGCGGCAGCCTGGGCCTTGGCCGCCTTGTCGGCGGCCACGGTGGCTTGCGTCGTCACATTGGTGCCGCGTGGGGTGGCACCGTTCTCATCGGCGGCGGCCAGCCACGTGACCAGTACCGCCGCCCCCATCAAGGTCAGCATTCGTTTCATAACGCCCCGCTCGTGCGCTGCCAGTCCAACCTCGCCGCAAATCGGAGACCTGTCAACACTCCCGATGCGGTTGGCTGGCCAGAGCCCGGCCTGGGGAGCGTGGCGTTACTCTTGCTCTGCCTGGACGGACGCCATGCGGGACTTCCTCAGGTGGATGTCACCCGAGCTGGCGCGCAGGACCAGGGCCGGTCCGCCGCCACCGAGTTGCCCCCGCAGGGCGTGGTCCCGGTGTTCGCCCTGCACGGTGACGGTGACCGGGAGGTCGGTGACGACTTTGCCGCCTTGGGCCGCGGCATCGAGGTTGAGGGAGGCGGTGGAGGGCAGGGCAACTTCAATCCCGCCGCCAGAGACATGCAGACGGGACTCGCCTTTGGGCTGGTTGATCCAACCGACGCGGATTTCGCCACTGGAGGTCTCCGCCAGTACGAGATCGGCGGCTTCGGCCACCTCGATGCTGCCGCCGGAATTCCTGGCATCCACCTTGGCCTTGGCCGCCTTGACCACGATGCGTCCGCTGGTCGTGCGCAGGACCGCCTCTCCCCCAGCCTTTTCGATGGCGAGGTCGCCACCTGAGTTCTCCAATTGGACCTGCCCCAGCACACTACCCACCTTGATCCTGCCGCTCGAAGTGCGGGCGACCAGCGTTCCTTCCACGTCGCCCACGTCGATATCGCCGCCGGAGTTCTTCAATTCCATCCGCCCCTTGGCATGTTGAACCCTAAGTGAACCGCTGGAAGTGCTGGCGAGCACCTCGGCGGCGGACGAGCCGATCTCGATGTTGCCACCGGAATTTCGAGCCTCAATCCTGCCGCCCGCCGACTGAACCTTGATCGACCCGCTGGAGGTCTGGGCCGTGACGGAGCCCTCGGCGTCGCCGATCTCGATATCGCCGCCGGAGACCTTGGCTTCAAGGGTTCGGCCTTTCACACGGGCGATGCGGATCGAGCCGCTGGAGGTTTCCGCCGCCAAGGTGCCCCCGGCGGACTCGACCTTGATATCGCCGCCCGAGTCTCGGAGGTTCACATTGCCCGAGGCGTTGCCCAAACGGATGGAGCCGCTGGAGGTACGGGCCGAGACATCGCCGCCGGCTTCGGCAATTTCGATATCACCGCCGGAATTGGAGGCGTCGATCTGGCTCCTGGCCTCGGTGATCTTGATCGACCCACTCGAAGTGCGCGCGGCCAGGGGGCCTCCGGCCGACGCAATCTGGATGTCGCCGCCCGAATTGGAGGCTTCGACCTTGCTGGTGACTCGGCCAAGTCTGATCGACCCGCCAGAAGTGCGAGCGAGGGCCTCACCGTCCAGATCGCCCACCCGGATGTCGCCGCCGGAGGTGGCGAGGTCGGTGTTAAACCGAGACGGGACGCTCACCACGTAGCGGACATTCAGGTAAGGGCGGCCCATGCGCCAAGACCAACCCTTCTGGCGCTTGTGCTTCCCAACCACCGTCACGGTGTTGCCTGCCTGTTCGAAGGTCACCTCGTGGGCAGCCAAGAGTTCTTCCGCTTGGGTTTCGGTGCCTCCCTTGGCCTTGCGCTCGACCCGTACCGAGACCACGTCGCTGCCACCTGAGGTGACCTCGATCGGACCTTGGTCCGCCTGCAAGACCAAGCGCCCTCCGGGCGTCACGGAGAACGATTTGTCGAGGTTTTGCTCGCGCCCAGCCGCTAGACCGTGCCATGAAACAGCCAAGGCCACCGTCAGGGTGGCGGCAAGTCGGAGGGGATGGAGGGGAGTGCTCATGTGTGCAAATATTTGTCTCAAAACGACTTCGGCGTGCCGGTAACGACCCGGCCAGCAGTACGGTACTCCTATAATACTCGCCGACCGTGCGCCGGGTTTCAGAGAACTGCGGGTCTGAGCTTTGGCAAGGTCGGCCCGGTACTCGGTTGGCCAGAGCACCCTTGCATTTGGGGGGGGGCGCCGTCCCGTCGAGCTCGGTGTGGGCGGTTCAGGGGCGGGGAGTCGCACCGCAAACTGCTTGGCGCAAGTCACATTGATCTTGCCCCGCCGCGCGCTCTTGCCGAACATCCGGGCTCGATCATGAGCGCCGCGAACTCGCTGCCAGAACCGACCTCGAACGCTGACATTGCCCCGTGCCTGTCGGCCGTGATGCCTGTCTACAACGAGGCGGCGACGGTACGGGAGGTGCTGGCGCTGGTGTTGGCCCAGCAGCCCATTCAAGAGGTCATTGCCGTGGATGACGCCTCGACGGACGCTTCGTGGGCCGTGCTGCAGGAGATCGCGGCCAACGAACCGCGGCTGAAGTTGCTTCGACACCCCCAGAACCGGGGCAAGGGAGCCGCCTTGCGCACAGGGATTTCGCACGCGACCGCTCCTTGGGTCATCATCCAGGACGCCGATCTCGAGTACGATCCCAGCGAGTACCATCTGCTGCTGCGTCCCTGTTTGCAGGGCAAGGCCGATGTCGTCTTCGGCTCCCGGTTCATTGGTGCCGGGGCGCATCGGGTGCTGTACTTCTGGCACTCGGTGGGCAACCGCTTGCTCACCACGCTCTCCAACATGTTCACCAACCTGAACCTGACGGACATGGAGACGTGCTACAAGTTGTTCCGCCGCGAGGTGATCCAGAAGCTCACGCTCGAAGAGGACCGCTTCGGTTTCGAGCCCGAGATCACCGCCAAGGTCAGTCAGCTTCAGGTGCGCATCTACGAGGTGCCCATCAGCTATTACGGGCGGACGTATGCGGAGGGCAAGAAGATCAACTGGCGGGATGGAGTCAGCGCGCTGCGCTGCATCGTGAAGTATAACCTGAGCCGCTGAGACCGATGGCCGACTCTCCGAACCAACACGCGGCCAACGCCAGTTTCGAGTTTGACGCCTTGCGGGAGGCAAAGAACTACCGGCACGCGTTGTTGCGGGAGTTTGGGCCGGAACTGCGGGGACGGGTTCTCGAGGTGGGTTCGGGGATCGGGCAGATCACGGAGGCGCTCCGCACGTATCTGGGCGTGAGTCAAGTCCTTGCCTTGGAGCCGGATGGGGGGTTCTGCCGACAACTGCGGCAGCGGTTGCCTGGGCAGGCGGTCGTTCAGGGCACCTCGGCGGCGTTGCGATCCGAAACGGGGTGGAATGCCATCGTGAGCATCAACGTCTTGGAGCACATCGAGCAAGACGCTGCCGAGTTGGCCACTTACGCTGCTTTGCTGCGGGCCGAGCACGGAACGTTGTGCCTGTTTGTGCCCGCGCGACCTGAGATCTACGCGCCGCTCGACCGGGATTTTGGGCATTACCGCCGGTATACGAAGCCCGAGTTGCGCCGGAAGCTGACAGAGGCGGGGTTCCACATTGCGCGGTTGTCGTACTTTAATCTGGTGGGCTATTTCGCCTGGTGGTTGAGCTTTCGCGTGCTGGGCCAGCGTCAATTCAAGGTCGGCTCGGTTCGCCTGTTTGACCGGTGCATCTTCCCGGTCGTGCATGCTTGGGAATCCCGCGTCTGCCGGCCGCCGTTTGGCCAGAGCCTGTTGGCGGTGGCACGGGCAGTATGAAACGCTCGTCCTGTTGGTTGTTCCTCGGGGCCAGTCTGCTGGCCTGTTTGGTGGTGTTTCGCGGAGGCATGTGGGGGAGCAGTCTGCTCGCGCCGCTGGACATCGCGCCCACCATGTTCTCCAAGTGGCATGCGGTGGCTCCCGAGGCCCCTTCCGTGCCGCGGAACCACTATATCATCGACCAACTCACCTACGATCTTCCCTTGCAGTGGACGATCTACCACGCGGTGCGCGCGGGGGAGGTGCCTTGGTGGGATCCGTATACCTACTGTGGGCGGCCGCTGCTGGCGGACGCGCATGTCAACGGCACCGATCCGTTCCGCCTGCTCTGCTATCTGACGCTGCCGTTCGAGTGGGCGTACAACTGGACCCGGATACTGCATTCGTTAGCCACGGGCCTGGGGATGTTTCTGCTCCTGCGTGCTTTGGGTTTCACGCCGTGTGTGAACGTGCTGCTGGCATTGGTTTGGCAGTTCGCGGGGTGTCAGACGGTGTTCTTCGGGCACCCGTGGATTCAGGCCTCATTCCTGTATTACCCGTGGCTTTGGCTGGTTTGGCATCGGCGGGTCGAGACCAGCCCTGGAAGGGGCGCGGCGTTGGGGGGGCTCCTGACGGCGCTGGTGTTCTACGCAGGCAACCTCCAGTCGCACGCGTATTGGCCGGTCTTCGCGCTGGCATGGGTGCTGGGCTACGGTTGGGGAAACCGGGCCCAGTGGTGGCGGATCACGGCGATGGTGGGGCTTTCCGGTTTGATCGGGGGCTTGTTGGCGGCGCCTGTGCTGACAGGCCAGCTTGAGCTCTACCGCCTCGGGGTCCGCACCATCGACACCGTGCGGCACCCGTTGTCGTGGCTGGGCGGCTTGGCGTCGCTTAGCGCCGTTTTTCCCTGGGTGCTGGGCACGTTCCGGACTTTGGATTTGAGCAAGTTTTGCGGACAGTCCGCCCTGGGTTTCACCTGCTTCATTGGTTCGGCCGCGCTGGTACTTGGCTTGTTTGGAGTGCGCGGGAAGGCGGGGGAGGAGCATGGGCGTGGTCCGCGCCGCACGGCGTTGTTCCTGGTGCTGGCCTACGTCGGTATTCTGTCGACTCCCTTGGTCTACGCCTTGTATACGCGCGCGGCGGGGTTGGGGGTCATGGGGTTGATTGTGCTGACGGCTATCGGGGCGGAACGACTGCTGGCCGCCCCTTCGGTACGGCCGCGTTGGGGATGGAGCCTGGCTGGCGTCCTGGTGGCCGGCCTGCTGGCGATCAACTTCGGTGCGTTCGTGGTTTATCCCAAAATCCTGCCCCGGTTGCGTGAGGCCGTGCTGCGTCGTGACGCGGCCAACACCAACTTGGACAGTTCACCCGCCCTGCGCGAGACACAATTAGCGCGCTTTCCCGGAGAGGTGAGTGTTCGAAATCCGCAAACCCTGATCGCGGCGGCCAGTTTGCTGGCATTGGCGGCGGCGTTCATCGCGCGCGATCCGGGCCGTGCCCGGCTGGCGGTGCGGGTTGCTCTGGCGGGCAGCGTGGCATCCACGCTGGTCTTTGCCGGCCAGTTCATTCCGCACCACCCGGTGGCGCTCTGGCAGAGTCTCCTGCGCGGTGGCCCGGAGCAGCAGCGTTTGGCCAAGCTCGCCGGGGGGACGCAAGAGCGCGTCTGGGAGCAAGTGACGCGCATCCACGATTACGCCATGCCGCATTCGCTGCCCCATCTGTTCCAAGTGCGGACCGTGCATGGCTATGCCGCCTTGCGGCCGCAGTGCTACTTCTGGCTTCCCAAGGACGAGCAGGGGCGATATGCCGGTGCGGTGGCCGACTTTGTCTACCGGAGCGAGGAATCAGGGGAGGCTGCCGGGACCTTGTCAACGAACGCCCTGGCCGGGCTGGCTCGATTTCAGTGGAATGAAGTGACGAACCGCTCCCTCACCGTGGAGCGTTCCTCACTCAATACGGTGGAACTCAAGGTTGGCCCCGGCCCGGCGGCCTCACTGCAATGGAATGACACTTGGTACCCCGGATGGAAATGCTACGCGAACGGCATGCCGCAGGCGGTGGAGCGTGCATCCGGCACCTTCGCGCGGCTGCGGATTCCTGAGGGCGAACGAGTGATCCGCCTTGAGTACCGGCCCACGTGGTTGAACTTCTCGCTCGGGGCAGCGGGCCTGGGATTGCTGCTGATGGCGACCACGTACACGGGCTGCCGGGGGCGGTGCGCGATGAAGTCAGGGCCTGCCGCGCAGACTGGGGTGGGGGTGCCGTGATAGGAAAGCGCGGTGAAACCGGAATTAGCGAAAAGCTGGATCGAAGATGGGCGGATGGGGAATGATCTTCCAGCGCTCATGCTACGCCGTTAGCTGCATCGGTAACCATTTGATTGTCAATGATGTGCGTGCATTTCATGGGCTGATCAGGAGGTTGCCGCCAAGCTTGCGGATTGCCGCGTGATTTACTTGTCTCGCCGGGGGGAAAGTCCCATCCTTTTCGCCTGCTTTGGCAGTAACCGATTCTGCATACGCAAATGACTGAACCGACCATCACCCCGGAGTTGGTCCGGAAACATAATCTGACGCCGGACGAGTACGAGAAGATCAAGGGCATCCTTGGTCGCGAGCCGTCCTATACCGAGCTGGGCATCTTCTCGGTGATGTGGAGCGAGCATTGCTCCTACAAGAACACCAAGCCGCAACTCCGCACATTGCCCACGAAGGGGCCTCGTATTCTGGTGGGGGCGGGCGAGGAGAACGCGGGCATCGTCGACATTGGAGACGGCATCGCCATCGCGTTCAAGATCGAGTCGCACAACCACCCCAGCGCGGTGGAGCCATTTCAAGGCGCGGCGACCGGGGTGGGGGGGATTGTGCGCGACATCTTCACCATGGGCGCGCGCCCCGTTTGCGCGTTGGATTCGCTGCGCTTCGGTGAACTTTCTTCTCCCGAAGTGCGGCGGTTGTTCAGCGGGGTGGTCGCCGGCATCGCCCACTACGGCAACTGCTTCGGCATTCCGACCATTGCGGGCGAGGTCTATTTCGACAAGTCCTACGAGGGCAACCCCTTGGTGAACGTGTTCTGCCTGGGGGTGTTGCGGCACGAACAGATCGCCCGAGGGGCGGCCAAGGGCATCGGCAACCCGGTTTTCTATGTGGGACCGGCGACCGGCCGCGACGGTCTGGCGGGCGCGGCTTTTGCGTCGCAGGACCTGACGGAGGAATCCGCCGAGCAGCAGCGCGGTGCGGTGCAGGTGGGCGATCCCTTCATGGAGAAGTTGGTGTGCGAGGCATGTCTGGAGCTGCTGGCCACGGGCGTCGTAGCCGGTATCCAGGACATGGGGGCGGCGGGGTTGACCTGCTCGACCTGCGAGACGGCGGCGCGGGCAGGCACGGGGATCGAAATCGAATTGGCCAAGGTGCCCCAACGGGCTCCCAACATGACGCCCTACGAGATCATGTTGAGCGAATCGCAGGAGCGGATGCTCATCATTGTTCAGAAGGGCCATGAGGAGCAGGTCAAACGGATTTTCGATAAGTGGGATCTGCCTTGGGCGGAGATCGGCACGGTGACCGACACCGGCCGCATGGTGGTGCGCAACCACGGCGTGGTGGTGGCGGACATACCGGCGAAGAAGATCGCCGACGATTCCCCGGTGTATGAGCGGGAGGCGCAAGAACCCGCGTACCTGTCGGAGGTGCGTGCCTTTACCCTGGCCGGGGTGCCGGACGTTAGCCAGCCCGGGCCGGCCTTGGAGCAACTTCTGGCCAGCCCGACCATCGCCTCCAAGAACTGGGTCTACCGGCAGTACGACCACATGGTGAGGGACGGCTCGGTGGTCTGTCCCGGGTCGGACGCGGCGGTGGTGCGGATCAAGGGGGATTCCCTGCCGGCGCGCGCGGGCGAGGAGAACCGGCCGGTGGTGGTGCCGGAGAAGTACGTGGCGATGACCTCCGACTGTAACGGGGCTTACGTCTATCTCGACCCCTACGAAGGCGCAAAGATCGCGGTGGTCGAGTCGGCGCGCAACCTGGCTTGCAGCGGGGCCACGCCGGTGGGGGTGACCGACAACCTGAATTTCGGCAATCCGCACAATCCGGAGCTGTTCTGGCAACTGAAAGAGAGCGTCCGTGGGCTGGGGGATGCCTGCCGGGCCTTGAATGCCCCGATCACCGGGGGCAATTGCAGCCTGTACAACCAGAGCCCGAACGGGCCCATTGACCCGACTCCGACCATTGCGATGGTGGGGCTGATCGACAAGCCGGAGCACATCACCACCCAGTGGTTCAAGGACCAGGGGGACGCGATCATCCTGCTGGGAGCGCCGGTTGATCCGAGTGATCCGCTCCAGGGCCTGGGCGGCAGTGCGTATTTGCAGACGGTGCAGGGGCTCAAGACGGGGACACCGCCCCGTTGCGATCTGGAGCAGGCCAGGACGCTGCACGAGGGGTTGCGCTCGTTGATTTGCGGCGGCTCGGTGAAGAGCGCGCACGATTGCAGCGACGGCGGCCTTGCGGTGACCTTGGCGGAGTGCTGCATCTCGCGCCAGGAGGCCCGCGGCACTCCCCGGTTGATGGGCGCCCAGGTGGATTTGAGTGGCGTCAGCGGGGCCCGCACCGACGCGGTGCTCTTTGGCGAGACGCAGAACCGGGTGGTGATTACCACGGCGGCCCTGCATGCGACGAAGGTTCTGGCGCAAGCGAAGATCCTGGGGGTACCGGCCATGGCGATCGGCACCGTGGGCGGTGACCGCCTGGGGATCAAGACTGCCGCGGGGGCTTGCGAATGGTCGGTGGAGAAGCTGCACGACGCTTGGTGGAACAGTCTGGCTCGGTCGATGAAGTAAGGCTGGCTGACGGTGCCGCGAATCATCTCGGGAACGCCGTCCGCCCCCTCCGATGGATAGTGCAACCCTGATGGCTGCGGTATTGGTGCTCCCGTTCCTGGGGGCGCTGGTGACCTTGGCATCCGGGCGGTTGGGCGAACGCGCGGGTTGGTTGGCGCTGGCGTTTCCGGTGCTGGCTTTCGCCTCGGTGCTCGGCCTGCTGGTCGAGACCGGAGCGCACGAGCAGCAGGTCATTTCGTGGAGTTGGGTCCCGGGCTGGGAGTTGCGTTTGTCCTTCCTGGTGGACGGACTGTCCATCTTGTTCGGTCTGCTGGTCACGGGCATCGGGGCATTGGTTGTGTTCTATGCCCGGTACTATTTCCAGGGGGAGAAGCAGGTTCCCACGCGGTTCTATGCGGCGTTGTTGCTCTTCATGGGGGCGATGCTGGCCACGGTTTTTGCCAACCATCTCCTGGTGCTGTTCATCGGGTGGGAACTGACCGGTTTGGCCTCGTTCCTGTTGATCGGGTTCCAGCACGAAGATGAAGCGGCCCGGAGAGGCGCACGGATGGCGCTGCTGATCACCTCGGCGACCGGCCTTTGTCTGCTGGCTGGCCTGGTGTTGCTCTCGCAGGTGGGGGGTGGCGCCGAGTGGTCCCACCTGCTGCGGGTGCGGCTGGACGGAAGTGCGGGCGGCACGGCGTTGGCCGCCTTGGTGCTGATGCTGTTCGGGGCGTTCGGCAAATCGGCGCAGTTCCCATTGCATTTCTGGCTGCCCAACGCGATGACCGCGCCCACACCGGCCAGCGCCTACCTGCATTCAGCCACGATGGTCAAGCTGGGGGTCTTCCTGGTGGCGCGGTTGTTTCCCATTTTCTCGGAGCACGAGCTGTGGCCCATCCTGGTGTCGATCCCGGCTTTCTTCACCATGATGCTGGGGGCGCTGCTGGCGCTGGTAAGTCACGATCTGAAGGCGATCCTCGCCTGCTCGACGGTGAGCCAGTTGGGCTTCCTGATTGGGTATTACGGGCTGGGCTCGCCCGGCGGGGTCGAACACGACTTCCTGCACATCGTGAATCACGCGTGCTACAAGGGGAGCTTGTTCATGGTGGCGGGGATCGTGATTCACGCCACTGGCGGTCAGGATATTCGTCGACTCGGCGGCTTGTGGAACCGCATGCCGGCGGTGGGGATGGTCTGCCTGGTGGCGTGCGCCACCATGGCGGGCATGCCGGGGACCACCGGCTTCCTGAGCAAGGAATTGATGTTCAAGGAGGTCTTTGCCTCGGCCGCCATCCACGACCGGTTGGGGTGGTATGCGGGCTTCTGGGTGGTGGCGATGTCGCTGATCAAGGTGGCGTTCGCGCTGCGCTTCTTCTGGCTGGTGTTCTTGGGCAACGAGCCGTCGGACCTGGCCAACAACTACCACGCACCGCCCTCGCGCATGGTGATTCCGCCCATGGTCTTGGCGGCCTTGGCGCTGATGGGCGGGTGTTTTCCCGCGTTGCTGGAAGCGCCGTTGCACTATTTGAGTGTGGCGGGCCTGCATCCGGGTAATGCGCCCGGCTTGGCCTTATGGCATGGGTGGAACCGGGAGTTGGCGGCCAGCCTCGCGGTGGTGGTGGGCGGAGCAGGGGTGTTCTATTGGGGGCAGGCCACCGCGTGGCGTTGGGCGCGGATTCCCCGGTGGCTCCAGTTCGAGACGCTGTTCGAAGCAGCGATCGAGCGCTTTGCCGGAGCCTGCAAGGTGGTCACCCGCGCCCTGGCGGCGGATCGCCCGACGGCGTACCTGCCAGTGGCTTTGACGTTTACCGTGCTGCTCCTGGGGGGCTTCCTGGCGAGCGCGCTGCCCGGCGCGGATTGGGGCGGCTACTCGCGGTTGATGATCCAAGCCCAGGAATGGGACTGGCTGCGGCTGCTGGTGGGGGGAGCGATTGCCTTTGCCGCCGTTGCCACCGTGCTGCTGCGCCGGTGGACGGCCCAATTGATCGCCCTTTCGACCGCGGGTTTTCTTACGACGGGCTATTACGTGCTTTATCATGCGCCGGATCTGGCCCTGACCCAGATCCTGGTGGAAACGATGACCCTGTTCTTGGTGGTGCTGCTGCTCTCGCGGTTTCCCGCCTCGGTTGAGGCGGCGGAAGCGCGTGCTCCGCTGGCTTCGAGAGCGCGCTGGTTCAAGCTCGCCATTGCTCTCGGGTCCGGCACGGTGGTGAGCGTCCTCACTTTCCTGGCGTTGTCGCAGCCGCCGCCGGAGAATCTGGGCACCGCGTTCCTGGAACAGACGTTGTCGCAGGCGGGCGGGCGGAATGCCGTAAACACCATTCTCCTCGATTTCCGCGGCTTCGACACTCTGGGCGAGATCACGGTCTTGGTGGTGGCGGTGCTGGGCGGGCTAGGCCTATTCATGCGCCGCAAACGTTCCCCCGAGGAATACCGGGAAGGTCCGCTGGCCCCGCCGCGGATGCAGCTTCCGGCGGAAGAGGAGGCGAACCATGGGTAGGCTATCGTCACCTCTGTTTCGGGTGGTCGCCGTCGGCGTCTGTTTCCTTTTGAACGCCCTTGCGTTGCACCTGCTCTTGCGGGGACATCACGCGCCGGGCGGGGGGTTCATCGCCGGGTTGGCGACGGCGGTCTCGTTGCTCCTGCTGCTGCTCGCCGAGGGCTTGGAACGGACCCGGCAGGTCCTGCGGGTGGAACCCCTCCATCTGGCTGTTGCCGGTCTCGCTCTGGCCTTGCTGACCGGCTTGGTCCCCATGGTGGCCGGACATCCCGTGCTGGAGCACTTCTGGCTGCGTTCGGCCGCACATCCGCAGGCGCCGGCGCTGGAAGTGGGGACGGTGCTGCTATTCGATGTCGGGGTCTATCTGGTCGTGGTGGGCGTTATCGCCCGGCTGTTCCTCACGCTCGGGCGCGCCAGCGACGACGAGATTGCCCTGCTACCCTCGGAACAGGCGGATTTTGCCTCTCCCGACGAGGAACCGATCGAGGCGCACCCGCCGTCCGCCGGCGCCACCACTCCCAAGTCTCCTCCGCCATCGCATGCCGCTTGACACGGTCATTCTGGTGGGCGTGCTCTTCGCCTGCGGCGTCTATCTGGTGCTGCAACGAAGCCTGGTCCGCGCTCTGTTCGGGTTCATCATTCTGGCCAACGCGGCCTGCCTGGTCTTGCTGGCCATGTCGGGCGATCCGCAGCACAAGCGCCCGCCGGTGCTCTCCGACACCGTGTTGCCCATGGTGGACCCGCTGCCGCAGGCGCTCATTCTCACCGCGATTGTGATTGGCTTTGGCGTGACGTCGTATCTCGTCGTTCTCCTGTACCGGATCTTCCACGACCACCGGACGGCCGACGCCGCCGAGCTGAGCCGCAGCCACCCGCCCGAAGAACCATGAACCTGGTGGCGCTGCCATTTCTACTGCCCTTGTTGACGGCCGTGGTCTGCCTGGCGTGGCGACGGCCGGCTCCACGCCGCCGTTGGGTGGCGCTGGGAGCGGCGGCTGTGCAGGTGCTGGTCGGGGTGCAGTTGGTGGGGAGTGCGGTGGCCGAAGGGCCGCGCGTGATGCTGATGGGCAACTGGGTGGCGCCGCTGGGGATTGCCCTGGTGGTGGACCTCCTGGCGGCGGTCATGGTCGTTTGCTCCGCCGTGGTGTGGCTGGCCTGTCTGGTGTTCTTCTATGCCGAAGTGCCGGTGGACCGGGAGCACCCTCTGCGGTTGCCGCTCCTTGGCTTCCTCATGGCCGGAGTCAGTCTTGCCTTCACTACAGGCGACCTCTTCAACCTCTATGTGGCGTTCGAGCTCATGCTGGTGTCGTCGTATGCCTTGCTCACGCTGGAGGCGGACAATTGGGACATCCAGCACGCCTGGCCGTTCGTGGCGCTGAACGTGCTCGGGAGCACGCTTTTCCTCTGCGCGGCCGGTTTCGTCTATGCCATGTTCGGCAGCCTCAACTTTGCGGACCTTGCCCGCCGTATGGCCGGACAGGGCGGGGACGTGCGGGTCCAGGCGGTGGGGCTGCTGTTCCTGGTGGTCTTCGGCATCAAAGCGGGGGCTTTCCCCCTCAACTACTGGCTGCCGAACAGCTATCCCACCCTGCCGGTTTCGCTGGCGGCGTTGTACGGCGGGTTGCTGACCAAAGTGGGGGTGTATGTGATCATGCGCGTCTTTGGAACGGTGTTCCCGGCGGATTTGGGCATGGTGGGGCCATGTCTGGCGTGGCTTGGTCTGGTGACGGCCATTTTGGGCGGAATGGGGGCCATCTCGCGCCCGTTCATTCGCGGGATTCTGTCTTACCACATCCTGAGCCAGGTGGGATTGATGCTGGTGGGGGTGAGTTTCTTCAACCGTGGCGGTTATCTGGCGGCGCTATACATTCTGCTGCACAACATGGCGGTGAAATCGTCGCTGTTCCTGATCGGCGGCGCAGCGGCTTGGATGAACGGCACGGACAACCTGGCCCGCATGGGGAATCTCTGGAAGAAGGCTCCCTGGCTGGGCGGGTTGTTTCTGGTGCAGGCGCTGGCGTTGGCGGGGCTGCCGCCGCTGAGCGGCTTTTGGGGCAAGTATGCGCTGGTCACGACCGCGTTTGCGGCGCACGCCTACTGGCTGGGGGGGCTGGCGCTGGCGGTGGGCCTGCTGACCTTGTTGAGCATGTTGAAGATCTGGAACGCCGCCTTCTGGCGAACCGACGACGCATGCCCCGTGGCGGCGCCTGTGCTGCGGTGGTGGCAAATGGTGTTTGCCGCCGCGTTGTTGGCCCTGCTGGCCATCGGGCTCGGGTTGGGGGTAGGCCTGTTCCAACCTCTCCTGCAGCAGGCGGTGGATACGACGCTGGACCGCAACGACTATATCGAGGCCGTGCTCTGGCACACGGGGAAAGGGTCCGCTTTCTGACATGAATGCGCCGCTGATCAACTTGGTGATCGCGCTGCTGTGGCTCTGGCTGAACAACGCGCACACGATGGGCACCTTCGCGGCCGGTTACGTGCTTGGATTCGGGCTGTTGTGCTTGTTTCGCCCGCTCCTCCCCGGGTCGAGCTACGTGCGCCGATGCCTTGCCCTGGGGCGTTTCGTGGGGCGTTTTGTGGTGGCCCTGGCGCGGGCCGGAGTAGAGGTGGGCCGGGCCATCCTCGCTCCCGACCTTTCTACGCTGCGCCCCGGCTTCATGGAGTACGAGGTCCAGGGTCTCGATCCGTTCGAGGTCGTCTTGCTGAGCCACTGTCTCACGCTAACCCCTGGCAGCACCGCGGTCGAAATCCTGCCCGGCCGTCCCGCCCTGCTGCTGCATTTCCTCGATTTGCAGGACCCCGCCCGCGTACGCGAGGATTTGGACCGTACTTGGCGCGATCCCCTTTTGGCCATCACCCGCTGATGAACTTCATCCTCGCATTCAGCCTGTTCCTGCTGGCCGCGGCGATAGTCCTCGGCTTGGTGAAACTCTGGCACGGCCCGACCGCGATCGACCGGATCCTGGCGTTCGACTTGGTTTGTGTGGCGCTGGTGGGGATGATGGTGGTGCTCTCGATTCGCTGGCGCACGGAGTTGTTTGTCGAGTTGATCCTGATCTATTCGCTGTTGGGCTTTCTGAGCACGGTCGCGTTCGCGTTCTATCTGGGACGTCCGACCGCAGGGGGGAGCGGGGCCAAGCCCGGCTTGGACGACACGCCAAGCGCCGGTGAGGAAGGAGGGAAACCCGGGCGATGAACACGGTTCTGATCAGCCTGTTGGTGCTCGGTGGCTCGGGTTTGGTGCTCCTCGCGGCTGTTGGCGTGCTCCGTCTGCCGGATGTCTATTGCCGCTCCCACGCCCTGAGCAAGGCCTCGACGTTGGGAATGGGTTGTCTGCTCCTGGCGCTTTGGCTGGCGGATACCGGCGAGACCAATCCAAAAGTGCTGGTCGCCATCGTGTTCCAACTCGCGACGATTCCCGTGGCCGGACACCTGTTGTGCCAGACCGCCCGTCGCCTGCGCCTGCCTCAGGCGGACGACCGCCCTCCGGAGCCTGATGGGCGCGAAGTGCCCCGCCCGCCGGGCTGAGGTTGGTGGGTGCGCTGGGCAGCTACTTGCGATGCTTCACGGTCCCATCTTGAAAAGCCGCCTCGCCTCCTTGATTTCCCCGTTGGCCTGCGCCCGATTTGCGTTATCTTCTGGGCGTGCAGACGTTCGCAGACCAGCTTGCCGCCCTGCCCACCCTGAACCAAGTGGTGGTGCCGGACCTTTGGCAACAGGAGGCCGTGAACGCGCTCCGCAGCGGCAAGGACGTGGTGGCCCACGCGCCCACGGGAGCAGGGAAGACCCTGATTTTCGAACTTTGGTCCAAACAGGGCCGCAATCCCGGCCAGGCGATCTACACCGTCCCAACCCGCGCCCTGGCGAACGACAAGCTGGCGGAGTGGCGCGCCCGGGGATGGGACGTGGGCATCGCCACGGGTGACCTGAGCGATAACCTGGATGCGCCGGTCATCGTCGCGACGCTGGAGACGCAGAAGAACCGCCTGGTTCGCGGCGACGGGCCAACCTTGTTGGTGGTGGATGAGTACCAGATGCTGCGCGATCCCGACCGGGGCCTCAACTACGAATTGGCCATTGCCCTGGCGCCTGCGCGTACGCAGTTGCTGCTCCTGAGCGGCAGCGTCGGTAATCCGCAGGATGTGGTGCGCTGGCTGCGGCGGTTGGGGCGCGAGGCGGTGCTCGTGCGCACGGATGTGCGGCCGGTGCCGCAGGAGGAGGTCCACGTCAACAGCCTGAGTTTCCACGTGCCGAGCGAAATCCGCGGGTACTGGCCGCGAGTGGTGGCCAAGGCCCTGGCGGAGGACCTCGGGCCAGTGCTCATTTTCGCGCCCCGGCGGCAGGCGGCCGAGACCCTGGCGGCGGAGTTGGCGCGCAGTCTGCCCAACCCGAATCCCTTGCCGCTGACGCCCGCACAGAAGCTCTTGGTAGGCGATCATCTGGCGCGGATGCTCAAGTGCCGGATCACCTACCACCACAGCGGCTTGAGTTACGGCGTGCGCGCGGGGGTGATTGAACCGCTGGCCAAGGCCGGTCAGCTCCGGGTGGTGGTGGCGACCATGGGGTTGGCCGCCGGCATCAACTTCTCCCTGCGCAGCGTGGCGCTGGCGGGAGAGTCCTACCGGCGCGATGAGCGGGAGCAAATGATCGAGCCGGACGAAATCCTCCAGATGTTCGGACGGGCGGGACGGCGGGGCATCGACGAGATGGGTTACGTGCTGGTGACGGCGAACAACATTCGCCTCCTGGACGCCCACGCGTGCCATCTGAGCCGGAATGGATTGGTGGATTGGGCGGCCCTGCTGGGGCTCATGGCCGCTGCCGCCGACCAAGGCCAGCCACCGTTCTTGCGCGCGGTTGAGGTGCAGGAGCGCCTGTTCACCTCCAAACCGATCATCCTCGGGGTGGAGGAGTCGCTGAAGCATCCCTCGGTGCCCTGCGGTCTGCAGACCGACGCCGAGCGCGCGCGGCATGTCCGGAAGCGCGTGCGCGAGGTTCGGAACAGCCGGGGCGAGTGGGAGCGCTATCCCGTGCCTGCGGACGTTCCCTTGGGGAAGGTATTCATCGCCGCGCGTGGGGGAGGTGCCGACCCTAGCGTTCCGCATGTGCCTGCCCTGCGACCTGTGCTTTCCGAGCCGGACGCCCTCGAACATGTGGGGCACGGCACGCTGTGTGTCGTGGGCGAGCGGGAGGGGCATCGGCTTTACGGCCGCCAGATGACCGTGGCCGAGCGCCTGCCGGGTGACCGGGTGGTGCTGGCCAAATGGGTGCGGCGGTTGGTGAACTGGAAGGGCCGGCACGTGCCATGGGCGCTCTGGGAAGCGGAAGTGGTGATCCAGTTGCAGGCGGCCCTTGCCAAATCAGGCACTCCGGTCGTGAGCCTGGCCAATCATCCCACGCGGGTGACCGTCCAACTCAGCCTCGAGCGCATGACCCTGCGCGTGCCGGTGGACAAGCATGGCGTCGCGCTCTGGCGGCCTGAGGAGCGGGAAGTGCTGCCCGACGATTGCGCCGGGTGTCCCCTGGCGGAGACCTGCAAGCAGTTGCCTACCGCCACCGGCACAGCGTTGCTGTGGCGGCGATTGGGTTTGGTGGAAGCCGATGGCAAACCGACGCGCCGCGGGCGCATGTTGAGCTTCTTCTCGCAAGCGGATGGTCTGGCCATTGCAGCGGGACTGGAAGACGCCACGTACCCCATCGACGAGCTGATTTACGATCTCGCCAACCTGGATGCCGGCTTCCGATTTGCCGGCGACGACAACCGCTGGGCCGGACGGCTGGCGATTGCCTGCCAGCAGGCCTACGGCATACAGTCCATTCCCGGTTACCTGGAGAACGGATCTCCACCCAAGTACGGCTGTGGCGCGGAGCAAATCGTGGCGGCAGTGCACCGCAACCCCGAAGCCCGCCACGCGTGGGTTACCCCCTGGTTGGGAGTGGGGGACATCGATCGCGTGATCATCGAGTGGCGCAGCCTGCTGCGGCAGGTGGCCCATGCCCCCACGCTGGATTGGCCCCGGTGGCAGCAGTTGCAGCAACGCGCGCGGGACATCCTGAACGAGACGGAATCGCCGACGCTGACCGATTTACCGCCGCTAGACTACGCGCAGACTCGCCGGGTGGACCACCGCCTGCAGTTGCGGCGGCACTGAGCCCCGGGCCAGCCTCAGCCGAGTGACTTGAGCCAGCGCCAGACGCGGAGGGTCTCGGTCACGCTCCAAGCCTGGGCGTCGCACCCGCGCGGCCGGTGCGGGGCGTCGCCGTCGACGATCTCAGGCAGATGGCCGAGGCAATGTTCGCGCAGCAACCGCTCCGTTCCCGCCAGGTAGGCGCGGCTGGCTTGCACCGCTCCCGCATCGTAGTCCCAGGCTTTGACGAGGCTCTCACAGAAAGTGGGCAGCACCCACACCCAGGCGGTGCCGTTGTGGTACGCCGGCTTGCGGCGGGTATCCTCGTCGCCTTCGTAGCGACCCCAGTACGGTTCGTTGGGATTGTTCAGCAGCCGTCCATCAGTAGCGCGGACTGGCAGCGGCGGATGCACCGGCAGCGGGGCCAAAGAGCGCAACGCGCCGGGGATCAGCAGATGCCGTTGCGCGGCCGAAACGCAGCGGCGGGCGCGCTCGCCTTGCACCAATTCAAGGCTGACCGCAAACAGACAGTCGCACCGCAAGGCGTTGTCGAGGGTGGCCTCGGCCGCGGACTGGCCGGCAGTTGCAAGGAGGACATCGCCGAGGTAGCCGCGATCCTCCATCCAGAAGCGATCCAGCGAGGCGGCGGCTTGGTTGGCTGCTTCCCGCCAGGGCCGGACGGCGGCGGGAGCGCCGAGCCGGTCGAGGAACCGCAAGAGACGAATCCAGAGCGCCTGGATGGAAATTGGATACCCCTCGCGGGGGGTGGCGGCGGGATGGTTGGTATCCATCCAGGTGAAGTGCGCCGGGCTCCAAACCAAGCCGGACGCGGGATCGGCGTGGATGCCGTTGGGCGTGCCACGGAGGTAGTGGTTGCCAATGGACACCAGCACGTCAAGGACCGTGCGGCTGGAGCCGTCCACCGGCGTGGCCAGCAAGTCCCGGGCTTCCGGCAGGCTGCGGGCCAGTTCCTCGCAGACCAGCCCATACCAGAGCGGCGCGTCGGAGGTATCCCGGTTGGAGGCGTCGTTGGCGTTCAGCGAATTGGGCAGCGTGCCGTTTTGCTCAAACCGGCCGAAGGCTCGCAAGAGCGCCATCACCTCGTCATGGAACCCGGCGGTGAGCAGGCCACGCGCGCAAATCAACGTGTCCCGGCCCCAATCGAGGAACCAGGGATAACCCGCGATGACCGTTTTCTCCCGGCCCCGGCGGACGACAAACGCGCGGCTGGCGTGGAGTAATTGGCGGTCAAAAGCGTCCACTAGTTGCGGGCTCGCTGTGGGTGACTCAGCCTCGGACAAAGTGGCCAGGTCCACCCCGGCGGGGGTTCTCGTCCAGTCACTGTCTGCCGTGACGGTCAACATGGCCTCCCGCCCGGCCGGCAGGGGGATTTCGAACCAGCCGGGACTGAAGGCGTCGCCGGCGCCGGGCATGCCGCGGGATTGCTCGATCGGATGCGGGATGCCCTCGCACCACTCCGGTTGGGGGTGATACTGCCCGGTATTCGAGACCACGTGTAGTTGGCGATCCGCCGCGGGGGTGAAGGCAAAGCCGAGTCGATCCGGCAGGGTGTGGCAGTTCGCGTTGAAATGGTGGTCGGCACTGCCATTTCGGTGCGTTTCCCAGTGGAAATTGCGGTCTTCAATATCCACCCGCAGCGTGAGGCGGACGTCGCACCTCGCCGGCAGAGTGTCGTCCCTGTCGCCCAGAGGGCGGGCCAATCGCAAGAGCGTGGTATTGCGCCCCGGCGTCATGGTTGCCCGGAGCATTAGGACCACCGTGCGTCCGCCGCCCGCGTTGGCCACGAAGCGCCATTCTGCGGGCGGGCCCATTTCGAACGCGGCGAGGTTGGCGGCGTTCAACGGGGAGAGGAAGCCATCCGCATTGATCCAGATGCGGACGCGCTTGGCAAAGACGTGCCGGTCACAAGGCACATCGGCATCGAGGTTGGCGCCCAGCAGGCAATCGTACTTCGACTCGATCGCTCCCAGATCCACCAACAGCCGGGCCATGCCCCCGCGTCCGTTGGTCAGCAGCGCGACCGCCCCGGGCGGAGGCGACACCAAAGTCGTCATCGGTTCGGGTGTCGGGCTCAGGAAGCGCAGAGCGCCGGCGACCTGTTCCACGCCCTTGGGATAGCGTTCGACTGCCAATTCAGCGTCTCCGGCACGCTGAACGGGCCGGAAGCAGGCGACATGTCCTTGGCGGACGACGAAAGACTCCAGATGCTGCGGAAAACCGCCGTCCAGCGTCTTCAAGGTGACCCGGAAGGGCACAGTGTCTTCCACCACCAACCAATGATCGTGTGGAATGACCGTGACCCGGGTGCGGTCAGCGAGGCGCCACGTGATGACGCGGGGGTACCCATGGCGGGCACTTTCGAGTGCGGCGGCGAACCCTTGGACGGTGACCGTCGCGGGCAGATTGCCCACGCCCCCGAGGAAACCCTGCACATCGGCCTCCACCTGCTGAGCAAGCGGTCGGGCATCGATTTCCCCGGCCTGCGCAAAGGGCAAGGTGTGGGCCAACGCGAGGCGGGCGAAAGCGGTGTGGGCGCGGTTCCGACGGTGAGTTTCCCCGTGTGGGCCGTTTGGCGTGGCTGTGGCGGCCAGGCAATAGGCGGCCGCGGGCGGCAGCGTGAACGAGCCGCTGTCATGAGTGCCTGGCGGCGGCAGCTCCTGTCCGAGCAGGTCGACCGGGGCGAAGCGGTGCTGTGGACGCCGGAGTGCTTCCATGACGGCCGGGGGCAGCAAGCAACTTTGGGGCTTCTCCGGATCGGTGTTAATCAGCGCGAGCACGGTGTCCAAGCCATCCTCGGAGGTGCGCAACAACGCGTAAACCGGCGCTCCCGGGGGTGAGACACGTTCCAGCCGCGCTCCTTCGAAGAAGCACGGATGGTTCGCCAGCAGATGGTTGAGCTTCCCCAGTTCGCTGACCAGGTTTTCGGAGCTGCCCCAGGCGAGGCCCCGGCTCGAATGGACGTTGATCCGCTCGGGAGCCAGCCATTCGACGCCGCAAGTAAACCCGAAGCCGCCCGAGACACTGGCCAGCGCGCACAGGCGGTTGCGTAGCAGGGACCACGCCTTGCCTCGTGTTGCCAGCCGCTCGTTGTCGTGTGTCTCACTATAGTGGACCAAGAGGCCTGCTTGCTGGCTTGCCTTGAGGGCGTGATCGAGATAGCCGCTCACTTGGAGCCCCGAGTAGTTCTGGAACAGCTCGGAATACGCCCACTGCATGCCGCCCTGTGCGAGCAGGGCATCGGTGTCTTCCCAAGCGCCCCCCAGGCCTTCCAGCAGGAAAACCGTCTCCGGGAATTCCTGCCGGACGCGGGCCGTTACGTATTGCCAGACGGGCGCAGGGACCTTGTAGCCGGCATCGCAGCGAAAGCCATCGACTCCCCGCCGACACCATTCCAGGAACGCTTCCGCAATTTCCTCCCGCAGTCCCGGAATCCGCTGGTCGAGCTCGACCAAGTCCTCCCAGATCGTCCCCCAGGCGCCGGGGCTCTCGAAGGTGCCATCCGCCTGGCGATGAAACCAGTCGGGGTGATTTTCCTGGAGGGTCGAGCCCCACCCGGTGTGGTTGATCACCATATCCAGGAACACCCGCCCGCCCAAGGCGTGGGCGGCGGCGGTCAGCTCGCGGAATTGGTCAATGCCGGTCGTTTTTCGATCGAACTCGACCAGCGCGGGGTCGATGGCGGTGAGGTCCTCGCACGCATACGGACTGCCGAATCGTCCAAAACGCGCATAAGTGGTCGGGACGGGGTTGACTGGGAGCAGATGCAGGATCCGGCAGCCGAGCTGCTCGAAGATGTGCGGCAGCTCCTTGACCAGGTCGCGGAATTTGCCGGAGGGCGGAATGACCGTATAGCCCAGTTTGTCCCATTTGGCCAATTCCTCCTCCCGGCGTGGATCGAGGGTGTGAACGGCGTGTTTGCCGGGGCCGAACATCCGCGTGAAGGCGCAGTAGATCGTGTTGGCGGTGCGGCAGTGGTTGGGTTGAACGTTGATGCCGGTGTCCGGTCCGCCCGGCCAGTGCTGCCAGCCGCGCTCGTCCACCGCGTACGCTTTGGCCTGGAAGAATCCAACCTCACAGAGGGGAACCGTCAGTTCCCAAGCGTGGCCACGCCAAGTCATCGGGGTGTCGTACCAAGACCCCTGCGGCACCGGCCGGCGCAGGCGCACGGAGTCGATAATCTCCTGCCGGACCGCCGACGCACGTCCCAAGTTGGTGCGCAGCAGGGCACGCCAGCCATCGGGCCAGCCCTGGCCGTCGGAGTCGTGCAGCCGAAAGGTCAGCGTGTCGCCGACGAATCGAACGAGACGATCGCCGGTACCGGGTTCCTGTCGCAATGGTCGCATCGTTTATGTAAGCGCAGCCGAGGCGTGCCTTTCCGCTCGCGGCGCTGCGGTCGCCACTATACCGATTGCATCGTCGAAAGCCACTAAAGCTGAAGCGCGAAAGCCGGGTCGTTTCATGCCCAGTCGGCTGGCTGGTCGGCCCTGGAAGTCGGCAGCAAGGGGCGCAGCGGGCACGTTTGGCAGCGGGGGTTCCTGGTCAGGCAGAAGTCCTTACCCACCATGACCAACTGGGCATGGTAATCCTGCCAGTAGTCCAGCTTCGCCTGCGGGGTCGCCACGTGGCCCAGGGCTTGCGCGCAGAGCGTTTGCAGAGTGGCATAGTCGGCCTCGGGCGAGCACCACCGATGCCGCGAGAAGATCCGCAGAGTGTAGGCGTCGATCACGAACGTCGATAGTCCGGCGGCATAGAGCACCATACTATCGGCCGTCTCCGGACCGATGCCCTTGATGGTCAGCAGCCGGGTCCGCACTGCTTCAGTGGTGCCGGACAACATGAGAGGGAGGTCGGCATCGAAGTCCTCCACCAGTACCTTGAGAAACGCCCGCAACCGTTTCGCTTTGATGTTGAAATAGCCCGAGGGCCGTAGGCGGGTGGCTAGCTCGGCCTCGGGCAGGGCATACAGCCGGCGCGGTTCGAGCAGCTGCTCGCGTTTCAGCACGTCGATGCACTTCTCGACATTTCGCCAACTGGTGTTCTGGGTCAGGATCGCGCCCACACAGACCTCGAACGGCGTCTCTCCCGGCCACCAGCCCAGATGACCGTAACGGGCGCGCATGAGGTTGTACGCTTCGCGCAGTGCAAGCCAGTGCGGAGGGTTGCGCTTCCCCCGCGGGGCGGGGCGCCGTGGAATGGCCGCTGGGGTGGAGCTTTCGGCACTCATGGCTTGGGTGGCTCCGTGAACCAGTGTCCACGGAGGTTCGCGGGAACCTTCCAGTGCTCGGGGTAGATGAGATAGACCGTTTGGTGCGAGCGAGTCCATGCTTTCCGCACATCCTCGCGCGGGAAGGTCTTCTGGATATGCTCGCGTGTGCCGGGGTCGTTGACGATCACCTCACCCTCCTTGGTGAAGCCGACGCACACCACCAAGTGGCCGTCGCTGGGGCGGCGCACTGGCCTGCCACGGAGCCAATCGTACGAGACCGACATGGCCACGGGCACTCCGCAGGCCACCCATTCTTCGAGTTCGGAGAGATCGGTGAAGCGGGCCACGTACGCCCGCAAGCCCGGGAACGAACCCGGAAAGGCGGTGTTGAACACCCAATTGCCCGTGCCCGGCCAGTGGGGATCGTTTACCTCCTTCACGACCTCCGGGACGGGGACATCCAGCTCGGGCCGTCCCAGTTTCGCCGCCCAGTAGGCCATGATCATGCTCACACTGGTAGGACTGCACCAGGCGCTGACCCCCTCGGGGTAGGTGGCCTGGCTCCGTTCCGGGACTGGCAGGCGAACACCCCAGGCCGAGCGCACGGGTGGCAGGGCAGGGGAGGCTGGCTCCGGTTGGAAGAGTGACAAACCCACGAACTTGAGCTGTGGCAACTGGCCCTGATCATTTCCTTGGAGGGTGAGCCGAACCCGGACCCCCGTGGCGGGGCGTTTCAGCACCAGTGTATCCGTTTGAACTTCGCCATCGTCGTCATTCTGGCCGGGGACGCTCTGCCGGGGCTGGGGCCCGTTTTTCGCGGCCCATTGGCCCAGCGTGAAGTAGCGGCTGTCATGGTCGGCAAACACCGCCCGGGCCTCGATCCGAAGCCCCGTGCCGGGAGGACATTCCACGTTCCAGGAGGCCACCAACTCGGTCCAAGACGCATTGGTGACCGCAGGCGATTCGAGGCGATCAATCCGGCCGTTGCGGTCGCGGGACCACGCTTCAAAGCGGCTCCAGCCCGTGAAGGCCGCGCCTCGTTCGGGGATGTCCCCGGCGAGCAACCCGGTGATCATCGTCACCAGCAAGGTCAGTGTCGCAGCAGATCGCATTGCCTGCGGTATGGAAGTGGATTCAGGAGCGCAGTGCAAGCCCCCAGCAGAGGGCGACGAGCAAGGCCGCGATCCAGCCCGCCAGCGTGTCTGCCCGGCCTGGGGGGCGGCCATGGGGCCGCCAGAAGGCCAGCAGGGCGCCCAAGACCAATCCGCACAGGAATCCGCCGGCGTGGGCCAGCACGTCCGAGTCCGGACTCGTGCCCATGAGGATGAACAGGAACACGCTGCCCGCTAGGCCCTGCCACCACTCCCGCGCGGGCCTGCGCTGCTTTCGCCAGTGCAACAGGGAGTGTGCCGCCAGCAGGCCCAACGTCCCCATCACCACGCCGGAGGCTCCGAGCCCGTGATAGGGATGGTCCCGCCAGCACCAGGCAAGGAGATTTCCACCCGCCCCGGCGAGGAACACGCCCAGCAGCGCCAGGCCGGGACCGAACAGCCCCATGGCCAGTCCCACCAGCAGAAAGCCGCTGGCGAGGTTCGAGGCCAGGTGGGCGACGTCGACATGCAGCGTGGTGGCGGTGACCAGGCGCCACCACTCGCCGCTCCTGGCGATGCCTTCATGCATCTGCCCGCGTTCCAGGAAGACCGGACTGCCGCTGGTGGAAGCCCAGTAGAAAACCACCATCAACCAGCACCAGAGCAGGACGCCCCAATGCAGGTAGAGTTGCGTCGCGGGCAGCCGACGCCGCCAACGTGAGTGCCGGTTCTCCCGGACATAGAGGTCGATGATCTCTTGCGCGCGGCTGCGCGCCTCGGGCGCGATGGTCAGCCGCCATTCCCCGGCTTCCGGCAGGTGCTCGATCACGCACTCAATGTCCTGACTGGCCAGGACCAGGCTCCATTCCATCGCCTGCTCCCGGTCGCGCACTCGGATGCTCTCCCAAGTTGGTTCCATGCCCGGAGACTACTCAAGATCGCTGCAAACGAAGGGAGTGCAAGGTCATTCGCACGGATTCCTGCCTTCAAAAACAGCACCGCCAATGAACCGTGGTTCAATGGCGGTGCGGCGAAATTGGAAGGCCGGAGATTACTCCGTGGTTTCGAAGAGACCCAGGAGCGAGAGCATCGTGTAGTACTCATTCGCCTCGCCGCCCTTGAGCCGCTTGGCGTCAAGTTCCCGCGAGCAATAATAGTGGCCCTGGGCGAGCGCCAGCACAGCGCGCTCCGACTCCTCGCGGTCGTCCCCGCTGGTCACTTCCGGAAACAGCTTCTTCGCCTTTTCCCTGACCAACTTCGAGTACTTGTTCGCCGTCCTGAGGTAGCGGGCTTCGCGGGAGGAGTACTGTTGCAGCACCCACTCAGCAACCTCGCTGACACGCTCATTCCGGAGACGCTCGCGAATCTGGAGTTCGGATTCGAGGTTAAGCTCCTTCTTGGCGACCGGCGGGGTGGCTAGAGGCATGCCTTCGCAGTACTCGCCCTCGATCGACTGGATGGCCTGCTTCGGCGGCTTGGGAAAATCCTGACTCGCGTCGACCTTGTCGCTGGCGGTGTCGAAGACTTTGCAGGTGATGCGCATCAGCGCGTCGATGCGCTTCTTGCCTGACTTGTAGGTGCGCACCTCGGTCGTCGGCTCCTGGACGGTAGGCGGAGGCACCGGCTTGGGCCATTTTTCCACTTTTGGACCGTACGTGATCAGGTACTGCTGCCAGATCGGGTTGGTCACCGTCTTGGTGCCGGTCACGATGCTCACGGTATTCTGCTGCGGGTTGTCGATCGTGGTGACCTGGAGTTGGTTGACGCTGCCGCGCACGATCATCTCGAGCCCGAGTTCATCCGCGATCTTGGCCAGCGTGCGGTCGGCGGTTCCGGTATCCAGTTTCTGGACTTCGCTTACGTTGATCCCGTAAGGCAGCAGGCGCTCTTGCGCGCTACCGCCGACAAGCCGACTGATCAGCGAACCGGAGAATTCGGGCCCGGCCATCGGCTCTTCCTTTGGGGAAGTGAAGGCCTCCACGGCGATCTTGACGGTGATCAGCTTCTCCATGAGATCCATGCAATCCTGATGCAGCTTCTTGATGACGCTGTCGCTCTTGTCCATTTCCCGCGCCTTGATGATCGCGAAGTAGGCGTATCCCATGCGGTTGGTGGGTACCAGCTTTCCGCCCTTGCTCTGCTCGATGTCGGCTCTGGCGCTGGCCAATTCCTCCTTGGCGCGCTGGAGGTAGTAAGTCACCCCGCGACGGACCAGGTCCTCACGGTTCGTCACCGCCTGTTTGTCGTACAGCAAGTCGAGGTCCCTGAACGCCGTGTAGAATTTTCCCTTGCTGACTTCGTCCGACACCATCCGTACGGTAATGGCATCGCAGCCTCGCATGCCTTCCTCACGGAGCGCGTTGTACCAGGAAGCCTCAGGCATCGGCTTCTGCTCGGACAGGTCTATCAGAAGGAGCTTCGCGGTGGCCACTTGCTCGTCTTTCAACGCGCTGCGGATCGCTCCGGCGAAGTAGTCGTTTCGCGCCTTCAGCAGTTGGGCGATCTTTTGATCGATGGTCGCATCGGAAGGATCGATCGCTTTGGCTTCCTGCAGCAAGGCATAGGCTTGGTTCCACTTTTTGGCCGCTTGGGCCGCATCGGCATCGTTCACCTTGCTCGCGAAAGCCGCCTGCAACTGCGTCAATTTCTGGCGGTATTCGCCCAAGGCCGCTGCCAGCCGCTTCTCGTCATCGTCGTAGGCGGTGTATTTGTCGAGAATGCTCACCGCCGCCTTCGCGGAGGGAACTGTGGGAGCGGCGCCCAAGGCCTGTTGGGCTGCCTGGTTGGCCGAGGTGACGATCTCCTTCTTCAACGCCGAGATCCTGGCTGTGACCTCCAGCTTCTTCGACCCGCTCACCTTCCGCAGCGCGCTCTCGTAGAGTTGGACGGCCTCGACCTTCTTGTCGCGATCCAAGCCTTCCAATTGCTTGGCTTGTTCCAATTCGGGCAGGGCCACGCAGCCCACAATGATCAGGACGGCGACCGCCACCGCTGCTGCGGCCCAACTCAGGCCTCGCCGGCGTTCGCGCGCAGGGTTTGCGCCGTCGAGGGCGCCTTCAGGGGGTTGTTCGTAAGGCTTCATGGTCACAATGTTCGGTCCACACGCTTGTCTTGGCCGCAGCCTGTGCTTCAGGTCGTCGAGTCCACGCCTGCACCAAGGCAGGCTGTTGATAATAGGAAACTTGCATGCCTCCGGGCCGTCAAGACAAATCCCCGGACCCAGATCGCTCGCAAGCCGGGAAACCAGGGCTTAACTCCGCTTTGATCTTCGTCAAGGCGGCGGGCGGGGCCATCGCGTAGGCTGAAGCTTGTCATGAGCAGCGATATGGCCAGTGCGGATGGAAACGATGCCTTGCGGCAGGGCGGCGCCGGCCTGCCAGCCAGTGCGGAGGTCATCGCGCCGTCGTCCTCCCGGGACACGGTGGTGCGGGTTGATGCCCGCGGATTGGAACCCCCCGGCCCCATGGTGGCGGTCTTGGAAGCCCTTTCCCGGCTGGTGCCCGGGCAGAGCCTGCTGGCTCGGACCGACCGACGCCCCATGCATCTCTACGCCCAACTTGAGGCGCGCGGCTACCGTGCCGCGAGTGAGGAGTTGCCCGATGGCAGCGTCCTCACCCGCATCGAACCAGCCTGACACGATGAATCTCAAAACATCCCCCGCCCCGGCTTTGGCCAGCAACCTCTCCCCCTCGGTCTTCCTGCCGCTGCGCTTCGTGATCATGGGGATAGCCTCCTTGATCGCCGGAATCGTCTTGCTCGCCCTTCGCCCGGACATCCTCGCCACCTATCATTTCAACCAGTACGCCATTTCCGCCACGCACCTGATCGTGCTCGGTTTCATCACCAGCATCGTGATGGGAGCGATGTATCAGTTGGTCCCGGTGGCGTTGGAGACGCAGCTTCATAGCGAGCCCCTGGCTCGCTGGCAGTTTGTGGTCCATGCCGTGGGGGTGTCCGGCCTGGTCTGGACGATGTGGTTCTGGAAGCTGCCGTGGATGATCGGCTTCGGCGGGGTGGTGGCGCTGGACTTTGCGCTTTTCGTCTACAACGTGGCCCGCACGCTGCAACGCGTGCCGCGCTGGAACCCGATTGCCACGGGCATCACTTCAGCCCTGGTGTGGCTGGCGTGGACTGGCATCGCCGGCGTCTTCGTGGCGGCCTCCAAGCTCTGGACATTCACCCCCTTTCATCCGTTGGCGCAGGCCCATGCCCATGCCCACGCGGGCGTGATTGGCTTCTTTCTGATGATGCTGGTGTCGGTCTCCTACAAGTTGGTCCCCATGTTCACCCTCAGCGAGATCCAAAGCGAAACGCGCGTTCGCTGGTCCATCCGCCTGCTCAACTGCACGCTGGCCGCCCTCTTTCTGACCATGTTGCTCCAGAGCCGGTGGAAGGTTACGGCCGCAGTGTTGTTGGGCGGGGCGCTTGCGGTTTACGGCTGGGAAATGATGGCCATCCTCCGCGCCCGCAAGCGACGGGTGATCGACTGGGGTCTCCGCTACTACCTGACCGCTCTGGCGTTGCTAGTCCCCCTGGGCATCCTCGGGGTGGTGCTGAGTTGGCCGGGGCTTCCCGCCACGCTCCTCACCACCCAGCTCGAGAATGTCTATGGCTTCGTGGCGGTGATCGGCGTGGTCACCTTCACCATCCTCGGCTTTCTCTACAAAATCGTGCCGTTCCTGGTCTGGTACCACGCTTACAGCCCGGCGGTGGGCCGCCACAAGGTTCCCTCGCTGGGCGACCTTTACTCAACCCCGCTGCAGGTGGCCGGTTACTGGCTGTTCTCCGCCGGCCTGGTTGTGACCTCCACCGGGGCCGCGCTGAGCCAGGCCCGGCCGGTCCAACTCGGTTGCGTCATCCTCCTCGCCAGCCTGGGGGTCTTCGCGGCGAACATGGCGGCCATTCTCAGCCACTTCTTCCGGCCACGCCTTGCGCCACTCAACCTCCCCACCATCGCCGTCAAACGCGTCTAACCCCCTTTCGCCATGCTGACCGAAGAACTCATTCAGGAAACCCTCCGGCAGGTCATCGACCCGGAGATTGGCTGCAACCTCTTCGACCTGGGCCTGATCTACGGCATCCAGATCGACGGTTCTGTGGTGCGTGTAACCATGACGTTGACCACCCAGGGCTGCCCCATGCACGAAAGCCTCGTGCAGGGAGCGCGGACGGCCATACTCAGTCTCCCGGGCGTCACCGACGCCGAGGTGGACGTGGTCTGGGACCCGCCATGGACCCCCGCCATGATGACGCCCGAAGGCAAGGCGTGGGTCGGCGTGGCGTGAAGTCTCAGCGCGCCATCGGTTGTGGTTGCAGCACCAGGGTCCGGTTCGTCACGGTTCCGAAACCCTGCACCTCCAAGCACTCCTTGCCGGTGAGCAGAATGGCGTAGGCGTTGCTCCCCGCCGGTGCCTCCACCATCCCCGGCAGTGTGAGATAGTGGATACCGTTGTGCCACGCGTAACCGCCCCGATGGTCATGCCCCGCGAGGCACGCTACCACCACACCACTCTCTTCCAGCGCTTTGACAATTTCCTCGGCGTTCCAGGGCGTCAGGGAGGCGTTGCTCGCCGTCGCCAGCAAGGGATGATGTGAAAACACAATCACCCGCTGGCCCGCGGCCCGCGCGAGATCCAGTTGCTCCCGCAGCCAGGCGAGTTGCTTGGCTCCCACGGCCCCGTTGTATTGGGGGAGACGTGGATTCGCTGCCAGCCGCGTCTGCGCTTCCGCCCGCTCGGGCGAACCTGCGGGCGCTTTCACGCTCACGTCCATGCTGTACAGGACTAAGAAACGCCATCCGCCCGCCTCGAAGTCGTAGTAGGGCGAGGAGAGCCCCAAGTCGGAGAACAGTCTCGCTGGCTCGACCTCCAGGCAATGGTTCCCCACGACATGGCGCACAGGTGGGTTCGCTTTCCCCAACTCGGAGAGGACCTTCGCCAAATCCGTCCGTGATTGCGCTCCGTTGCCATCGATCAGGTCCCCCAGGTTCACGATGAAGTCCACCCGTTCTTGGTTGAACCGCTGCACCGCATAGCTCAACCTCGCCGGCGCTTCCGCGTAGAACCGTCCGCCTTGGGATGGCTTCTCCGCGTATTGCGGGTCGGCCACCAAGCCGATCCGGAGCGTGGATGCGGCCGGAGTGTTGGCCGCGGTGGTGTTACCTTCGCAAAAGAGCGCCCGGTAGTTGAACCGGTCGTTGGGGGCCACATCGCCGTTCAGGGTGAAATCCGAAGCTTCCCCGGTTTCCTCAAGATTGTCGGCCCATTTGAAATCGAGCGCACACTGGCCTGACGGCACTCCCAGCAGGGTCTCGGGCAGTGCCAATTCCAGCTCGTTTCCGGCCACCTTCAGCCCGGCCACTCCCGCCTTCACCCAAGCGTAGCCGTTGCCTTGGTGCCGCTCCACGCTCGCCCGCCCGTCCGTTGGCGGCTTGCGATTGATCACCACGTCGTATCCGAGCCAACCGGTAGCAGGGTTGGCGTCCGTGTCCAAGTACAGCAGCATCCAATGGGGCGTGCCCTCGCCGACAATGGTCTCGCGGGTGCGAACGTAGAACGCCACCTGGCCCCTCTGGCGGCTGACTTTCGCCGCCACCAGATCGTTGCGGCCGGAGCGGTTGACATAGTGCTGCTCCTTGCCCCAGCCGCGGTAGTCGCGCTTCATCGGGTCGCCGATTGTGTCGCGAAACTCCGGTCCCACCGCCTTCCAGTCGTCAAACCGGCCGTCGATGGCGATGGTCTGGCTGCGCACCGGTTCGAGGGGTCTCACCCCCTTGAACCGCCGCACTTCGGAGATGAATTGGTAGTAGTAGTTGTCGCCATGCCCGCCTTTCATCGGTTCGATGTCGCGGCTGTGTTCCGGATCGAACTGGTCCACGAAACTCACCGGTCCCGCCCCGTGGAACGGCGCGCTGGCGGGGAAACGGCCCGCGATCCACTCATTCCAGCCAGTGACGAATACAAACGCCGGGTCCAACTCGAACGCCCGCCGCCACTGTTCCGCGAAGTTGCGGCCCGTGGCGTCCTGCTGTGCGGGCTCGGGCTCGCGGCCGTTGTGAAAGCTCCGTCCGTGCGAACGCGGATTGCTGAGCACCCCCAGCTTGCCGTCGACGGCGTTCTGCGCCACTCCCACCGTGGCCTGTTCCGCCACGCCCGGTTTGACGTAGAAGGCGTGTTGCGGGTACACCTCCAACCAGCCCCACTCCCGTGGACCTCGGGGGCCGACAAAGTAGTCCGGTTGAGGCTTGCGGAAGGTGAAGAACTTGAGGATGGCGGCGCCGGTTTCGTCCGCCGTGGCTAGGCGCAGATTGCGGTCGCCTGGCACGGGTTGGCCATCCGCGAACGCCTCTCCCCGGGCGAAGACGTCGCTCTGGTGGCTCCACCAGCCTATCCGCCCCTGCGCGGCTCCTGCTTCCAAATAGTACTGTCCCGCGGGCAGCGGGGTATCGAAACGCAGCGCCAGCCACGAGTTGTCCTGCACGGCCTCGAACCGGTTGGAACTCACCACCTCGCCGCCGGGACCTTCGCGCCGCAGCAGCAGGGTGACGCTCCCGTTCGTAGTGCCCCAGGTGGGGAAGTTCCCGGCGACGCTCAGCAGCGGCTTCTCGGTCGTGAAGCTCTGCCCCAAGCTGTGGCCCGCCGCCACCTCGGCGGGGTGATCCCGCTGGGTAATAACCTCATTGGCCAGAATCGCATCGGGGTCCGCCATGATCAGCGGTTTCCCTTCCCAGCGGTACCAGAGCTCGGGATAGAGTCCTGGCTCGTAGAGATCCTTGTACAGTTCGCGCACGACTTTGGGCGGGTCGCCGAACGGGCAGAGAAACGCCATCTGCGGCACCCGGTTGCCCAGCCGCCGCATCTCGTCAAATACCCGGCAGAGGGCGCGCCAGCTCTCCGGGTAGGTCAGTTGGTTGGTGACATCGAAGATGATCGCGTCCACCCCGGCATCCCCCAGCATCTGCGCGTGCTTGCGCAGCACGCCGTCGTCGTCGCCGACGTAGTAGCCGAAGATCGACTCGCCCCAGTGGTGCGGGTCGTAGAGCGGCCCCCACAGCGGGCTGTCCGGCTTCTCCATCGCCTGGGGGTCCTGGGCGAGAATCTTGCTGATGTCGAAAGGCCCGTGGTCTCCGTGCCGCCCCAGCCAGAGAAAGTAGAACAGACCGATCGACTTGCCGGCGCGCGGCGGCCCTGCCTGCGGATGGACTGGCACCCTGCGGCCAAGCGCGTCGGTGGCCACCCAAGTGTCGCTGGCCAGATCCCAAGTCGCTGCCGGTGGGGCGCTTTCCCCGGCGACTACGGCCGACATGGCACAGACCAGTCCCAGCAATGCCGCCCATCCCTTCCGCCCGAGTGAATTCATAGTCTCGTGGTTTATCATGGACTACGATTTTCCCTGCGAGAGCGTCAGGCCGCCCAGAACCGCCCGCCACCGTTCGAACGCCGCACTGGCCTCCGCCTCGCTATCGAACGCCGCCGTGAGCGACTCCCCGCCGACGAAGTAGAAGTCGATGGACCCGTCTCCCACCTCCGCGTAGGTGACCTGGCACGCGTTGATCTGATAGTTCCCGACCCGGACAAACAGGGGCATCGTCATAAGCCTGAAGGAATCGCCTGCCATCTCGCGTGTACTGTACACACCGCTGGCAGCCCCGCTTTAATACCACCCCTGCCGGAATCCTCAAGCGCGGTGTGCGTGCCGACGGGCCGGATGTCGAGGTCTGCCTGCGCTGCGCTTCTCCACCAGACGCCAGACACAGACGATCGACTTCCACTCCAAATCGCTACCCCCGCTTTTCCAGTTCGCCGATGAGGCTCTTCGCGATGCTGACGAACGCCTCCGCCGGTGGCGTGTTGCGGCCGCCAATCACTACCGGCAGCCCCTTGTCGCCGCCTTCGCGAATCTCCGTGAAAATCGGCACCTCGCCCAGGAACGGCACCTCCTGCCGCGCCGCTTCCAAGCGCCCGCCGCCTTCGCCGAAAATGTGAACGCGCTCGCCTCCGGGCGCCGTGAAATAGCTCATGTTCTCCACGATTCCCAGGATGGGCACGTTTACTTTGGCAAACATGGCCATGCCCTTGCGCACCACTCCCAGCGAGGCCTCCTGCGGGGTCGTCACCACGACTCCGCCGCTCAGCGGCACTGTCTGGCAGAGGGTCAACTGCGCGTCTCCGGTGCCGGGAGGAAGGTCGACCAAGAGAAAGTCGAGATCGCCCCATTCGACGGCGAACAAGAACTGCTGGATCGTCTTGTTGATCATCGGCCCGCGCCAGATGACCGGTTGGTCGCCGTCCACCAGGAAACCGATGCTCATCAGCTTGATGCCGAAGTTGGCGGGCGGCACCAGCTTCTCGTCCGCGCTGACCGTCGGTCGCTGCCGGATGCCCATCATCAAAGGGATGCTGGGGCCGTAGATATCGCAATCCAACAAGCCCACCTTTTGCCCCGCTTGCTGCAGCGCACAAGCCAGGTTGACGGAAACGGTGGATTTCCCCACGCCACCCTTGCCGCTGGCGATCGCGACGATGTGTTTGATGCCCGGCACCCGGTTTTGGCTGGCCCAAGGATCCGTCCCGCCGGTCGGCGCCGGCCCCGCGCCGCTGGGTTGCTTCACCTCCACCTGCACCGTGCCCACGCCGGGCAACTTGCGCACGATGGCCTCCGCTTCCAGTTTGATCTGCTGCGCCGCCTCCACGTTGGCCGAGGTCAACTGGATCAGCACCCGGACTTCGCCGCCGTGGACGGCTACGTCCTTCACCAAGCCGAAACTGACGATGTCGCGGGAAAAACCCGGGTATTTGACGCCCTTAAGGGCCGCGAGAATGGCTTCCTGAGTCAACATGCTCTTGCTGCTTTCCGCCAGTGCCCCTGCGTGGGGCGCTGGTCAATGGGTCTTGCCGGAGATTTCCGCGGCATGCGCCGCAAACGATTTTCCCCGGCCCGTCGGCTGGATCACCGAATCGATGAGCCCGCGCTCGAATTCATCCCACATCGGGGACATCCGCCGCAATTTCTCCACCACTTCGCCGAACGCTTTCAAGAAGTATTCCACTTCTTCTTCCGTGTTGTCCTTGCCCAGCGAGAGAATCAGGTTGCCCTGAGCCAGTGCGTGATCCAACCCGATGGCGGCTAGAACATGCGAGATCTTCAGCGACTTGCTCACGCAGCTTGAGCCGCTGGCCAGCGCCACCCCCTTCATGTCGCACATCAGCAACTGCCCCTCGCCTTCGATGAATTCGGTGCTGATGTTGAGGTTGGTGCTCAGGCGCTGTGGCCCCGGTTCGGGCCCGTTGAGCTTGATGTAAGGCACCCGCGCCTTGAGTCCCTCCCACAGCAGTTGCTGCAGGCGTCCGGTGTGCGCGATGCGCCCGGTCATTTCTCTTTGGGCGACTTCCGCCGCCACGCCGGCCCCAACAATCGCCGGCACGTTCTCCGTGCCCGCCCGCCGCCCGCCTTCCTGGACCCCGCCGTGGATAATGC
>CAYYMW010000010.1:0-43906 GCA_964472515.1 uncultured Verrucomicrobiota bacterium | reverse complement strand
GAATGCCGCTGGCGACGAAGCCCCGGTCCAAAGCCCCGGGCAGGGTGGTGGCGGGCAGGACCGTGAGGCGGGCTGCCTCGCTGTAGACGACCCCGAGGGAGTTGCTCGCAGCCAGACGATAGAGGCCGGCGTCGGCCAGCGTCGCGGCATCTAGGCGGAACGTGTAGAAACCCTCTGTCCCAGCGAGATCTTGGCCGTCCCTCTGCCACCACCGCACGGGAAACGGGTTGCCATCGGCTTCGGCGTAGAACGAGGCGGTGCCGCCCTCGCGCACGGTGGCGGCGGTGGGAGTCGAGGTAATGAAGGGAACGCTCAGCGGGTCGGGGACAAACACCACTTGATCCAGCCAGCCGCGACCGTCGGTGGGCTCGAACTCGCTCCACCGCTCGTACACCCATCGCAAGGTCGCCGTCCCATGGTCGATCCGGTTGGTTGCCATCTGCCAACCGCTGTCGGTCTGTTCACTCGGCATGGCGGGGCGCGCTGGCTGTACAGGGCCCCCGGCTCCGTTTCCCGACCAGGGATACAACCACTCCTCACTCATGTCGTTGATCGAGAACACCAACTCGTCATTACCGTTGGTGGAGGTAATCCGCCACCAGAACGTGAGCGTGCCGGGGCCCGTCACGGTGGTCTCGATCCACGGACGGTTGGTGTCTCCTTCCCAAAGGGCCTCGCCGCCGGGGAACTCCACCATGTTGGTGGGGGCGTTGCAGCGGGCGGCGTCCACGCCGTCGTGGGTGACCGCGGTTTGACCGAACCATGGATATTCGGGATTGGTGGTCCAGACCAAGTTGGTGGTGTCGAGCGCCTCCGCCAACGCGGGGCCTGCGATCACGGTGAGCACCGCCCCCCGGCTCACGGCCGTGCCAACCGCGTTCGTCGCGGTCAACCGGTACACTCCGGCGTCGCCGACCTGAACGTTGCGGAGGCTGAGTATGGCATTCGTGGCTCCTGGAATGAGCGTGCCGTCCTTGTCCCACTGCAACGAGGGCGCCGGGAATCCCATCACGTCTGCCGCGAGTTCGACATCGGCGTAGGCCGATGTGGTTAGATCTGCGGGTTGGACGGTGATCGATGGAGCCTGGTTCTTGTAGGTCGTGAACACGCCACTGCCGCTCTCGTCGGGCAACCCGCCCCCAAAGGCGACGTAGGAGAAGGTGCCTGAATGGGGTGACAAGAAGACCGCGTTTATGGTGCGCTGAAGTCCTTGCGAGGCTCCACTCGTCGCCACCGAGGTTGCGACCACCTCGCGGGAGTTCCTGCGTTCGTAGGTGTAGGTTCCCCACTCGGCAGGATAGACGCCACGCCTCGGGATGGAGTAGTTGGGTTGCTGGTAAGTTGTAATGGCAGAGTACCCTATAGCCTCGGGGCGCGAGGCACTGGTCACGTAGTAGGCCACGGAGAGCCCATTGATAGTCTCCGGGGCCAACTCCGTCGTCACGGGACCGCTGATGAGCCGCGTCAACGACCGGGCGGGCGGGTTGCCGTCGCTCGAGAAGGGGCCGGCCAGGAGGTAACTGCCATCCGGAAGCGAGGTCAGTTGGCTCGGGGTGGAGGCCGCAGGCCCCTCTTTGAGGCGCCTGACCCCGGGCTGGAAGCCCTCATCCAGCGTGCCATCCACGAACAACCGCGCCACCCCGCTCGCAGGCACACCGTCGAACGTGTCGAAATTACCGGCGATAAGGATGGCTCCATCCGGTTGGATTTCCACGGCCTCCACTCGCGGCAGCCGGTTGGTGGAGGTGTGACTGTCGCTCCAACCCGGACCGGCCCCGTGGTGGAAGAGTGGGTCCAGCCTGCCGTTGGCGTCCAACCTCACGATGCCGTTGCGTGCCTGGCCGTTGAAGTCCAGGAACTCGCCTACCAAGAGGATCTTCCCATTGGCTTGGACCGCCACATCCATGAAACCCGCGCTGGTGGGGGAGTAGAGCGTGGCGTACCTGGACTGGCCATTCCAGAAGACCCAGGCAAAGGACTCGTTGGTTCGCCCCGGGGCGGTGCGGCCGCGGACAAACTCCGAGTCGAGCGCGCCGCCAGAGGTGAGTCTGGCAAGCACGTGGCCCAGATCGTCATCAGCATAGGTAACCAGGCAGGAGCCGTCAGGATAGGTCCACAGAGGCTTGGGAACCGGAAATCGGATGGTCACCTCGTCGTTCCAGAAATCGCCGTTCACAAACGAGGTGTCCAGTAGCAGCGAGAAGCCGGCATCGGGCCGGCCCAGACTGTTCAGGCGGCCCATCAACCCATCGGCATGGTCGACGATGTTCTGCGCAAACGCATCGTCCATGAAGTCCGGCGCGGGGCTGCTATAGTGGAGCAGCACCTTGCCGTTCGGCAGCGCCACCGCTCCGCCCAACCTTCCTGTCTCAGGCTGATCTGCCGCGTACGTGTCGTCCAGGATGCCGGCGGAAGTGAGTCGCACATAGGTCCTGCTGGGATTTCCTTCCTCACCGTAGCGGCCGTAGGCAAACAAGCTGCCGTCTGCGAACACGGTGAAGCCTTCCCAGAATTGGTTGGTGCCGGGCAGCCAGGCGGGGTTGAAGCTGCGGTCCAGGGTGCCATCCGCGTTCAGCCGCGCCAACCCAAGCCGCTCCACGCCGTCCACTTGATCGAAATCCCCAGCCACGATGATGCGGCCATCCGGTTGACCGGCTTGTTGGCTGGCTATCCGGGGTTGACGGAGGCGGCCCGTGTCAAATGAGGGGTCCAGGCTGCCGTCGGCGTTCAGGCGGGCGATGCCGTCGTGCGGTTGCTCCCCGGCGAACTTGAACTGACCGGCCACAAGTACCTTTCCGTCAGACTGAACTCCCATCGTGTAGATCATGTCGTAGTCGGCATAGCCCTCGCTGTCGCCGAAGGGTGTGCGCTGAAAGGCAGGGTCAAGCGTGCCGTCGGCCAGTACATGGAGCGCCCAGCGAGCCACCCCGATGACCGAGCCATCCGCCAAAACCCGCAGGTCGCGCATCAAGGATGGTATCCCGTTTGCGAAGACCGTCCGGTACTGGGCGTCGAGTTGGCCGTCCGTGGCGAAGCGGATCAAGGGACGGTAAGTGGTCGTGTCATCCTCAAGATAGAACCGGCCGCAGGCGAGCAGGCGTCCATCGGGGTCGAACGCCAGCCCGCGAACTGGGCGGCTGCTGAGGAGTTGATAGCCAGCAGGCACGAAAGTCTCGTCGACCTTGCCGTCGCTGTTCAGTCGTGCAATGCCGGGGCGGTCGAGGCCATTCACTTCCCGGAAGTAGCCCCCAACAAGGATGCGGCCATCGGGTTGGACGACCGGCACCGCGAAGGCGCCGATCACGTACCCGGACGCATCGTCTTCGCTCAGGATGGGCGGACGGAACGAAAGATCCAATGCGCCATCGGGCTGGAGCCGCACGACCCCCGAGCAAGCCAATCCACTGAACGTGGTGAAGGTTCCCGCCAGGAGTACCTTGCCGTCGGGCTGCACCGTCATGCCTCGGACCAGTTCGTTGGCGCCCTGGCCGGCGTCGAACGCAGGGTCTACCGAGCCATCCGCATTGACTCGCAAGACGCGGTACGCTCCCCCGCCGGTGCGGTCATCCAGGTAACCCGTCACGAGCACCTGGCCATTGGGCAATTCGGTGGCGGCGAACACATTGCTGAGCTTTCCCCGGAAAGAAAAGGTGGCGTCCACCGAACCATCCGCGTTCAGGCGTGTCACCGGTCCGCCTGTCCAGGAGCCGATGGCGGAGAACTGTTGAAAGACCAGGATGCGTCCGTCGGAAAGGAGCGTCATCCGCAGACCAAAGTCATCCTCGACGCTGAACACCGGCGCATGAAACGCCGGGTCGAGCGCTGCCTCCGCCCGCCCGCGTGGCCCGCCGGCGAACGCAAGGAGGCCCAACATCAGGCCACAGAGGGGTTGAACGATGCCGATGGAACCCGGCCAGGAAGACCGGCGCAATGCCACAGCGGGGGAGTCGAGGGGAGGGACCATAACGGTGCTGGTTAAGGCGTTAGCTAATGGATATCATAAAGCCGGTTCTTTGGCGAGCACAAAGAAGTCCGTGCAAGACCAGCCCAGCGCCGCGGCACGGAGGGTTCACGCGTCGCCGGCAGCTTTGGGAGGGGGGGTGAATGCCCCATGCCCGCTGGTGGTGGCGGGGCAATCGCAGTCACCGCGAGTCGGGTGCCAACGCGGCCACCCCTTACGCATTACGATTCGGAATGCCGCTGGATGGCGTTGATGGTGGCCGGGTGGAGGAGGCGGCCACGGCATCCGCCATATGGGCTCCCTGCACCCGGTCAAGGAGGCGCTTGAACATGCGCGGGCGAAATGCGTCCATAGCGCATGACGATGTGGCAATTAGAGAGCGAGCAGGATCGGCGATGGACCGGGTGGGCTGCCGGGATGCTGGGGATGGTCCTTGTGGCGTCCGGAGGTCTGGCGGCGGACTGGCCGGGTTGGCGCGGGCCGGCCAGGACCAGCATTTCCCCGGAGACGGGCCTGAACTGGACCTGGCCGGCCGGGGGACCGCAGGTGGTGTGGAAGGCCTCGGTCGGCACCGGTTTCTCCTCCTTCGCGGTGACCAAAGGGCGGGTCTACACGCTGGGCAACCGGGAGGAGGTGGATACCCTCTGGTGCCTGGACGCCGCGACGGGCAAACCGCTCTGGCAGCACACCTACCCCAGCAAGCTCGACCCCAAAGCCTACGAAGGTGGGCCGCTTTCCACCCCCCTGGTGGATGGGGACCGGGTCTATTCGCTCGGCAAATTCGGCCAGTGTTTCTGCCTCGAGGCGGCCACCGGCAAGGTACTGTGGTCCCGCACCTTCGAGGCGCCCCCGCGGACCAAGGCCGACTACAACGTCTGGTGGGGCTACGCAGGCTCCCCGGCCCTGGCGCAGGACAAGTTGATCCTGTCGGTCGGCACCGCCGGGCTGGCATTGAATAAGATGACGGGGGAGACGCTCTGGGACAACGGGCCGGGATACTCGGGATATTCCTCCCCGGTGTTGTTCGAATCGGGAGGCCAGGCGCTGTTTGCCTTCAACAGCGGGCATGAGGTGGTCGCGGCCGAGGTGGCCGGCGGACGGGTGCTCTGGAGGCTGCCTTGGAAGACCACCTGGGACCAGAACGCCCCGGACGTGACGGTGGCGGACGGCAAGTTGCTGGTGACCACGGGACACAACGTGGGGGCGGCGCTCTTCGATCTGGCGGCCAACCCTCCAGCCGAAGTCTGGCGTCACAAGAACCTCCGCTCGTTTCTCGGCACCCCGGTCTTGTGGCAAGGGGCGCTGTACGGGTTCGACGACAAACAGTTGTGTTGCGTGGATTGGAAGACCGGCGAGGTGCGGTGGACGGTGCCGGACTTGGGCCTCGGCACGGTGATCCTCGCGGACAGCCGGTTGCTGGTGTTGGTGGAAAACGGAGAACTCATCGCCGCAACGCCGACGCCCGAGGGATTCAAACCCGTGGCGAAGGCGAAGATTCTGGACGGCCGTTGCTGGTCCATCCCGGCGTTGGCAGAAGGGCGCTTGTTCGCGCGCAACGCGGCGGGGGAGGTGGTCTGCCTGGACCTCAGGAAGTAAGGGGCGGCTTCCGGACGCGCGCGGGTAGAAACGAGTGACCCCGCTGAAGTCCGCCCTGCCTGCGTCCAAGTGGGAGCAGGCTCCGGGGCACCCCGCTCGCCCCCCACCAGGCAGAGGCCGGCTCGGTCACCTGAAATTCAGCGGTTGCCTGCCGCCGGTTCCGGGGCGGCTTCCAGCACAAAGCGATGGGTGGTTCCCGCGTGCAACTCGCACTCGAAAGCCACCTCGCCGGACGCGTTGCTGCCGAGTTTGCGCGCGGGCAGATCGTCCATGCGGAGCAGGCAGGCTCGGTTCGGAGCGAGATCGGACACCACTTGCCGCACCGGACCTGGCGTGCCGCGTTCGGCCCAGCGGCGTCCCACTCCCGCCTGGTTCGACCACGCTTCCACGGTGAGTTCAAGCGGTGCGCCACTGGCCCGCGCCACGCGCAGCGAAGTTGTCTTCCGATCACCCGCGAAGTAGGCCGCCATCGTCGATTCCACCCGCACGGCGAAGGGCGTCGGTGCCTTTACCCGCACGCCATCCACCGCAACCCGGCAACCATCCATGTTCAGGTCGATCAAGTAGGTCTGGTCGCGGAGCCAGTACTTCAGTTGCGTCCCACTGAGTTCCGGGGAGAGATGAGGGTCGAGCAAGAGCCGGTCGTGTTTCGGTTGCACTCCGTAGAGGTTGCGATAGAGCCCGACCACGATACTCGAGTTGTTGGCCAGGATATCCGCGCCCGTGCCGGTTTGCGGCTTGCGCAGGTAGCGCTGGAAGGCCAGGCCGTCCGTGGCGTATTGATCCAGCACATTCCGCACGTACTTGAGCGGCAGCGCGGGATCGAGCGCGGCGTAACACCGCGTGCCCAATTCCCCCCAGGCCAGGAAGATGTCCCCGTTTTCATACGTGGGAAAGGGATACTGGCTCGCATGAGCTTCGCCGGCAGCATACGGAAGGAAACAGAGCGGCCAGCAAAACAAGCGCTCCTCCTTCATCAGAGCCTCGATCCGGTTGAGGACCGTCGCCTGCCGGGCGCGGTCAGCGCAAACCCCGTAGCCGATGGCCGCGAATTGGACCGGCACCACGAGATTCGTGCCGTGGATGGAGTCATCACGGTCGCGCCAGTAGGCATAACAGCCAGCAGCCGGGTCCCAGAACCCACCCTCGGAGGTGCTCTGGTTAAACCGCTGCTGCAGCTTGTGCGCGGCTTGGGAATAACGGGTGGCGTGGGCGGCATCACCGAGCCACTCTTCCAACTCGGCCCAGTGGCTGAGCGCCCAGAACATCTGGGCGTTCACGAGCGCGTTTTCATGGGCGGCCCAGACCACGTCGATCCAGTCGCTCCCCCGCGCTTCCTGGTGGGAGGCGGTCATCATCTCCAACAACCCATCTCCATCCGCGTCGCGCCGGAGTTGATAATCCAGCACCCGTTCACAAGTGCTCTTCTGACGCTCCAGCCAAGGGCGGTCGGCGGTGAAGTCGAACAACTCGGCCACGTTGATCACCCAACTCGGCTGCGAGTCCATCAGGTAACCCCACTGGGCCTCATAGAAGCCTTCAGCGTCGTAGGTCCCCGGCATGGCATCCCCCGGCGTGCCCGCCCAGCGCGATTTCACCCGGCCATCCGGGGCAATGGCGTGCTCGCGCTCGAAGTCGAGCGTGTCCGCATAGGCGCGGAAATACGCCGCATCGTCGATCAACAGCCCCAGTTGGGCAATCCAAGGCTCGTGCAACACCGCGCAGTCGCTGTAGTAGCCGTTGCTGCCGTGGAGATGCCGGTCCACCGCGCCGATCCGCGCGATGCTGTGCGCGATCTCGCGGATCGCCGCGCCATCGAAGTGCTTGAACGTGCCACGGTCATAGGCGGCCCGGTAGTCCGGCGCGGAAAGGGCGTAGGTGACGCTGACCTTGCCGGGTGCAACCGGCAGGGCCGCCCAGACATCCGCCCGGTCCCGCAGAAACCTTGAGAGGCCGTGCTTCGTCGTCCGCCCCCGTTCGCTGACGCTGTAGCCAAGCGCGAAACCACCCTCTGGAAGACGATGAAAGCGGGCCGCCACGTGCAACGGCCTGGAAACGGTGGGTTCAATCCGCAGGCAATCCCCGTGTTCCTTGCTCCAGAACGTGACCGGGCCGGTATGAACGCCATAGCTGGCGTTCGGCGCGTCGAACAAGCGGTTCCAAGCCACCCCGCCATGGCCGAGCAACGCACCGGTCCAGGTTTGCATGTTTTTGAACTCCCAAGTCGGGGTGGCGAGGTCGTCCAACGTGCCCGCGGTGGGGTATTCCCGCTCGATGGTCCACAGGATGCGGTCAGACTGCACCTCGAACCGCCAGGTTTCCGTCACCTTCACCCCTCCCCCGCCAAACCGGATGTCCGCCACTTCAACCCGGCCATCGTGGACGGTAACTTCGGGGTCGGCCATCCCCGCCTTGGTGCTGTACCATGTGGCACCAGCCTGAATCGCGCTGAAGACGGCCTGCGGCGGCGAAGCCACCTCCCGCCCGCGCACAATGACCTGGTCGCACACACATCGCCCAGCGTAGTTCAGGCGCAAGGTGAGCGTGGCGGACCCGTCGGTCATCAGCACCGTCTTCTGGTCCGTGTCGTGAACAACGGCAGCTTGTCCGACTATCCCCAACAGGAACCCGAGGGCCAGAGCCGCGCGGCGCTTCGTCATGAACATGACTTGGAGGCTAGCCAACTCTCCCTCGCGCGGCTAGGCAAACCCTCCTTCGCGGCGACCACGTTTTTTTCATCGGCGAGCGCTTCGCGCGTCACTAGAGTCCGGGGCGAAGGACCATGAAGCGAATGAAACCGATCCTCCATGGAACCCGCGCCCGCATCCTCTCCTGCCTGGGGGTGCTGGTGCTGGCTGCTCATGCCGCCGGCGCGGCAATGTTAGACTTTACCCGCGCCACCGTCGTTGCCCCAGCCTCTCTTTCACGCGTGGAACAGCAAGCAGCCACCATGCTGATCGAGGAAGTGGAGAAGCGGACCGGCATCCGCTGGGAACGCGTCCAAGCCTGGCCGACGGCACCGGCCACCGTGATTGCGTTGGGGCCGGTGTCCGCGCTTGAAAGCGTGGCTGGACGATTTGCGGGGGAACTCCGACCCAACCCGACCGCGGGCACCGCGGAGGGTTTCCGTCTGCTGGTGAAGCCGCAACCAGGCGCTCCCGCCGCGCTGGTCCTGGGCAACGATTCGCGCGGGGTCATGTTCGGAGTCGGACGCCTGCTGCGCGAGCTGCATCTGAACCGGGGGCGCGCCGAGCTGGCGGCAGACCTCGACTTGTCCACCGCCCCCAAGTACCCGTTGCGCGGCCACCAACTCGGCTACCGCCCCAAGACTCATTCCTATGACGCGTGGGATCTCCCGGTCTGGGAGCAGTACTACCGGGACTTGATCGTGTTCGGCTGCAACGCCGTCGAACTGCTTCCTCCCCGCACGGACGACGACGCCGACAGCCCGCACTTTCCCCGCCCGCCGATGGAGATGATGGTCGGGATGTCGCGGCTGGCGGACGCCTATGGCTTGGATGTCTGGGTCTGGTATCCGGCGATGGACCCCGATTACTCAGCCCCCAAGACCGTGGAGACCGCCGTCACCGAGTGGGCGAAGGTGTTCAAGCGTCTGCCGCGCCTGGATGCGGTGTTCGTGCCCGGCGGCGATCCTGGCCACACCCAACCGAAGCACCTGATGGCCCTGCTCGCCAAGCAAACGGAGAACCTGCACCGTTTCCACCCCAAGGCGCAGATGTGGGTCTCGCCGCAGGGGTTTACCCGAGGCTGGATGGAGGAGTTCCTGGGCATTCTGCGCGACCAACAGCCGTCGTGGCTGAGCGGCGTGGTGTTTGGACCGCAAGTCAGAATGCCGCTGCCCGAGTTGCGCCAGGCGGTTCCTGCGAGGTACCCGATCCGCCATTACCCGGACATCACGCACAACCGCCAGTGCGAGTATCCCGTGCCGGACTGGGATGTCGCCTACGCTGTAACCGAGGCCCGGGAATGCATCAACCCCCGTCCGGAGGACGAAGCCGCCATCTTTCGCGCCACCCAACCGCACACCATCGGCTTCCTCACCTATTCCGAGGGCTGCAATGACGACGTGAACAAGGCGGTCTGGAGCGCCCTCGGCTGGGATCCGGAGGCCAACGTCAGCGATGTCCTGCGCGACTTCAGCCGGTATTTCATCGGCGAATCGTACGCCGATTCCTTCGCGCAGGGACTGCTGGCCCTGGAGCGCAACTGGCGAGGCCCCTTGCTTGCCAACGCCGGCGTCGACGTGACACTCGCGCCATTCCAAGCGATGGAGCGAGCGGCCACCCCGCACCAGCGGAAGAACTGGCGCTTCCAGCAGGCCCTATTCCGGGCTTACTTCGATGCCTACACGCACCGGCGGCTGGCGTATGAGACGGGCCTGGAAGCACAGGCGCTCGAGCAACTCCGCCAGGCGCCGACGCGCGGAGCCGTCGCCGCGATGGCCGCCGCTGAAGCGATCCTGGACCGCGCCGTGACCGAACCCGTCGCGCCGGACTGGCGGCAACGCATTTTCGAGCTGGGCGAGGCCCTGTTCCAGAGCATCTCCATGCAGCTCAGCGTGGAGAAGCACCGCGCCATTGCCGTGGACCGTGGGGCCAGCCTTGACACCCTGGACTTCCCCCTCAACAACCGCCCCTGGCTCAAGGAGCAGTTCGCGCGCATCCGGAAGCTCACCACTGTGGAGGATCGTTTGAAAGCGATCATGGAGGTCGTGAATTGGGAGAATCCCGGCCCGGGCGGGTTCTACGACGACTTGGGCAACAGCGCCCGCCAGCCGCATCTGGTGCGCGGAGCCAGCTTCGCTGAGGACCCCGGCCGGATGCACTCTCCGCGCGTCGGGTTCGAAGAGGATCTCGTAGTGGACGAACCGGACGAGAATCCCGGCGTTGCCCGGCGTGTGTCCTGGCTGGATCATGCCGAGTCGCTCTACGACACCCCGCTGCAGGTCCGTTACACCGGCCTGGACCCCCACGCCCGGTACCGGGTCCGCGTCGTCTACGCCGGCGACGCCCCGAAACGGAAGATCCGTCTGGTCGCCAACGAGGGCATGGAAATACACCCGCTGATCGCCAAGCCGATGCCGTTCAAGCCGCTGGAGTTCGAGATCCCACCGCAGGCCACCGCCGGGCGGCAACTCACCCTGACTTGGACCGGCGAGCTTGGTCTCGGCGGCAACGGTCGCGGCTGTCAGGTCTCGGAGATCTGGTTGATCAAGGAGTGAACAACTGCTGACACACCCTCGACCTCTTCCATGAAAACGAGCAAGACCTCCTCTCCCGTTTGGCAAAATCCCGTCAAACGCCTGTTGGCCGAAGGCAAACCGGCGCTCGGGGCGGTCATCTCCACGAACAGTGTCGAGATCGCCGCCCACACCGCCGCGCTGGGTTTCGATTTCCTCTGGTTCGAGATGGAACACTCGCCGCTGACGCTGGAGAACCTGCGCCACATGATCCTGGCCACGCGAGGCTTGCCGGCCGTCCCGGTGGTGCGTCCGCCGGCAAACGAGCTGTGGCAGGCGAAGCGTGTCCTGGACGCCGGCGCCTTGGGCGTGGTCTTCCCCTTCACCCGCACGCCCGAGTTGGCGCAACAAGCGGTCGCGGCCTGTCGTTACCCGCCTGCCGGGTTGCGGGGTTCCGGGGCCGGGCTCGCCCAACTTCGCTGGCCTGCGCCCGAGGGCTACTACGACTTCGCCGACCGCGAAGTGTTGGCCGTCGCCATGATCGAGGATGTCCAAGGGCTCGAGCACATCGACGCCATCGCGGCCACGCCGGGCCTGGACGTGCTCTTTGTCGGCCCGAGCGATCTCTCCTTCTCGCTGGGCCTACGCGGCGAGCAGGACCACCCAAAGCTCCGTGCCGCCATTGCCCGGATCGTGGCGGCAGGCAAGCAGCACGGAAAAGTCCTCGGCCGCCCCGCCCTCACCCCGTCCGATCTGGCCAAGTACATGCGCCAGGGCTTCCAGTTCTTCCATACCCGCACGGAGTTGGAATTGATCACGACCGGCGCCCGCGAACTCCTCGGCCCGCGCTTCACGAACCCGACAGGCTCCGCCAGTGTTGCCTTGTGAGCGCGTCATCAAGAGAAACCAACTTGACCCTGACTCCCATGTCTATTCCCGTGACCGTGCGATGTGCCAGTGTCGCCGCTGGCTTGCTCATCTGCCTGACATTGATCGCGCAGGGCGTTGCCGCCGAACCTCCCCGGCAGCCTGCCCAATCGCCCGATCCCGCCGCCCCGCGACCGGCCCGCATCGGTGGCCTTCGCGCCGACCGGGTGCTGTTCCTGGGCAACAGCATCACGCTCCATGGCCCGCTCGCCGAGATCGGCTGGACGGGCAACTGGGGCATGGCCGCAAGCGCGGAGGACAAGGACTACGTCCACCTGCTCACCGCCCGGATCGCCCAAGCCGCCGGGGCCAAACCGGAAGTCCGCGTGCGAAACATCGCCGACTTTGAGCGACAGTACGGGACGTTCGAGGTGGCCAAGGGGCTGAAGGCGGAAATCGAGTTCAAGCCCGACATTGTCGTGGTCGCCATCGGCGAGAATGTTCCCGCGCTCGACACCGAGGCAGCCAAGGCCGCGTATGCCGCCGCTTTCGCCCGGTTGCTCGCCCAACTCAAGGAGGCGGGGTCCCCTGCCCTGTTCGTGCGCAGCTCGTTCTGGCCCGACCCGGCCAAGGACGACATCATGAAGCGGGCCAGCGCCGAGGCCAGCGCCACGTTCATCGACATTGCCTCCCTGGGACGGGAGGAAGCCAACGCGGCACGCTCGGAACGCAAGATCGACCATGCCGGCGTGGCCGCCCATCCGGGCGACCGGGGGATGCAAGCCATCGCCGAGGCGATCTGGGCGGCGATCCAGACCCGCAGTCGCACCGGCGCACCACCCAGTCCGACGCCCGCCGCCAAACCTTGACTCGTCCTTGCTCGATGAACCCGCGAATTACCCGCCGGACCTGGCTGAAGACGGCGGCCACCCTCGGCGCCGCCACCGCCATCGCGCCACGAGCGTTGCTTCGGGCGGACGCGGTAACCGCATCCGAACCGCCTTCGCTTTGCGAACTCGGCGGGCGGCGGGAGCTGTTCGTCGACCGCTGGTTGATCGACCGGTTGGCCGGGGCGGAACTCCGGTTGCACGAGCCAACCCTGGCTCCTCCGATGACCGAGCCGGCCGACAACCTGGAGTATGGCACGGTGATCAAGGACGGGCCGACCTATCGCCTCTATACCCGCGACGGACGCGGCGCCAAGCAGGACGGCGACGAACCGGAGGTCACCCGCTATTGCGAGAGCAGCGACGGGGTCCATTGGACACGGCCGCAACTGGGCCTGTGCGAGATCGACGGGAGCAGGGCAAACAACGTCATCCTGCACGAGCCCCCTTTCTGCCATAACTTTTCCCCTTTTCTCGACACGCGCCCTGACGTGCCCCCGGAGGCACGGTTCAAGGCGCTCGCAGGCACGGTGAAGTCGTCGTTGGCGGCGTTTGTGTCCGGCGACGGCGTCCGTTGGCGGAAGCTGCGCCCCGAACCGGTGATCACCTACACCAAGGAGTACGCCTTCGACTCCCAGAATGTCTCGTTCTGGTCTGAATTCGAGGGCTGTTATCTGTGTTACTTCCGGCATTTCCTGGATGGCAAGCTGCGGTCGGTTTGCCGCACCACTTCCCGCGATTTCCTCACGTGGACCGAACCGGTCCCCCTGCGGCCGAACTTTCCAGGCGAGCATCTCTACACCACGCTCACGCATCCGTATTTCCGGGCGCCGCATACCTATATTGCACTGCCCACGCGCTTTCATCCCGAGCGCGGCGAGAGCACGGACATCCTGTTCATGACGGCGCGCGGCAATCGTCCGTTCGACCGCACTTTCCGCGAGGCGTTCATCCGGCCCGGGCTCGACCCGGCACGCTGGGGCAACCGCTCGAATTATGCGGCGCTGAACGTGGTGCCAACCGGTCCGGCGGAGATGTCGATCTACGCCACGCCGTTCCGCCGGTTCGTGCTGCGGACCGACGGCTTTGCGTCGATCTACGCGGGCGCGGACGCGGCAGAGATGATCACGCGGCCGCTGACATTCGCCGGCGGCGAGTTGACGGTGAACTACGCGACGAGCGCCGGGGGCAGCCTGCGAGTGGAGGTGCAGGATGCCGCCAACGGCCAGGCGCTGCCGGGATTCACATTGGCGGAATGCCGCACGCTGGTAGGGGATGCGATTGAGCAACCGGTCAGGTGGAGCGGGAGCGGGGCGTTGGCCGCGCTGGCGGGCCGGCCCGTGCGGCTGCGCTTTGCGCTGCAGGAAGCGGATGTGTTCGCGATCCAGTTCCGGCGGCCCGCCGTGTGACCGGCGGTGGGAGGTGGCTTCGCTCCGGGCAAGCACCCGCAGATGATGGTGGTGCGCACGGCGGTCCTGCGGAGGGCGGTGCTGCGGACGGCGGTCCTGCGGACGGCGGTGCTGCGCCCCTCCAGTATGCGAGTTGCGGTTTGAATGCCGGACCTGCTCCCAGACGGACCGGTGGTTCCCAGCCCACAGGCTCTGATCGGTTGCCAAGCACGCCGCTGCCGGAAGCAGCGTCGCCGGCCGGGCACGGGACAGGGGAGGCGGAGGAGTCCTCGGAAAGTGGTTCTCGCGCTGGCTCTCCGCGTTGGGGGGTTAACCGGTGACTCCGGCTAATGAGCGCCGGGAGTCTCCGGCAGCGTCCGGATCAGGATGTCCTTGAAGCGAATCCGCAGTTCGTCGCCCGTGTGCAGTTGCAGGGCAAAGTGCCCCGCGCGCCCCACGTTGTGTTTCAGGTGCGCGGCATTGTCCAGCACCCCCCGGCCGTCCCAGTCGGTCACCGTCACGCCGTTGAGGATGGTTTGGACGCGGGTTCCCCGGCAGACCAGCGTGAGCGCGTTCCAGCCGTCGCCGTCCCCAGCGTACTTGAACACGTGCTGCGCCGGCTTGTACTTTGCCGGCATCCCGGAGTCCTTGAGATCGGGGCAGATCCAGCGGCGCTCCTCGCGCGTCTCGTCGTAGATCAGACCGGTGCGCCAGGACATCGGCGCCGGGGGATGAATGTCCACCTGGGGGCCATCGAGCCAGCCACCCTCGGCCGTCGCATCGAACCGGCTGCGGAACTGCAACCCGCTGTTGCCGGGGTTGTCCCGGTACGCCTGGAACTTGAGCTTCAGCTCGAAATCGCCGTACTCCCGCTCGCTGAGCAGCCAGACGTAATTGTGGTCCTTGCGCCCCATCGAATCGCAGAGAATCGAGCCCTCATCCACCTTCCAGAAGACCTTATCCCGGTCCTGCGGTTGGCATTTCACCGCCCAGCCCGCGAGATCCCGGCCGTTGAACAACGGCGTCCAACCCGCGTCGTTGCCCTCCGCGCCAAACCCCGGCGGCAACCACACCCCCGACACGACCAAGATTGCCAGCACAACGGCGGAGAAACGAATGCGACGGTTCATGCCCGCCATTATGCGGCCCGGCACCCGCCTGTCAACCGACCCGGCCGCCCGAGCGAACCCCCGAACTTCCCGCGCACCACCCAAGTCCCCTCCGGGGACGACCGAGAATAGCCCACCACTTCAGTGGTGGGGACCGCACCCCGCCAGTTGTTCCCCAGTCCCGCGCCCCGTCGCGGGACGGCAGAACCGCACCGTCAGGCCAGTCTCAACCGCCCACGCTCGCCGTCCTCACCCCCATCTGGCCGACCGACTGGCCCCTCAACCGCGCTGAAAGTGCGGATATATGCTAGCCCGGGGCAGAGGCCCTCGCGCTTCTCGCCCACCGCAGGTGCGCAACCAAGGCGGGCCGGGCGCCCCGGGTAGCCCACCCAGCCAATCCCCCGGCGCCCTGAAAGCGGCGCCAGATGACCGCCATGGTGCTCCAGGCCGTTCGTGACGAGCCGACAGCCGGTGGGAAGCGGGCACCGGCTATGGGGCTGCCCATCTCGCCGCGCGCAGCACCGCCTTGAAGGCGGCATGGAGATCTCGGCGCCCCGCCGGGGTGCCTTAGGAATGAAAGGGCCGCCAACCCGGGGGCCGCGGTCCCGCTGACGCGTGACCTTGCCCCCGGCTACCCGCCTTCGGTCCCTCCGGGACACGGTGCGTGTGCCCTCCAGCGAACGCCAGGTGCGGTGAGGAGTCGCCCCGGCAGGGGCGACGAGCAGGTAGCCGGTGGGAAGCGCAGCGCGCCCACCGGTTCAGGGGTCGCCTCACGGTGAACCCACGCGCCCCGAAAGGGGCACGCTGAAGCCCGACACACACCCGATGGTCCGTTGGATCAAACATCACCCGCCCTCTCGTAGCGCCGCCTCCCTGCTGGGTGCCCCCGTCTCACATGCCGCCTCGCCGGATGCGATGTGGCCCACCGCAACAACCCCCGACCGTACTGAGGGCGCGGAGTCAGGACAGCGGGCTTTGAGGCACCAGTGAACTGGAGCCCTCCAGATCGAGCTTCACATTGCTAACAGTATGGCTAAGGCACCGTTGCGACCATGGCCAGCAGCCCACGGAATTGAGTCGCCACGTCACGCGGAATCCGTATTTGCGGCCCCGCCAACACACTACTGGCTACAATCAGGATACACCTTCTGTCTTAGTTTCAGCTTTGGCTGGTAGAAGAGATTCAAGGTAGTTCTTAGCCTGCATTTCCAAACGAGCAATCGCACTTTTCCACATTATTACTGGATCCCGAATGATCTCTCTCCATGGTAGTGCGTCGTGCTGCCATTTAACTGACGTTGCATCAACCGAGTATTCGTCCCAACCGGTCTCCACGAATGAAGCGGGCGACGAAAGGACTAGTAACTCCATCCTCGAATGCAGGAATCCAATATAGACTCCGTGAGGCCTAAGGGCTGGATGGCCGTCTGGACGGAGCATGATTTGAACCGTCTCGTATGGAAGCTGCCGCGTCGCGGAGATGGAGGACGGGACAGTTCGCTCCAGAGTGCGGGGAGCCAACCCAGCCACGCCAGTCGGTCGCAGGAAGGCCTTTGCCAGTGCAGAATTAGCGGGGCCAAGCCTCACTTGTTCGCGCTTGGTTATCACTTGTACGAAGTAGGTGCGTTGGCGGTTTCCTTCTGAAGCCCACTCCGCGATTAGCTTGACATTAGGAAGAGACGGCAGCTTGCCGTCGAAGTCGAACGATAATGTGTAGAATGAGCGCACAACCGCATCGTGGATCTGCTGGATACCAAGGCCGGCTTTTGCTGCCGCAAGAGCACCATTGATATCGCTCTCCGAAACGAACAAAGCATCCCTCTCAGAGACAAGCATGCTGAGTTTATGTTTCAAATTACCATCGCCTTCTCCATCCTCCACAGCGACGCCCCCCAAGCCATCTCCAGAGATCCTCTTCCGCAAATCGAGCATGGTAGGCGTTACCGAGGCGAAGACCTCTAGGCCTGTTCCTTGAGTGACGAAAAATGGCGTCTGGTTCTTCTTGTCTATAAAGGTATCTGCGATAAATGCCTGAATGTCGCGATAAAGCACGCTCCCAGTGCCAGCAGAGAGCGCGCCCGTCACGAACGTCGTCGTAAAGTGGCTTCCACCGGCGCTTGCGAAGGATGCCTGATCGAGCTTGCTTGAAGCCATGAAATAGAACGCGCTCAGCTTTGTTCCGCGTAGCGCCTTTTCAAAGCTGTCCACAGCTTCGGCATCTTTGATGTATTGAGCTCCAGAACTACAAGCATCGTAGACCTTGACTGCTAGCTTTGGTGAAACACTCCTCAACAAATCGTCAATTTCACCGTTCGTAACTGAGGTCGAGGCAGCCTTTTTGCTGTCAAAGTCCGAACAACAGAGCAGCACGTCATCAAGCGATGTATGGTAACTTCCGTGGCCGGAGAAGTAAACAAGCACCTCGTCGGGTTCCTCGTCTTGATACTTCGCGAAGAACTTCCTGAGCTCCTCCTTCACGCGGCCGACCGATGTATTCTGGTTAAGCAGGAGTATGTCGGAATACTTCGTTGTCGCGTTTAGTAGAGCATGAACAAGCGCCGCATCAGCCTTGCAGGCGGGAAGCTGGTGCTCGTTTTCATACTCGGATACGCCAATTACAATCGCTAGGTTCATACTGAATGCCTTCTATGTATCTTGGGCTTCTTTTTCTATTGAGGTTACGATACTCTGACGGATGCCGCATCGGGATTGGTGTCTAGGCCAGCGGAGTTTGGAACACCCCCACACACCGATCACCGGCGTGGAAGACCTCTGCTGGAGAGCTCTCCTCGTTGTGGCACCGAGATGCCGCGCCTGGCGGCATCCTGCTCTGGGGCAAATCGGGGCGTGCACGGTCGGCCAGCGGGAGCGGGATGAAGCGGCGACCTTTGTTGATCGGGTCGCGAAACAACGCAGTGCTGCGCTCTAGCGTGACCCAACCCGATCCCAGCGCCGCCGGCGACAGGCATAGCACCAGGGCCCGCGAGGCTTCCAACCCGCGCTCGATGGCCAGGTAGATGTCGTCTCCCGGTTGGATGATCCATTCATCGAACCACACCCGCAACCCCGCTGCTTTCAGCCGTTCCGCCAACCGCCGCACCCGCGGCTTGTCCGCCGAGTTGTGGCTCAGGAAGACGTCGTACTGGAATTCTGCGCTCATAGCATCAATCCGTTTCGTCATCGTCGGGGGCGTGAAACCCGATCTGGCGTCGCTTGGGCTCCGGCTGGGGCGGTGGATCGAGGAGCTCCATGACACGCTGGAGCACTCCGACGATGGCCGTCTCGTGAAGGTCGAGGCGGCTTTTGAGGTCCTTCTCCAGTTCCGCCAGCTTGCGTGCCAGCGACTTGGTGTCCGAGAACACGGAGCGCATCTTCACGAAAGCACGCACGACGAAAACGCTCATCTGGGTGGCCTGCGGGCTGTTCAGGACGTTGGCGGCCATGATGGCCCCGTGTTCGGTGAAGGCGAAGGGCAGTTTCCTGCGCCCGCCGTGTCCGAGACTTGAAGTCGCAATTTGCGACTTCAAGTTGCCCCTCGAACCGGTCGCAAATTGCGACCGGTTCCTGGCACCACTTGAACGCAGCAGTTTGCCGGCTTCCTCGTTGGTCAGGCGGAAAGCAAAGTCAGTCGGGAATCGCCCGGCATTGCGCTTCACCTGCTCATTGAGCCGCTTGGTGGGGACGCCGTAAATGAGGGCTAAATCCGCGTCCAGTATGATCCGTTCGCCCCGCACGACGTGCAATAGCGGTTCGACCAGTTCCACGGTGCGGGTATGGGCTTGCCTCTTCATGCCGGTTCAAGGTCGCAAATTGCACCGGGTCCAGCCAAAGCCCGTGCCTGGCTGGGCGGCTGCCCTCGCCAACCACCTGGTGCTGTGCGGCATGGGACTCACGGCTGACGCGGCCACTGTGGCGCTGGTGGCCCCCTGCGTCAAGCCCTTGGTTCAGGTTGTTTCTTGCCGCCAGCCCCGCTTCCCAGATGGTTGCATGCGCTGTCCCCCGCCGAGGTCGAGGGCACCCAGCCCATCGGGATACGAGAGGATCGGGCAGCCATCGCTCCGGGTCGGCACGGCAGTCCAAAGCGGACCTGCCGCAGACGACAGTTCAACCCAGTCCAGAGACACCACGCAGATCTTCCCGCTGCGACGCCTCCCCGGCCAGGTCAACCATGATGAGCGGGGGCATCAGCGCTTCAGGATGACGCCGGTGCGCGCGGCAGCTACGCCTTCGGCTTGGCCTCGGCGGCCGGCGCGGGCCGCTGGCGGTAGAGCACGGCCACGTGCCCGACAATCGTTACCAGGTGACTTTGGGTCTGCGCGGCAATGGTGGGCGCCAGTTCCTTGCGCTGCTCTTTCAACTCGTCAAAGCGCACCTTGATCAGCTCTTTCGCGGTCAAGGCGGCGTCGATGGCGGCCAGCACCTGGGGGCTGAGGCCCCCGCGGCCGATCCGCACCATCGGTTCCAGATGCTGCGCCGCCGCTCTCAGCCGCCGCGCTTCCGCGCTTGTCAGTTCCGTCATGACCCCGAGAGTGGCACAAACCGGCTGCCAAGGGGAGCTAATCCGGCGCGTAAGCCGGCAGGACGATCCGCCCCGGCAGATTCTGCGGGCTTGACCGCGCCCGGCCGTGGCCCTAATCAAACCGCATGAAGTTTTGCGTCATCGGAGTTCCCGGCATCGCCATTGGCAAACACAACCTGAAAGACCCGCGGCTGGACGAGGCGGATCGGTTGGTGGAGGCCAAGAAGAAGGTCTATGCCCAGATCGACATCCTGCCGCCCGAGGCCACGCTGGAGGCCGATGCGATTGTCGTTGCCCGCGACCAGTACGCCGACGTCATCCTCCTGGACCTCGAGTTCATCGAGACGCGCCTGGGCCGGGACCCGCTCGAGGCCGAGCGCAAGGTGCTGGAGAAACTGCGCGGCCTCTTGGAGTCCGAACGCACGGTGGCCTCCGCCGGCTTGAACGCCGAGGAGATGCAGGCCATCACGGCCCACGGTTTCCACACCAACAAGCCGGTCGTGATCGCCGAACCCGGCGAGCTGGCCGAACCGGAGGCCCTCATGGTCCGGGCGTTCAAGGCGTCCGGCCACCTGTGCTTCCTCACCGTGGGCGGCAAGGAGAACCGGGCCTGGCCCATCAAGCAGGGTACCACCGCCTGGGAAGCCGCCGGGAGCGTCCACACCGATATTCAGAAGGGGTTCATCCGCGCGGAGATCATCAGCTACGACGACTTCATCGCCGCCGGCGGGGAAACGGAGGCCAAGCGCGCCGGCAAGCAGCGGCTTGAAATGAAGCAGTACGTCATGCAGGACTGCGACTTGGTCAACTTCCGGTTCAACAAATAGGCCGCGCGGCACCCCTGCCCAGCCCCTCTGGGCGGGTGGCACGGCATCCATGGCGGCCCGAGCCACACCGTTCCGGCATTCGTGGGCGCTCCGGAATTCACGGCAGGGCGCAACTTGGCGCTCATCCCGTGCCTCGTGGCGGTGCTCTGGATGCTGGCGGTGGGGTTGTGCCGGGAGTGGGTGAAGCGCGACTTGCGTAACCGCCTGTGCCGTCCGGTCAGCGTGCGGTGGCGGTGCTTGGCCTCCCTGGGAGGGATCTGCGCCTTCAGAGTCTCCTACGCAGACCTTCACGGGAGGATTCACCGTGCCGATGCCCGGACCGATTGGCCCCGCTCCCGGCTGAATCGGGAGCGGGGTGAGATCGTCAGCGTCCGCCCAGGCCCAAGGCCCGGTAGTACCGGCGATTGACCGTGGCGGCGGGCGGATCGAGGTAGGCGCCGACTTGCATGGAGTTGGTGAACACAACCAGCGATTGCCAGCTCTGCAGATCGCTCGACGTCTCGATCAGGCAACCCAGGCCCGGAGAGCCTTCCACGGACACCACCGTGCTGCCGTCCAACTGCCGGCGCGCGTCGATCCGGAATTCGGGGGCGTTCTGCAGTTCCAACTGGCCGGTGGCGCTGGCCTGCCCGGCGGAGTTGCTGACTGTGACGGTGTATTGGCCGGCGTCGATCGGTTGGGCGAAAGGCAACACCAAGGTCGGCCCGGTGGCGGTGGTAATGGGCTGGCCGTTGTGCGCCCAGCTATATTCCAAAGGCGCGCCGCCGCTGGCGACCACGGTCAGTTCCACGCGGTCCCCCGGGCGGAACAGGTGGTCTCCCATTCCGGTCACCACTTGGGGTGCCTGCTGCTGGCCGGGAGCGAAGACCGCGAAGAGTGTCAGGTTCTCCGTGGCGGTCAGGGTCCGGGGGTTGGCGGTCACGTTGTCCAACCAGACCTGAAAGACGTAGCCGCTCGCCGGCCGGGCGATGGCCGTGATAGTCTGGCCACGCCAGTAGTTGGACCGTACGGGCGACAGTTCCACGGTGCCACCCACCCCGCCCAGCACGGCGGCCGTCACTTGGTAGCGCGGCAGGGCGGTGAAGGTGGCCTTGAGGCTCAATGGCCCGGCGATATCGACCACCCGGGTCAGGTTCGTGTCCCCGTCACTCCAATTGGTGAATTCATAGCCCTCCTGCGGGATCGCCAGCAAGGTGACCCGGGTCCCGGCCCGATAGGGCCCCAGGGCGGGGGAGTGAATGACGTTGCCGCCGTCGGTCTTGCTCAGATTCAGCGGGGCGCCGAAGGCGGCGTTGACGCGCCGGTGGGTGCTCATGGTGAGCTCGAGCTGCGGCGTGGTGCCCGAGGCATCTCCACTCCAGCCCAGGAAGGACCAGCCGGGCTCTGGTACCGCGGTGGCGGTGACGACGGTATTGGAGGGGTACGGGCCCGGAAGGCTGGTAGTGATGCTGCCCCCCGCGGTGGCGAGGGTGCGCAACGCGACCGCCGGCTCCGAGGAGAGCTTGAGAATGCGGTGGTTGTCGAAGAAATAGACGTTCCCTTGCGCGTCGGCACAGAGGGGGCCTCCGAGCGTAGTGCTGCGGTAGAGCACGTGCGGTTGGCCGGTGGGGAGCAACTCACAGACCTGAACTGTTAGGTGGTCGTCGAACTGCTCAGTGAAGAAGACATGCCCGGCGCGGTCGGCCGTGACCGACGACAATGTCTCGTTGTCCAAGCCCGTAATGTAAACGGTGTTGCTACCGCCTACGGCAGGAAACACTCCCAGCTTGGTTGGGTAGGGTGCTGACCTCTCCGCGTACTTCGCGGTAAAAAAGACGTCCGCTGTGTGCGCGGCATTGGCGTCGGTCAGCCAGTAGTCCCCGTAAGGGGCCGCTGTGAATACTCCGAGACGGTGAGGCACGGCATCAGAGCCCAACTGCATCAACTCATCCTTGTGGGCGCGGAAACCATCCCATACCCGCGCAAAAATCACTTCGCCACTCGACTTCACCGAGACATGCGCGAGATAGTCAGGATTGGACCAGTAGTCGGACCCGGAAATGCGACCAGCACATGACCAGAAAGTGCTCACCGTGCCGTCGGGCATGATGCGCCGCAGTCGGCGTTCGTTGCGTGTCCCGTAGTCATTATCCGCCACGTACACCGTGCCATCGTCGGCGACACCCATGCAGCGCCAAGTCTGGAAAATGAGGCTGGATGCCCCGATTTGCGTGAATTTCGCCTGCGCGCCTGGGCCATCCACATACCCAGCTTCTCCCGTGCCCGCCAAGGTGCTGACCTCGCCCTGCGGGGTGATCTTGCGGATGCGGAGGTTGCCGGCGTCAGCGACGTAGAGGTTGCCGGCCAGGTCGGCGTCCAATGCCGCCGCGTTGGTGGAGAACTTCGCTTGAGCGCCCGGCCCGTCGGCGAAACCCGTCGCTCCGCTCCCCGCCACGACGCTGGCAGCGCGCGGTTGGACCGGAACCAGTTCCAGCCAGTTGTACCAAGTCCGCGAAAAGCCCGGATAGCGGCCCGGACTGTCGCAGACCAGCCGGATTACCTGTAGCCCGGGCTTCAAAACGATGCCTTGCGAATAACCCGTCACCCATACCGGCGAGAGAGCGGCATAGTACGCGACCGGGAGGACGATCGCTCCGCTCACATCCTCTCCACTCAGTTCGAAATGGACGGTAGGAGGGCTGGTGTAGCCGAAGTCCCCACCCCGCACGCCCAGTTGGTACACGCCCGCCGCTTTGACATCGATGGTATAGGCGACCCACTCGCCTGCCCCCAGAGCCACCTCATATCCGCCTCCCACATCTGCCGATGCTCTCAGCGCCACTTCGGTGCCGCGGTAGCTGCTGCTGGGTGAACTGGCGAGTACCAGGTGATACGCCGCGCCCTCCGGGCCGAGATCGAAGTCCTCGGCCTCAATCCGGCCGGGGATTTGCGCTGGCACGCCATGGAACGGAGTCTGCCCCCACACTGAGCCAGCGAAAAATAATAAGCTGAACGCAACCGAACCCGCGAATGCCTTTGATTGCTTCATAGTTTCCTAGGATTTGTCCGACGTGTCCTCTCTACGCCCAGTCTCCTTGCGAAGCAAGCACAAACAGGACGGCACAAACGGCAAACGGCAAAACGGCAAAGCGACAAGTTCAAAAAGGCGGGCGCAAACCGTAAAGCCCTGAGCAGGCCACCCGCCAGTGTCCAGTCGGGAGGCACATCGCCCCACTTGATGCTGCCCGAATGGAAGGGAAGAACTCCGTGAGGTGTCAGGGGACGCCGCACGGAGGTGAGTGGAGAGGGGCGCGTTCAGCGGGTGGCGGGCGGGACGAGGCGGGTGCTTTCCCAGGCGGTGAAGTCACCGTCGGGAGCCAGGTGGATTTCCGAGTGGCCGTCGGCGAAGGCGTACGTGCGGGCCATGCCGGTGCCGCTGGCGTTGGACCATGCCTCTTTCTCGCGAATCAGGATGGTGCTGGCGGGGTCTTTGAGATCCTTGAGGCGTCCGTGGTAGAGGATCTCGAACTTATCCGGGCTGAAGGTGGACAACAGAGCCGTCTGGTCGGTCGGCATGTAGGAGGCCGCCTGGTCGAACGCGGCAGGGAGTTGATCGTCGTGGTCACCGGCGTACAGGACGAAGGCCAGGGTCCAGTACTTGACGTAGGTCATGCGGGCAATGGCGAGAGACTTCTCCTCTGCGGCGCGGGCGCGCGCTTCGTCGTCGGGCGTGGGGGCGGCGGCGGTGACCGCTTCCTTCTGGGCGGAAGCGGCGGCCCTGGCCCCGGCCAGGGCTTCGCGCAACGAAGTCACCTCACCGCGCAACCGCAGCAGTTCGGCATGTTCGCCCCGCAGGCGGGCCAATTCTGCGGTCAGCGCGGTATTGGCAGCCGCGGGTTGGGGAAGGGCGGCGGGCGCTTGGGTGGCCTGGGCGCGCAAGGCCGCGTTTTCAGTTTGCAGTCGTTGGGCGGACCGGTGTTGCAGGCCGACCGTGGCGGTCAGGCCCAGGGTGGCGGCGGTGAGCACGCCCAGAGTCGCTTTACTCGTGATCATGGTTTGTAGCAGGGTGCCAAGGGTCGAGGTGGCGGACGCGGCGGCCAGCGAGGCCGTCGTCAGGGCGGCAGCCAACCCGGCTGGCGCCGCCTGCACTGCTTGACTCGTCAACAGCCCCGCCAGGGCGGCGGCGGTGGTCGTGACTCCGTGCCGCGCCAGGAGTTCGCGCAGGTGGTCGAGCGCCCGGGTCACCCGTTTGCGCGCGGCTTCCTCGCCCACCCCCAGCGCCGTCCCGATCTCGGCGAAGCTGCGCCGCTCGAAAAAGCGGAGCAACAGGGCGTCGCGGTCGGCGGCGGGCATGCGGTCGAGGTTTTCGTCGAGCAGCGGGCGGATCTGGGTCCAGTCTGCGGGCGGGTCTTGGGCGTCAAGGAGTTGCATGGCCACAGCCTCCTGTTCACGGTGGCGACGGCGGCTTTCCTTGCGCAGCAGCTCGAGCGCGGTAAACCGGGTATCACGGTGCAGCCAGCCGGCGAGGATGAACTCCGCGCCGCCGTCCGCTCCGAGGGAACCCCGGGCCCGCGCCTGGGTGCAAAGCACGGGGGCTTTGCGTGCCAGGTTGGTGAACACCAACTGGGCCACATCCTGCGCCAGGCTTGCCTCCCCGCCCACCTGCCGCAGGGCGGCGGAGTAGACGAGGTTCAGATGCCGCGCCACCAATTGGCCGAAGGCTTCCTCCGAGCCTTGGCGGGCGTAACGTTCAAGCAGTTGCAGGTCGTCCGTCATGTTCTGTTCACCCCATAGATGCCGCCGATTGGACAAACCGGACAAAGAAAGGTGCCGGTTGATCCAGCGTATGGCAATCACGCGGGGTTCCGCTCGCCTTTTCCGCCGGCCTGGCGTAGCTTGGCCGGCATGAACGCTCGCTTATTCCGATTAGTGGGTTTCCTTTTCGCCCTGGCACTGGCGGCGCCAAGCTGGCCGGCCGGCTTGCGCGTGGGCGTGGCCGTGCGCAACGTCACTCCGGACCCCTTGCTGCCGGTCTCCGGGGGCGTGGGGCCATCGCACCCGACACGCGCCAAGCAGGGCGAGTTGACCGTGCGCGCCCTCGTACTCGAGGAGGGCACCAACCGGGTGGCCATCGTGGGGGCGGATTTCCTCGGCTTCCCGAGTTTCCTGGGCAACCAAGTGCGGGCCGGCGTTCCCACCCTCCCGCCACAGAACATCCTCATCGGCGTGACCCACACCCACAGCGCGCCGGATTGCTACGGGTTCCCGGACGGCAAGGGCGGGACCAGCGCGGACCCGAAGTACCTCGAATCGGTCTGCGGGCGCATGGCCGAGGCAATCACCGAGGCCGCCGCCAAGCTGCAGCCGGCCCGCCTTAAGATCGCCACCGGGGAAGCCCGGGGCAAGATCGCTTACAACTACTACGCCGACCACCTGTACGACCCGCGCTGTCATGTCATCCAGGCGTTGGATGAGGCGGGCAAGCCGATCGCCACCCTCGTCAACTACGCCATTCATCCCGAAGTCATCGGGAGCGACCGGGGCATCTGCAGCCCGGACCTCGTCGGCCCCCTGTACGACCGCATCGCGGAGCAAGGCGGCGGGGTGGCCGTCTTCATGAACAGCGCTCAAGGCGGCATGGTGACCGCCGACAACCGCCAACCCGGGGGCGGCGAAGCCAACGACTGGGCCGAATGCGGGCGTATCGGGCGACTGCTGGCAGACGAAGCCCTGCGCCTCGTGGCGGAGGCCCCTGTCCAAACGACCCCGAGGCTCTTCTGCACCGCCCGCCCGCTCACGCTGCCGGTGGATTCCCCCCTGATGCGCCAGTTGCTCAAGAGCCTCCCCGCCGTGCCCGGCGTCTCGGCCTCGGGCGACAGCGTTACCACCCAGATGAACCTGCTCAACGTGGGCAACGCGCAGATCCTCACCATCCCCGGCGAAGCGCTGCCGAACATCGGCTATTACCTGAAGCGCAAGATGCGCGGAGAGCACAACCTGCTCTTCGGCCTCACGAACGACGCTTTCGGCTACATCCTCACCAAAGAAGATTACGACAGCTTCAAGCGCTACGAGTACATCTCCCGCACGAGCCTTGGCGAACGCACCGGGGCCATCCTCGTGGAAGAAGCCCTGCGCCTCGTGAACGATTGCCCCGTGGCCAAAGCCAACTAGCGCCAGCACGCCCCGCGCACCTAATCCATTGACCAGCGGGCTGCGAGTTGGCAGGTTTTGGCCAGACATTGGCCAAGCCAATGCAAGACGATTGCTCGAATTATGAATACTGTTGTCAGTTCGACTCTTTCCCGTCGCAGCTTCCTGCAAAGCACCGCCCTCGGCGTGGCGGGCGCCACCCTGGGCCTGGCCGGAGCGGCCCAAGCCGCCTCCAGCAAGAGGATCCCCGTGGGCCTGCAGCTCTACTCGGTGCGCGAACAGTGCGCCAAGGATCTCCCCGGCGTGCTCGCCCAGGTGGCCAAGATCGGCTACAAGGGTGTGGAGTTCGCCGGATACCATGGCCGTAGCGCCAAGGAACTGCGCAAGCTGCTGGATGACAACGGCCTCGTCGCCTGCGGCACCCACACCGGGTTCGACACCATCCAACCCGACAAGCTGAAGGAGACCATCGAGTTCAACCAGACCATCGGCAACAAGTTCCTCATCGTGCCGTGGATGGAAGGCAAGTCGAAGCAGGAATGGCTCGACAAGGCCAAGTTCTTCAACGAGCAACTGGTGGCCGTGAAGGCGGCGGGCATGTACCTCGGGTACCACGCCCACGCGCACGACTTCACCAAGTTCGAGGGCACCTCCGCTTGGGATCTCTTCTTCGGCACCACGAAGAAGGGGGTTGTGATGCAACTGGACACCAGCAACTGCCGTGACGGCGGCGCCGATCCCGTGGAAGTGCTCAAGAAGTATCCTAAACGCGCCATCACCATTCACATCAAGCCCAGCGGGGCCGGTCCCGAGGCCGCCATCGGCGAGGACAAGGTGGATTGGAAAGGCGTGTTCGCGTTCTGCGAGCGCAAGGGCGGAACGCAATGGTACATCGTGGAACACGAAACCAGCAAGGACCCGATGGATGCCGTCAAGCGCAACTTCGAAGCCCTGAAGCAGATGGGCAAGGTATAGCGCGGTCGCTCTTTTCTCCCGGCGCGGAAGGCTCCATGCTTTCCGCGCCTTTTTCGTCGCCGGAATGCGCCTTGGATCAGCTTCCCCCGGCATGGTAGACTCCGTCTCGCTATGAAGACTCTGACGATTTGCCCGGGCGTTCGGTGGGCGACGCTGATCCTGCTTTTGGGCGTGTTGACTCTGAGCGCACAATCGCAGGGCGGCGGCCGGGCGGTGTCCTTGCCGGCCGGCACCCGGGCCCTGCGGGACCTGGCCTACGTCACCAGCGGCCACCCCCGTCAGAAGCTCGATCTTTATCTGCCCGAGAAGGGCGGCAAACTCCCGTTGATCATCATGATCCATGGCGGAGCCTTCATGGGCGGCGACAAGGGGGGAGAGAACCCAACCCGGTTCCTGGCGCAGGGCTATGCCGTGGCCTCGCTCAATTACCGGCTCAGCCAGCACGCCGCTTTTCCGGCCCAGATTGAGGACTGCAAGGCGGCCGTGCGGTGGCTGCGTGCCCACGCCTCCGAGTACGGTCTGGACCCCGACCACTTCGGCGCCTATGGAGCCTCCGCTGGCGGACACTTGGTCAGCATGCTCGGCACCACCAGCGGGTCGGGTCTCTTCGAGGTGGGCGAGAACCTGACCTTCTCCAGTGGCGTGCAGGCGGTGGCGGACTTCTTTGGCCCGACGGATTTCCTGCAGATGGACACTCACCGCCTCCCCAACGGCCAGGTGCATGACGGGGCGGACTCTCCCGAGTCGCGGTTGGTGGGCGGGGCCATCCAAGAGAACAAGGAGAAGGTGGCCCGGGCGAACCCCATCACCTACGTGACGGCCAAGTGCCCCCCGTTTGTCATCGCCCACGGCGACCAGGACCCGCTGGTGCCGCACCATCAGAGTATCCTGCTGGCAGAAGCGCTGACGAAGGCGGGAGTGCCGGTGACATTTCACACGGTCAAGGGGGCGGGCCACGGCTTCCAAGACCCCACGGCGGAGAAGTTGACCATGGAACTGTTCGCCAAGTATCTCAGGCCGGCGGCGGCCGCACCGGCAGGCAAGTAGGCCGCGCCTTCGATTGGGCACATTTTAACCGACAACACGCCCGCAGACGCTGCACCCTCGTCGGGGCGCCTCCCCAAAGCGGTGTCGCGCTGCGCTTGCCACCGCACTCCATACGCGTATCCCGAAGCGGGGTGAGGGTCTTGCCGAGGATACGCCGAGCACACCTGCCAAAACGCAGGTTTGCTTCGCGTATGGCCCTGCCCTAGGATCGCCGCTGTCAGCATCGCCCTTGGGCTATTGACTCCGAGGCGCACGCGTCCGAGCCTATGAAATCGACTCTTGAAGACCGGTCTGCGGGTGGCTCCCTCCCACGCCACACCTCGCCGCCCCGGTTTCAACTCTCCGTCAGCTTGATTCTGGCCGCTAGCGGCTTCGTTGCAGCCCACGCCGCCACCAACCTCCCTGCCTACTACGCGCACCCGGCGGTGGAGGATGCGCATGGCGTGCTTGCCCCATGGTACCAGGGGCTCAACGGCCAGATCGACGAGCGACTCAACATCGCCGTCAACGTCTACAAGCGCTATCCCTGGGTGGAGAAGCCCAAGGCGGTGATGAGCGCGCCGGACTTCGTCTACAACTCGCATTGGAGCATCAAGCCCGACGGCACCATCCTGATCCCTCCAACGACCGACTGGATGTGCGGCGATCTCTGCGCCCGCGCCTGGAGCACCATCAAGGGCCTGACCGCCTATTACCAGTATAGCGGCGACCCCATCGCCTTCCTCTACATTCCCCTCACGGTCGATTACATCCTCGACTACGGCCTCACCCCCGACAACGCCGATTGGCCGCGCTTTCCCATCAGCACGCCCACCAAGGGCAAGGTCTACGGCAAGTGCGATCCCACCGGCCGCAACCAACTCGATCTCTGCGCGATCACCGGCACGGAGGTGCTCCGCGCCCACAAACTCACCGGCAACCCGCGCTACCTGGAGATGGCCCGGCATTGGGGCGATGTGTTCGCCGCCAAGGCCCAGTTCCGCGACCCCACGGTGGCCCCGTGGAACCGCTACGTGGATCCCTCGGTCGTCGGTTGGTCGGATGTCCTCACCGGCACCACCTCCATCATCGTCGATTTCCTCGATGACCTCATCCAGAGCGGCTACCCCGGCAAGGACAGTGCGATTGTAAAGGCGCGCGACGCCGGCCGCCGCTTCCTCAACGAGCAGATGCTGCCCGCGTGGTGGGTGAACGACACCTGGGGCCGGACTTACTGGGATTGGGACAACCCGATGATCTGCGGCATGGCCGCCATGTGCGCGGATCATCTCATGAAGTACCCGCAGGCCTATCCCAACTGGCGCAACGACCTGCGGAACATCCTCTCCCTGGTCTGGAACCGCAATGGCGCCGATCCCGCCTCCCGGGGCGACGTCTACAGCGGCGTGTGGGCCTTCCCCGAGTCCGCCGTCTGCTGCGGCACTTCGCTCTCCTACAACCAATACACCGCCGGGCCCACGATCATCCGGTACGGCGTGCTGGCGGATTCCGCGTGGGCGCGCGAGATCGGCCGCCGCATCATGATCATGGCCACGTATGACAGTCTCCCCAACGGCGTCGTGAAGGACGGCCTTTACGGCGACATGGTGGCCACGGGCGAGTGGTCCAACCTCGCGCACCCGTGGCCCTTGTGCCAGGTGCTCGAAGCCATGGCGTGGCTGCCGCGCGAGTTCGGTCCCAACCGCGAGAACCACATCATGCGCTCCACCTCGGTGGTCAACCACGTACGCTACGGCAAGGGCCGCATCGATTACACCACGTATGACGCCCCGCGTGGCGTACAGGAGGTGCTCCGGCTGGCGTTTCGCCCCACGACCATCGAGGCCGACGGCCGCAAACTCAAGGAACGTGCCGACCTGAAGGCCAACGGCTACACTGTCGAAGCCCTCACCAACGGCGATTGCCTCGTCACCATCCGCCACGACGGCCGCAAACACATCGTCGTCACCGGCAACGATCCCCAAGAGGTGGCGGACGACACCGCTTTCACCGTCAACGGCAACTGGAGCACCGTGACCGACCCCGCCGCCTTCGGCGGTTCCTATCGCGGTACGGACCACGTGGGAGCCACCGTCACGTTCCGCTTCCACGGCAACCGAGTGGCCCTGCTGGGCTGTGTGGGGCCGGACGGCGGCTGGGCCGATGCCTTGGTGGACGGTGTCAAGGAGCCGACCATTGTCGAGTTCTGGAACCCCGCGGACCGCGCGCAACAACCGGTCTTCGTGAAGAAGGGGCTCACCAACGGCCCGCATGAACTCACCCTCGTGGTGCGTGGCGTAAAGAACCCGCTGGCCCGGGCCGCGCAAGTCCGGGTCGATGGCGCGCAATTCTCCGCCGCTACGGGCGAAGCGGGCTACGGTTCCGGCGACGGTCCCCGCGAGGCGCAACGGTTCATTTTCGGCTACACGGGACGGCAGGATTATGTGGACGTCAACGGCCACGCCTGGCGGCCTGGCACGGAATTCGTTGCCCGCCTCGGTTTCGGCGGCGATACCGTGGCCCGGTGCTGGTGGAATCGCCGCCGCAGCATGTACATCGGCGGCACCAAGGACGAGGAGATCTACCGCTACGGCGTGCATTCCCCCGAGTTCTGGGTCAACGCCACCGTGGCGCCCGGCCGCTACCGGGTGGTGCTGCATTGGGCCGACACGCCCGAGACCCCCTGGATGGAGCGCGAAGGCAAGTGGGAGACGGTCACCCGTCCGACGACCGTGGCCATCAACGGCCGCACGGTCATCGAGAACCTCAGCGTGCGCAAGGAGGCTGGGACCTTCAAGGCCTACGTACGCGAGTTCCCGGGCATCGAGGCGCAACACGGCGTCATCGACGTGCGCTTCACCTCCACCCCGGGCCACGAAGCGATGATCCAGGCGATGGAGATTATCCCGGAGAAATGATGCCCGTGGGGAGGAGCATGACCTTGCGGTACTCCGGCAACGGAGGCGCGGCCGCCCCACACGATATGGGCGCCGCCATGCTGCTTGATGCGCGCGAGCCATCTCTATGGAGTGCGCCGGCAGAGGCTGCCTTGCAGCCGGCGACGGCGCTTTTGGACTGCCTGCGCAGGCTCTCGGAGCCGCGCGGGGCGTCGGCACCCCGGGTACCTCAAAGCGGTGTCGCGCTGCGCTTGCCACCGCACTCCACAGGGGTGCTCTGCCGCGGATCAATCGAGCCTCAGGATGCCGAAATCATCTTCGACGCGAATCCGGTCGATGGGGAAGGAATAGACGGTCTCTACCTGTGCCGGCCTGGCCGTCCGCTCGAACCACGCCGCCGAACACCACGGATACTGGCTGGCCACCGGCACCAAGCCGTGCTTGACCGCGTTCTGGTGGGTGTATCTGAGACGTGCCAGATACGCTCGCTGGTAGGTCAACCGGGTCTCCCAGAAGTTGTGCCAGACTTTTCGTTCGGGGGTGCGGTCCAGCCGGTTGATCCACTTGGCGGTTCGTTCGTGCAAACCGGCAAGCAGGCGAGTAAGGCTGGTTCCACCCTCTTCGCCACCCGGAGAATGGGCCACAAAGTGGTAGTGGTTCGGGAGCACCGCCCAGGCCTCCAGTCGCCATCCGGACTCGGCGGTCACCGCCAGCAAGCCGCGTTGGAGGACATCCAGCCTCTCGCGACCAAGAAACAGGAGTGCTTTGTGGTACGTGCCAGCGGTCACGAAATAGGTACCGTTGAGGGAGAGTTGGTGGAGCGGGGCGTGGGGCCACGGTATTCGCCCGGAGGCTGGCTGGGAGTTGCTGGCTGCGCTCATGTGACGAGCAACGATAGACCTTCACGTGCAACTCTGCCATCTCTATGGAGTGCGCCGGCAGAGGCTGCCTTGCAGCCGGCGACGGCGCTTTTGGACTACCTGCGAGGACTCTCGGAGCCGCGCGGAGCGTTGCACGCCGGGTTCCTCAAAGCGGTGTCGCGCTGCGCTTGCCGGCGGACTGCGTAGACGGAACGCTGCCGGACAGGCGCGCGTGACACGTGGACAGGTCCACATTATCCTCCCTCCGCAATCGATGAAACACGGCATGCACCCATGAGCAAGAAACGACTGGATCTCAGCCACAGCGACGCCGGATTTGGGCAGAACCCGTTTGCGGGTCTGGACGTGCCCGCAGACAAGTTGGCCCCGGAGCGCGCGGTGGAAGCCACCGCCAGCGAGCCCGCGCCGAAGCCGAAGGCACCCAACCGTAATCGCGGGCGGGTGGATATCCTGCGGCAGACGGCCCATCGCGGCGGCAAGACCGTCACGGTGGTGCAGGGCTTCGTCGGAATCGGGTTGCCGGAAAAAGAGAAGCTCGCGAAGGCCATGCAAAAGGCCTGCGGCGTGGGCGGCACCGTCAAGGAGGGTCGCATCGAGATCCAGGGTGACCAGCGGACCGCGGTCGCCAGGATCCTGACGGAAGCGGGCTTCCGACCGGTCTTTGCGGGCGGGTAGGCTACCCGGCTGTGATCGAACGCCCCGCGCCATTCCCGCCAGTGCATGACCCGGCTTGATCAGATTCTCCTCGCGTGGCTCGGGCTTTCCAGCGCCCTCGCGTTTCTCCTGTTCGGCTACGACAAGTGGCGCGCCGTCCGGACGGGTTCGCGTGTTCCGGAGTTCCAACTCTGCTTGGTGAGCGCCTTGGGCGGCTGGCCAGGCGGCCTCGCGGGGATGTTGGTCTTCCGACACAAGACCGCCAAGACCTCGTTCAAGCTCAAGTTCGCGGCGGCGTTCCTGGTGTGGGCAGGGTTGATCTACGCCCGGTTTGCGTGGGGGTGAAGACCGGGCCGATGGGTCGCCCGTGTGCTGGCGTCTCCGTCCCGCAGCACCTTGCGGTACGCTTGGTCGCAGCGCGTGGCCAGGTGCCGGGGCAGGTACGGTTCGAAGCCGTACTTCCGATAGAGCGCAATCGCCTCCTGGAGGACCGAGGCGGTTTCCAGCGTGACCACGCGGTAGCCCAGCCGCCTGGCTTCCCGCAAGGCGTCTTCCAACAACGCCCTGCCGAGCCCTTTCCCACGATGCGCCGCGGCGAGGTACATCTTGCGCAACTCGCACTCCGTGTCGCTGATGCGCGCCAAGCCGTAGCTTCCAATAATGACGCCTTCCGCATCCCGCAACACGGCGAAGTAGCCGCCTGCGTGATGGTAGTTCCCCTCGAGGTCCTCCAGGTCGCGATCCGTGGTCGCTGGGTCCGGCTCCAAGCCATAGCTCCGCAGGATGCCAAACACCAACTCACGAACGGCCTCGGCGTCGGCATTGGTGGCGGGGCGAATGGTCATGGTGCATCGGAGACCGGCTTCGGATCGTGCCCGCCGCGCTAGGAAATGGCAACGGAGATAATCCCGTCATGAGTCGCTGGCCCGCTCCCGGGACCGTGACGCCTCAACCCGATGGCTCCGGGTTGCGGCCCCCCTTGGCGTGTGGCATCCCTGTCGTTCGGTGCCTCAAAAAGCGAACGGCCCCCGTTCGCAGGGAAGGGGGGCCGTCCGGAGAGAGTGTGGGAGGGCGGTTACCACCAAAACGCCGGACTGCTCGAACTGTTGTCCTTGGTGCGCACGACCATCTTCTCGAATTTCTTCCATTCGGCATGACCATCCATGAAGAGGAGGTTGCCCCCCATCGGGTAGTTGTTCTCCATGTGCGGGCACCGATGCCCTACCCAGCCGCCGTTGATGTTGATGTACTTGTTCTTGCGGCGCTCCCGCTCGTTCTCGCCGTCGGACAAGTTGCCGTCCGCCGCGATCACCCGTTCGCTTGAGCCGGGGTTGATCTTGAGGTTGGCGTTGATCTCCCAATCCGCGGGGTTCAGGGACTCGGTGACATTGGTGGTCTTGACCCGTCCCGAATTCTTGAAGGCCACGGCATAGCCGATGACCCGGTAGCCCTTCTCCACCGTTGCGATTTCGTTCGTCGAGCCCGTCCCGTAGCTCCAGAGGGTGTCATTGTCCTGCTTCGAGAAACCGGGGCAATAGAGGATGTGGCGTCCGGCCCCGTTGCGGATGATGGCGTTGGCAGCCTTGGCGGGTAGGTCCCATGGCCAGTAAGCGGCCCATTCGTTGTCTTTGCAGTCGGGGAACCGGTCCTTGTTCTCGTTGGCGTACATCAGCGAGGCGATGCCAAGCTGGCGCATGTTGCTCTTGCACTTGACCGAGATCGCCTTGCTCTTGGACTTGGCGATGGCCGGAAGGAGCATGCCGGCCAGGATGGCGATAATGGCGATGACGACGAGCAGCTCGATCAGCGTGAAAGCTCCAGAGCGTCGCCGCCGAAGGGAGAGAAGGGTGGGGTTCATGGATGGCGGTTGGACGTGTGTTTTAGTTTGTTGTCGTTACTTAGTATTGCTTGCCAGTGCCCTCTCGGCAACCTTTTTCTTTACCAATCTCGCCTCATCGCGGGTGGGACGGAGCTAAAACTTACTACCTGTTGTTTCCGGGGTCAAACGCCCCACCCGAAGCAACCGCAGCATTCGGTCCAACGTGTTGATTCCGAACCTCCAACTCACACTTAGCAGGCTCAGCGGCGGCGGCGAACTCGGCCGGAGGCCTTCTGTCCCGGCGATCCGTTGTTGGCCTGAGACCCTGCGAGTGGATGCCCACATATCCATTCGTGACCCACTTCACGGCTCCTGCTACCGTTTCTCCATGCACGGTTCCCAAGCTCGTTCGGCGCGCAACCACCGGCCAGGCCGGGATTGGGGGCGGCATGGGCTGACGGTGATTGAGGTGCTTGTTATCATTGCCGTCGTGGCGGTGCTGGGTGTCCTTGGGTCCGGTTGGATGAGAGTCAAGGGCCATCCGATGTGGTTCGCTTGTGCCAACAACCTCAGGTCCATCGGGAGCGGTTTTAGCCGCTTTGCCGCTGACCACAGAGGTGCCTTCCCACCGATGGTTTCGACGAACGAGGATGGATCAATGGAGTACGGGCCGATCACCTATCAGCACTTCTATGCCGCGCGCATCGAGATTGGTATTCCCAAGATGGTGTGTTGCCCTGCCGACCCACGCCGCATGGCTACGAACATGACGGGATTGAGGAACGCCAACCTCAGCTACTTTGTGAGCCTTGATGCGACCCCGAACCGGCCGGACATGGTCCTCTCCGGCCACCGCAACTTCATGCTGGACCGCGTGGCCGCGCAACCCGGCATGGTGTCACTCGTCCAGAACCAGAAGCTCGGGTGGACAAGCGAGTTCGAGGGGCACCGGATGCACCTGCTGTTCGCCGACGGCAGCGTCCGACCCTATCGCGACCTCCGCCTCACCACCAACCACCTTGCCACCAACCTCGTCAATCGTCTCGCCGTGCCGTGAGGTTGCCCCTGCATCCCATCATCACTTCGCTGTGGTTTCCTTGGCCCCACTCCCTCGCAGTTCCTTCGACGTGGCCACGGCGATGACGCGGCCCTGGTCGCCCACGGCGCAGTAGAAGTGGTACACCACGCCGGCATGTCGCACGACCCACGGTTTGTGGGCGTACTCTTTGTCCCACGGTTCGCTGGGAGCGATGAGGTCGGGGCCCTGCCACTTGGTCCAGCGCACGAGGTCCTTCGAGCAGGCGAAGGTGTCGAACGCGCCCGGCTTCCAGAAGGCGCCGAAGTAGAACATCACCCAGGTGTCGCCGAGCTTCACGATCTGCGGATCGCCGGAGATGCCGCTGGGGTCGCCGTTCTCGATCACCGGCCCGTCGCCGTAGCGCTGCCATTGGACCAAGTCACGCGACACCGCCATGCCGATCCGCTCGATGCCCGGGCCTTGCTGGCGGGCATTGTAGAACATAACGAACGGGAAGCCGAGAGTCTGGGCGGGATCGCGCAGGATATGGGTCTTGAAGAGCGTATCGCGCTCGAACGGACGCGCATCCGGCTGGCTGGGTGTGAGGATGGGATTGTTCTTCCAGCGGGTCCATTCGCGCGGGGCGGCAGGCTCGGTGGTATGGGCCAGGCCCACGCACAGGGGCGGTGTCTCGTACCCCTTCAACGTGCCGCCCAGGTAGGAGAGCCAGTACTTGCCGTCGTGCTGGCCGAGTTCCCAAGTGCCGTCCCAGCGGTAGTCGACCAAGGCCAGCCCGCCGGCGGCCTGTTCCTGGTCCCAGCCGCCCGAACCGCGCTTGAGGATCGGCCCCAGGGCCTTCCAGTGCAGCAGATCGGGACTTTGGGCCAGGCGCGTTTCGTAGCCGCTGCCGTCGAACGCGATGAACACCATGTACCACGCCTCGCCATGCCGGAACACACTTGGGCAATCCACGTACTCCTTCTGCTCGCCCCGGAGCACCACGCCGTACTTGAAGGGCGTCTTCACCTCGTCGTAGATGCGCTGCATGGCGGCGGCGTCCACCGCCGGGCCGGCGGGTTTCATCGGCACCCGCATGCGGTTGGTATCGGCAGCGAGGGCAGAAGTGGCGATGCCTGCCAAGACCAGCGCGGAGCCGGCCAGCGAACGAACGAGCCAAACGACCTTCATGGGCGGCATCCTACGCTGGACGGAAGGGGTGCGTCCACTCTCCGCACCGGCCGCGACGCTGCAACCCCTCCGTCAGAGTGCCAGTCGGCGCATTTCCACCCGCAGCTTGTCGCCCTCGACTTTGGCCCCGCCCACGAAGCGGCTCCCGCCGGGCCAGTCGCAGAAGAAGCTCACCGTACCGTGGGTGCGGAACTCCGCTCGGTGGCGCGCATCGAGCAGGCGTTGAAGTAACAAACCGAGACTCTCGTGCGTCGCTACCGGTTCCGTCAGGAGCTCGGCACCCTCGGCGGAGTGGACCACCGGAGCCTCCCCCGTGCATAGGGTGAAGCCGTGGGCACCCGCAGCCACCCACGCTCCGAGCAGGTTGAAAAGACCGGCCTCAGCGGTCCCTGCCAGCGCCTTCGGACGTGGTAGTTCCAGGCCTTTCGCCATCTCGAAATTCCGCAACTCCACCCCGCGGCACTCGACCGTCCGGCTCTGGAGACAGGTGTAGCCCATGGCCTCGAAGAAGGGCCGGGCGGTCAGACTGGCGTGCGTGGTGGTCCGCCGGATGCCGACCTCCCATAGCCAGCGCTCCGCGTCGAGGAGCAGCGCCCGGGCGATTCCGCGGCGCGCGAACTCAGGGCGGGTGAAGAGGAGATCGATGTACCCTGCCACCGAGAAGCCGATGAATCCGGCGAGCCGGCCCGCCACAAGGCCCACCCTCACCTCCAAGGCGGCGGTCCGCCGGCGCCAATGCTCTGCTCCCAGCAGGGCCGGAGCCCAAGCGTGCAACTGCTCAGGGGTGTAGTCCGCTTGGGCGAGGCCATGCACCGCCTCATGGAAAACGACGTCGATTCCGGCGAAGTCGGTCGGCAAAGGTGGGCGGATCTCGATCCTTGGGCCTTGCCCATGGCAGGAAAGCACAGACATGGCACCTCAGTCTCTCAGGACCGTGAGATTGAGTGCCCATGCCAAATGCTCGGCAAACACATAGACGGGGTACGCGCACACCGTGTAACCGAAGACGCGTTGCCACCGCACGCCGCTACGAACCGGCTGAAAGCCCAGGAACAGGCCGGCACCGGCGAGGACCAGATTGGTGAGCACGTACGACGGTGAAGGTCGAAAGCCCATACCGCTCCACAACGCCAGCATCCGAACGCAGAGCACCACCTGTAAGACAACACCAGCCCCCAGCAATCCCCAGAACGCCCTTGGCGTGGGTTTCCGGCCGGAACCGGCATGGCCGGGAGGCGGTGCGTCGCTGGTCGGACCGTCCCCTTCGCTGAATGCCCGGGACTTGGATGCCACGGGACCATCGTAACTATGTCTCCCCCAGAATCAAGCATCGCGCCCTCCTTCTGCCGTGTTGCAGTCTCCCGCCGGGTGGGCTAGGCTGCACCTGCTATGACATTGACAGAGCAAATCCTGGCCCGGGCGTCCGGCAAGGCGCAGGTCCAGGCGGGCGACAACGTGTGGGTCAGCGCGGACATCCTGATGACCCACGACGTCTGCGGGCCGGGGACCATCGGCGTCTTCAAGCGCGAGTTCGGCGCCAACGCCAAAGTCTGGGATCGCGAGCGCATTGTGATCATCCCCGACCACTACATTTTCACCGCCGACAGCAAGTCCAACCGCAACGTCGACATCCTGCGCGACTTCGTCAAGGAGCAGGGCATCACGCACTTCTACGACGTGATCGACGACCCGAACGGCAAGTGGGTGTTCGACCCCTCCAAGGGCGATTTCAAGCGCCAGTTCGGCAGCCGCTACGCGGGGGTTTGCCACACCACCCTGCCGCAGAAGGGCCACACCCGCCCGGGCGAAGTGCTTTTCGGCACGGATTCCCATACCTGCACCGCGGGGGCGTTCAACCAGTTCGCCACCGGCATCGGCAACACGGACGCCGGGTTCGTCATGGGCACGGGCAAGCTCCTGCTCAAGGTGCCGGAGACGATGCACTTCCGCCTCGAAGGCCGCCTCCAGCCGGGCGTGATGGCCAAGGATGTCATCCTCCACATCATCGGCGAAGTGGGCTTCGACGGCGCCACGTACCGCGCCATGCAGTTCGACGGTCCCGGGGCCAACTCCCTCTCGATGGACGACCGCATGACCATCGCCAACATGGCGATCGAGGCCGGCGGCAAGAACGGCATCTTCGAGTTCGACGCCAAGACGGAAGAGTTCGTCAATTACCGCACCCGCCTGAACGGCACGCCCACGAAGTACACGCCGGTCGAACGGCAGAAGGACGAGAAGTTCGTCTACGAGATGACGCTCGACCTCAGCACGCTGGAACCCACCGTGGCCTGCCATCCCGACCCGGGCCAGCGCAAGAAGGCCAAGGAACTGGCCAGCCTCAAGCTCGACCGCGCCTACATGGGCTCCTGCACCGGCGGCAAGACGAGCGATTTCCTCGAATTCGCGCGCATCCTCAAGGGCCGCAAGGTCACCATCGACACCTTCGGCGTGCCCTCCAGTCCCGAGGTGTTGCGCGACCTCCAGTCCTTCCGCTGGGGCGACCAGACGGTCTGGGAAATCCTCATCGAGGCCGGCGTGAAGATGACCGAAAACGCCGGTTGCGCGGCCTGCTTGGGCGGGCCGGTGGACACCTTCGGCCGGATGAACCAGCCGCTGAAGTGCATCAGCGCCACGAACCGCAATTTCCCCGGCCGCATGGGCCACAAGGAATCGCAGGTCTTCCTGGCCTCCCCGGCGACCGTCGCCGCCAGCGCCATCGCCGGCCGCGTAGCCGACCCGCGCGAGTATCTGTAGGACCGGGCGGGAAACCATGCTCTGCGCGGCGGGAGGTCCGCTTCCCGCCGTGCTGTATGCGCTAGTGTAGTGTCCCGGAAATGACTATACGTATTATTCTTCCTCCTGGCGGCGTTTCCGGGGTTGAGTGCAGCCGGGCTCCAGCGCTTCAAGCTTGCCGCGGGCGCGCTCCAGCTTGGCCATGATGGTTTCGACTTTGGCGGTCCATACGAACGGGCGGGGCGCTCGATTCCACGCCGCCAAGAACGCCTCGATGGCTTGGATCAGGTCCGGCACGCTCACAAAGGCGCCCCGGCGCACGGCCTTGCGGGTCAGTTCGCCAAACCAGCGCTCCACCAGGTTCAGCCAACTCGAACTGGTCGGAATGAAATGGGGGACAAAACGCGGGTGCTTCTGCAGCCATCGCTGCACCTCCGGCGTCTTGTGCGTCCCGTAGTTGTCCATCACCAGATGGAGGGTGAGGGGTGCCGGAAACTCGCGGTCCAGCCGGCGGAGAAACTTCAAGAACTCCTGATGCCGGTGCCGGGGCACACACTGGCCAATGACCTTGCCATCCAGCACACTCAAGGCCGCAAACAAGGTCGTGGTGCCGTGGCGCTGATAGTCGTGCGTCAGGGTCCCACACCGGCCCTTTTTCAAGGGCAGCCCGGGCTGGGTGCGGTCCAACGCCTGAATTTGGCTCTTTTCATCCACGCAAAGCACCAGCGCCTGCTGCGGGGGATTCAAGTAGAGCCCCACCACGTCGGTGAGCTTTTCCAGGAAGTGCGGGTCGCGGGAGAGCTTGAAGGTGCGGCTTAAGTGCGGCTTGAGGTTGTGTAACTGCCAGAGCCGCTGGACGGTGTTCTTGCTCACCCCTTGCGCCCGGGCCATGAGCCGGCAACTCCAGTGCGTCATCCCCGGGGGCTTGGTCTGGAGGGTGGCCTCGATCATCGCGCTTTGTTTGCTCGCGTCGTAGCGCGGCTTGCGGCCCCGGCCCGGGGCGATCTCCCAAACACAGCCGAGGCCCTGGAGGCGAACGCGCTTGCGCCACAGGGCGGCGGTGTGGCGGTTGACCCCATGCTCGGCGGCAATCTCCAGGTCCTGCATTCCCTGGGCGGCGGACAGAACCAAGCGGCAACGCAGGGCCACTTGCTGCGGGGTGGAGGCGGCCCGCGACCAAGTGCGCAGCTGCGTTTGGTCACTCTCGGGGAGGCTCAAAGCCATGGCTAATCTTGGCATGGCCGAAGGATAGACAATCAGGGAGAACATGTCTATCTATTTACGGGACACTACACTAGAGACTTGCCAAGCACTGCGCACGTCGAAGAGCACGGACCCTTCTGAGATGCTCCGCGTCAAAGGCGTCACTCAACGCATCCCCATCCTCAACGACCAGCCGAAAGCACCCTCGGCAAGGGATTCCAGTCCGAGCGGCCTTCAACCCCAACAGTGCCGCCGTTTGGAGAATGGGAACACGGTTGTGAATGCTGCGGTTGTCACAGAGCCTTGTGATCTGAGTACAGAGCACTCGACATCCACGCGAAGCCTGCAAGTTCAGATAGGCAGGGGTTGGCAGACCGTGGCTGTTGTTGGTGCCTACGGAGACGAACACCCGCTCGGGCTCCACGGCTCTCACCCAAGCTTCGAAGCAGTTCTGCTTGCGATCTACCGGACCACCGTGGTGCGGGCCGTGCAGCAACTGCGGCAGCGTCTTCGAGCATTTCTCCGCCACGACCTGCATGGGAGCGTCTCCAGGCCATATGATGCGGGTGTCTCCTTTGTGGACCAGACAGACGACCGCCGACGATTCATTTGGGCGAGTTGCCTCAATGCTCTCCGAAAAACTGGGATAGACCACCCTGAGACCAGTATCGTCGCCATCCCAGATCTGGGTATCACGGCTCAACGCAAGCACGGAGAGTCTCCCTCTCTTTTCCTCCTCGCGGACCGGCCTCCAGATGTTCTGGAACCTGGGGTTCCTTTTGTCACGGTCCAATAACATGTAAACGGTCCTGACCGTGACACCAGGCACCTTGACTACGCTCGGCAAAGCACCTGCGTGATCCTGATCGTTATGGGTAAGGACCAAGGCGTGTATAATGGGTGGATGGTCGGCTAGCCAATCCACGACCGGGCTGCCCTTCGGGCCAACATCAATCAATATCAGACTGCCGTCCGGCAATCGGATAACTGTGGAATCCCCCTGCCCAACGTCCCAAAAATCGATGATCAGCTTTTCTTTGGCCACGTTTCCCAATCCTCGCTTTCGGATGGGCCTCGGAGAAGGGAAACCCTCTCGAGAGCGAGAGACTTGTCCTCGACGCCAAGTCTCACGAAAGCAGAGAACCGTTCGCCGAGGTTAACCTCGCTCAGGGCGCGAGCAACACTCCAATCAAGCACTTCCTGGCTTCCATCGTGCCACTCGACGCTGGTGGTCTGGCCCCTGCTTCTCAGGGTGCCTTCCATATAGCGCGGAGCGGACCTATTGATGGAAAACTCCCGAAAATCAACGTAATCGCAGATTCCAACGAAATCGGCTTGCTCACTCTCGGTCAGGCCCTCAACTTCAGCCGCGCTGAGCAAGCGAAGGAACTTCCTCGCCAGTTCTCTAGGAAGCTGTGCCAACCCAGAGCAATCCATCTCGATGCCCCAGTCCTTCACCGTGAAACGGAGGGTGGTTGGGTCGATCTGGAGCATCAGAGGCTTTCGCAGTCGAATCTGCGACTGCCCACCCTCTAGAGTGAGGAACGCTTGGTCGAATGCAAACTGGTGAAACGCGTCTTGGGATGGGGCCTGTCTTCCGGAATACTCCGCCTCGGCAACCGTCTGTGACACAGGTCGATTGAAGTCGAAGCTCGGCGCCCGGTCAATTTCAGCGAAAATTGGCATCACGAATTGAAGGAAATCTTGGCCTTTTCGGTGAAAAAGCAAGCGAATTGTTCCAGCATAATGCGGTGTCCCACCTTCAGCTCTTCAAGCGCTTCGGAACATGTTAAACGCTTGGTAGTCGGGAAAATGCGAACTACGAAATCGATCCTGACGGCATTCGTGCTGCGATCATCTCCCCGGATTCGGACATCAAAGTACACGGGCTTTTGCTCATCCACCACTAGGCGAACTCGGCTGTCCAGAGGGGCGGTGAATTTCCGGCACGGGCTAGGAAAGTTGGAGAAGATGGTCAACGCCTCAGCAATTCTCAGACCGCCGTTGCTGTCGAAGAACTGGGGCGTGATGTTCCCGTCCAGAACGTTGACGTACTCCACACTCACGCCGTCGAGTTGCGCAACTCCGAAGTGGTCGGCCCAAAGAGGCAACCATCTTTGCATTTCGAGAAACAGCTCCTCAAAACGATGTGGATTCCCTTCCTCACGGAACAAGTGAAACACCAAGCGGTCGGGTCTGAGTCGCATTCCATGCACGTGCCGACGGTCGGAATGCTTTCTCCAGAAAAGGTGGATGATCCGAGCCTTCGGGACCAGACTCTTGATCAGCGGCACACCGTTTCGCTCCTCGATATCAATCAGCCACTCAGCCAAGTGGCCGGGAACTGGGAATTCCGCATTAGTTTTCTCGATCCAAGAAGGCAGCCTTCGCTCAAATTCCTGCGGCGGTATCTTATGGTAGACACCGATGGTGCGTTCAATAATCGGGGGATTCTTGTACTGGACGCCTTCGAACATATCGAGCTTCCTATTCTTGCCTCATTCCCCACTCCCCTGCCAAGCTCAAACGACGGCCTTGCCGCAGCCCCGGCCCGAGCCAAAGGGGGCCAAGCGCTTTCGTGCCACGGGCTCTATCAGACCTACTGTTGAGACGCTTGCAGAGGCTGGCCCCCCCTGCATGAAAAGGCGATATTCAGACGTACGCCGTCGTTCAGTTCGCAGTACCGGCCGAGGAGCGGGTCCACACGGGGGGGCGGTTCTCCTACCTCCTGTCCCCCCCCTCACCACCACGGATGTTCGAGGATCGAGCGCTTTGGCGGCAGGCCGCCGAGCCGCAGGCTCAACGCGCTGATCAGTCAGCAGCCCAGCAGCGCCAAGCCCGCCAGCAATGCAACCACCCCGATCCGGGCCAGCGCAAGAAGGCCAAGGAACTGGCGAACCTGAAGCTGGACCGCGCCTACATGGGCTCCTGCACCGGCGGCAAGACCAGCGATTTCCTCGAATTCGCCCGCATCCTCAAGGGCCGCAAGGTCACCATCGACACCTTCGGCGTGCCCTCCAGTC
>CAYYMW010000009.1:0-44023 GCA_964472515.1 uncultured Verrucomicrobiota bacterium | reverse complement strand
TGCGGTGTCAGCCGGGGCCGGCGGCTTGGCAACGGGAGGCTTCGGCGCACTTGCGGGCGTCACGGGGCGGGCGGGACGTTCTACCCGTCTTTCGGGAAGCCGCTGGGAGCGCTCATACCGCTCCCGGCTCTCGTAGCGCCGGTCGCCGAAAGACTCGGAACGGTGCGGCGGACCCTCGCGGTAACCGCCCCGCTCCGGGCGGGCGGGGCGCTGAGGTGATTCAGCGCGCGGCGGGGCATCGGAGCCCGGCTCGTCTCCTTGCAGGCACGCCAGGCACACGGAGGCAATGTCGGCGGCCGAGAAACCTTCTTCGAGCAACCGTTCCACCAAGTGGTCCTGCTGCTTGTACTCGCCACCCTTGAGCATGCCGCGAATCTTGTCGAGAAACACGTTGTCCCGCGCCTGGCCCACCTCCGCCTCGGTGGGAATCCGGCCCCGGTGGATGCGCGTGTTGGTATAGCGCTCGATGTTGCGAATCAGGAACAACTCGCGGCCGGACACAAAGGTGATGGCCCGTCCGCTGCGGCCCACGCGGCCGGTGCGGCCGATGCGATGCACATAGTCCTCACCGTCGTATGGCAGGTCGTAGTTGAAGACCACCTCGACATCGTCGACGTCGATGCCGCGGGCCGCAATGTCGGTGGCCACGAGGAACTCCAACCCGGACTTGCGGAACTTGTTCATCACCCGGTCGCGCTGGTTCTGGGACATGTCGCCGTGCAGGCGGTCCGCCATGTAGCCCTGGGCCTCGAGGTGGTCGGCCAGGTCGTCCACCATGCGCTTGGTGTTGCAGAAGATGATGCCAAGCTTGAGGTCGTGGATGTCGATGAGCCGCGTCAGCAACTCGAGCTTGAACCGGCGGTCCACCTCGTAATAGACCTGCTCGACGGTTGGGACCGTGAGCGCCTTCTGTTCGATGCGGACCTGCTGCGGCTCCCGCGAGTACTGCTCGATCAGGCGCCGGATGGGCGCCGGAATCGTGGCGGAAAAGAACACCGTCTGCCGCTCCTTGGGGGTCGCCTGGAGGATCAGTTCGATGTCGTCGCGAAACCCCATGTTCAACATCACATCCACCTCGTCGAGGATCACGGTTTTGATCCCGTCGAGCCGCAAGGTGCCGCGACGCATGTGGTCCATCAGGCGCCCCGGGGTGCCGATGACGATCTGCGCCCCCTGCCGGAGGCCGTTGAACTGGCGCTCATACGACTGTCCCCCGTAGATGGGCAGCGCATGGATGCCGCGCTTGAAGAACGCCAGTTGGTGGACCTCCTCGGAAACCTGCACCGCCAACTCGCGAGTAGGACACAGGATAAGCACCTGCACCGCCCGCAGGTGGGGATCGGTCTTCTCGATGGCGGGGATGGCGAACGCGGCGGTCTTGCCCGAACCGGTCTGCGACTGACCCACCACGTCCTTGCCTTGAAGGAGCAGCGGGATGGCGAGCGCCTGGATCGGCGCGGCTTGCTCGAAGCCCAGGCGGTCGACTGCCTTGAGCAGTTCGTCCGTCAGACCGAGTTCAGAAAATGGTTTCGATGTCATCGAGTGTCTATGCGACTTCCGGAGGATACCGCACCTCCGCCGGGGTACGAGAGCTATTTCCGGCTCGCGGGCCGGCCGGAAGGCCCACCGCCGCGCGCCACCCTAATGGGTTTCAGGTGCGGCTGGGGCGGGTTTCTCGGCCAGCGCCGGCTTCTGGCCACCCTCCGTGGGGGCGAGGTTGGCCAAGTCCATGCGTGCCTCCCAATCATCGGGATCGCAGCGGAGGGCTTCGCGGAAACGGTCGCAGGCTTCGGCGGTGCGCCCCTGGCGCAGGCGAAGCAATCCCAACGCATGGTAGGCCCGCCCGTAGCCCGCCGAGAGTTCGATCGCCCGGTTGAACTCCTCTTCAGCGTCCTTTAGACGCTGGCTATTGAGGAGCAGGCGTCCGAGGTTGTAGTGAGCCTCGGGATAACGCGCCAGCCTCACCGCTTCGCGAAGGGCGGCCTCGGCTTCTGCCATTCGACCGGCATCCAGCAGTAAGCGGCCCAAGGCGTTGTGCACCGCGGGGAAGTCGGGCGCCAGCCTTGCCGCCTCGCGATAGTGCGCCTCCGCGCCACTGGGGTTGCCTACCCGCGCATAGGCGTCGCCCAGACTCAAGTGCAAGGCCTCCGGAAACGCCGGTTTGGCGGACCCGGCGCCGCCAGGCAGTCCACCGGCAGCCGACAGGCGTCGGACCGCCTCCTCGAAGTGTGGGATCGCGTCAAAGGCGTCCCCGCGGGCAGCCAGGGCAATCCCCAGATTATACCGCGCCACGGGGTCGCGCGGCTCCAACCGCACCACGGCCCGCAGGTGGTCCACCGCGTTGTCCCTGCTGGCGGGTGCCATTAACAGGCCCCCCAGCATCCGGTGCGCGGTGACATTGTCCGGGTTGAGCGACAGGGCCAGGCGGTACTTCTCGATGGCGTGTTCCGCGTCGCCCGCCCGGTAGAACTCGTCGCCCGCCCGCACGTAGGAGAAGTCGTCCAAGAAACGCTCCCGGATCGTGAGCATGGCGTTGGCCGGCAAGGGAACGAACTCAGGAATATTGGCGGCGCGGCCCGGCTCCATGAGGTGCGCCAGCCAGACCGGCGGACTGGCCTCACCCGCCGGATTAATCCGGGTGAGGTAGAGCTGGGTGTAGAGCGAATGGGCTTTGGAGGCGAATACCAGCCACCGGCCGTCGGGCGACCAACTGTGCCACGAGTTCATGCGGCCGAGGTTGCAGGCCAGGCGCCGGGCCTCCCCGCCCTCCGCCGGCACAATGAACAGCTCGCTGTCCGGCTGCAGGAGCATGTAGTTCGCCGCCTGGCAGAAGACGATCCACCGGCCGTCGGGCGAGTACTTCGGGAAGTAATTGCTCCGCCCGTTGGCGGAGGCCCCGCGCACCGGCTCGGCTTTTCCCCCTTTTCCGCCGTTAAACGGCACCCGGTAGAGATCGTAGCGATACTCCTTCACCTGGCGGACGAATGCCGCCCCCTCTTCCCCAGTCAGCAGGATGCGGCCCGGGACGTTGCTCAGCTTGCCCTCGACCGCCCGGGTCCGCGCGAACACCACCCATTGCCCGTCCGGGCTCCAGGTGGGATTGCTCTGCACCAACGCCGGATCGTCCGCGCCGGGCAGCGCGGAGAACTGCCGGCTCTCGCGGTCATACACCGCCACAATGCCCTTGAACGGGAAGAACAACTGCGAGAAGGCGAGGTCCGGCGTAGCCATGAACAACGACATGTCCTTGACCGTGCTCAGCACATAGCGGCCGTCCGGCGAAATCTGCGAGAGCAGACCCAGGGTCGGCTGGCCGTCCTCCCGGCGGTAATCGTCCCACGTAATGATGTTGCTGGCCGACAACTCCATCTCCCGCCCGGTCTTCACGATCGCGTAGGAGCCCTTGTTATTGGCGTAGTCGATGTCCATGGCCAGATACTCTCCGCCGCGGCTGAAGGAATGGCAGTTGCCACAGACGGGGAGTTTCTCCAGAACCACGGGCGGCGGCGCATCCACGCCCAGCGACCCGAAACGCCAGCGAATCTTCGAAGGGTCCTTCACGGCTTCCACGAACGGGAGGTTGACATCGCGGTAGAACAAGGGGGTCTCGACCCCTTCGGGAGACACGGCAAAGCGAACCGCACTCCGGGCCACCTTGCCGCGCCACCAACTCCGTCCAGACCCCGTCACCACCAACTCCACCGTCCCTCCTTTCGCGGCGGCCTTCACCTCCCGCCAATCCGCCGCCGGCGGGCGCCAATTTGGCTCTACGTTGGCGAAGGACCACTCTCGGCGGCCCGCCTTGAAGCAGGCGCTCCACCGGCTGACGCCCGGCACGTTGGTGTTCCAGAGAAGCACGGGCGCGGGCAGGTTGAACGGCATGACCGCGCCTTGCAGGGGATGTTGGATGGCGGAGGCCGCGGGTCTGTCTGGGGCCGGCTTTTCCGGAGACCGCGAGAACAACAGGAGGGCCGCGCCGCCTGCCGACACAGCGACAACGCCCCACCCGGGCTGCAGCGCGCGTTTCATCGCGACCTCTACTACGCCAATAAAACCCAAGATGGGTGGAAAGTCCATGGGCAATCGGCCGGATGCCGCCGAATCCGGCCGCCAACGGCAGATTCGAAAGGGGATAGGGAGCCACGGATTGCGGCATTCTCCAGGCAACCGCAGTCCCTCAGAGCGCTCGCAGGCCGGGGTCACAGCCCGGCCTTCCGCCGGAGCCTATGCGGTCGTTGAGCGACGCGCGGCCCGGACCAGCAGCCAGGTCACCACGCAGGGCCAGAAGAGCGTGCTCAGCGCAAGGCTCGACGCACTACTCCAGATCGCCAGGTGTCCAAACAGCGCGGGAGTTAACGTGCGGCTCAGCCAGACCTGCGGAAGCATATGCACGGCGGAAAGGACGGCGGGCACTCCCACCAGGGCAAGGCCGGCGCCGTAGGGATGCGCCCGCACCCACCGTTGCAGGCGTTGCACCCGCTCGTTGTGGTCCCGCAAGAAACGCCACAACCACCAGATCGAAGGCACCAGGGCCAACCAAAAGACGGTGGTGCGCAGCGCGCCGAGCGCGGTCGGAGCCAAAGCCGACTGGGCGGCAATGGCCAGGGTCAGGTTGGAGGCGGCCGAAGCCAGAGCGGACACCATCTGCAGCAGGAGAACCCCCGCCACCATCCACAGTACCCGGTCCAGCCACACGGCCTCGCGGTTGACCTTGGCGAACTCCCCGCCGAGGGCCGTCGCGCTGCCCAGGCGGCGACGGGCAAGCCAAACCGCTTCCTCGGGCGAAAGCCCCTTCGAGGTGAGCATCCGAATGGAGTCGCGCAAGTGCGCCTCCAGTTCCTCCAACTGATCGCCGGCCAGCGCGGGGGAGGCCGCCATCTCGTCTCGCCAACGCCGCAGCGCGTCGTTCAAGTCAAACCGGGACTGAGCTTCCATAGTTTTGAGAGGGTTGCATGCACGGCCAGCCATTGGTGCTTCCCGGTCTGCAGCGCCTGGCGGCCGGCCTTGCGAAGGCGGTAGTATTTGCGCTTGCGACCCGACTCAGCTTCCTTCCACTCCGATTCGACCATCTCCTCCCGCTCCATCCAATGAAGGACCGGATAGAGCATGCCCTCGGTCCACGCGATCTGGCCGTCGGAGAGTTCGTGGACGCGCTGGATCAGGGCGTAGCCGTAGTTTTCGCCCTCCGCCAGCACGCTCAGCACCAGGGGCACCGTACTGGCCGCAACCAGTTCCTTCGACAGCATGCGCAAGACATACCATGCACTGCTAGGTATGTCAAGGGTCGCCACGCCATGCGCGGGGATGCCGAGCAGTGCGGCGGCCGGGCCTCACCGCCCCTTTGTCACCGGAGCGTCCATCCAGGGGGCCAGGTATCCGGCTGTGCCGCGGGAGGTTCCCGTCGATGGCGGTGCCGGTTGGCGGCCAAGTTCGCGATCAGGCCGCCCTCGCCGCCAGCCACCCCACTGGAATGCACTTGAGGCCGCAAACGAATCCGGTTGGTCCCATTTCGAGAGCCTGGGGCAGGGAGTCATGATTCCATTGTCTTGTGTTCACTAGAAAAACGCCTTATTGCTTCACAAACGAGTTATGGCGGCGGATTCCGTAGCGTCGGGCCAGGGTGGAAGCCGGAAATATGTGCGGGCGGTGAGCCCTCGGATGCGCTGGTGGCTGCTGGCCGTTTTCGGCTTGGTGGCCCTGCTGGGGGCCAATTCGCTCTATCTGGTCAGCCTCACCTTGCTGGAGTGGGTCAAGGGCTTCTCGTACCAGAACTACTTCTACCAACTGATGTTCCTGACCCACTTGGTGCTGGGGCTGTTGCTGCTGGTGCCCTTTGTGGTCTTCACGACGGTTCATTTGAAGGCGACGTTCGAGCGCCGGAACCGCCGCGCGGTGCAGGCGGGCTACCTCTTGCTGGGGTTCTCGCTCGTGTTGCTGGTCTCGGGGATCGCGCTGATGCGGGTGGAGGGCTTTGAACTCAAGAATCCCAGCCTGCGCTCGGCGGCCTACTGGGCGCACGTGCTCACGCCCGTCGGCGTGGTCTGGCTTTATGTGCTGCACCGGCTGGCCGGCCCCAGGATCAAGTGGAAAGTCGGACTGGCTTGGGCCGGGGCGGTGGGGGTGGTAACGGTGGCGATGGTCAGCCTGCATGCCACCGATCCCCGCAAATGGAGCGTCGTGGGGCCGAAGGAGGGGGAGCAGTACTTCCATCCCTCCCGCGCGCGCACGGCCACGGGCAATTTCATCCCGGCCAAGACCTTGATGATGGACCAGTATTGCCAGCAATGCCACGAAGACGGCTACAAGGGGTGGTTCCACAGCTCGCACCATTTCAGCTCGTTCAACAACCCGCCCTACCTGGCGAGCGTGAAGGAGACCCGCGAGGTGGCGCTGAAGCGGGATGGGAACGTGAAAGCCGCCCGCTGGTGCGCCGGTTGCCACGATCCCGTGCCGTTCTTCAGCGGGGCCTTCGACGATCCGCAATTCGACCTGGAGAATCACCCGACCGCGAAGGCCGGCATCACCTGCACGGCCTGCCATTCGATCGTCAACGTCAACAGCACCGTCGGTAACGCCGATTTCACAATCGAAGAGCCCATCCACTATCCGTTTGCCGGCAGCACGAACCGGGTGCTGGCCTTCCTCAACCGCCAGTTGGTGAAGGGCAAGCCGGACTTCCACAAGAAAACCTTCCTCAAGCCGCTCCACCGGTCCAGCGAGTTCTGCTCGACGTGCCACAAGGTGAGCATTCCCGGCGAATTGAACCATTACAAACCCTGGCTGCGCGGTCAGAACCACTACGATGGCTTCCTGCTCTCCGGGGTCTCCGGCCACGGCGCACGAAGCTTCTACTACCCGGACGTGGCCAGGGAGAATTGCGCGTCGTGCCACATGCCACTGCAGGCATCGGCGGACTTCGGGGCGAAGTTCTTCAACCCGACCAACCAGACGCTCGCCATCCACGACCATCTGTTCCCCAGCGCCAACACGGGCGTGCCGCACCTGCGGGGCGACGCGGAGACCGTGAAGGCCCACCAGGCATTCCTGAAAGACAGCGTCCGGCTGGACATCGTGGGGGTCAAGGAAGGCGGGACCATCGACGGCCGTCTGCACGCGCCGCTGCGGCCGCGACTGCCGGTGCTGCAGCGCGGCAAGACGTATCTGATCGAGGTGGTGGTGCGGACGATGAAGCTCGGACACCCGTTTACCCAGGGAACGGTCGATTCCAATGAGGTGTGGGTGGACGCGCGGGTGACCGGGCGCGACCAGGTGTTCGGCCGGAGCGGGGGGTTGGGAGACCAGCAGAGCGTCGATCCATGGGCGCACTTCCTCAACGTGTACATGCTGGACAAGGACGGCCAGCGGATCGACCGCCGGAATGTGCAGGACATCTTCACTCCGCTCTACGACCACCAAATCCCGCCTGGGGCGGCGCAGGTCGTCCACTATACGTTCACCGTGCCGGAAGATGCCCCCGAGACGCTGGACGTGGAGGTGAAGCTGAACTACCGCAAGTTCGACGCCAAGTTCATGCAGTTCGTCAAAGGCACCAACTTCGTGAACGACCTGCCGATCACGGTGGTGGGCAGTGACAAGGTGACCTTCCCGGTGGGCCCCCAGGCAGGCGAGCACCAAACCGTGGAAACCCATGCGGTGTCACCCATCCCCGAATGGCAGCGTTGGAACGACTACGGCATCGGTCTGCTCAACGAGGGGGAGAAGGGCAGCGAGAAAGGCGAACTGATCCAGGCAGCCCATGCCTTCGCCCAGGTGGAACGGTTGAAACGGCCGGATGGCCCGGTGAATCTGGCGCGGGTTTACTACAAGGAAGGACGCCTGGACGACGCCGTCCGCGCGCTGCAGCGGGCAGCCAAGTTCGATCCCCCCGCCCCCCGCTGGCTGGTGGCGTGGTTCAGCGGCCTGGTCAACAAGCAAAACGGCTATCTGGACCAGGCGATCAGCGAGTTCCGCAGCGTGCTTGAGGACCGTTATCCGGAGCTGGAAAAGCGCCGCTTCGATTTCTCCAAGGATTACGTGGTGATCAATGAGCTGGCGCAAACCCTGTTTGAGCGCTCGAAGCAGGAGCGCGCCGATCCCGCCAAGCGGAAGGAACTCCTGGCAAGCGCCCGGGACCGGTTCCTGGACACCCTCAACCTCGACTCGGAAAACCTGACCGCTCACTACAACCTGGCGCTGATCTACGAACAGTTGGACGAGCCCGCCAAAGCACAGGCGCACCGCGTCCTGCACGAACGGTACCGGCCAGACGACAACGCCCGTGACCATGCCATCCTGGCGGAGCGGCGCCGCAATCCGGCCGCCGACCACGCCGCGCAGGCCATCGTGCTCTACCCGCTTCAACGGCCCGGAGCCCCGGAGTTGACGAGCAGGCCCGAAGCCGCCACTTTGAGCGCCAGCAACTGACACCGTACGGATGCCAAACGACCGTCCATCGTCACCATGAAGCCCGAAGCCGACGATCTTGCGCGCCCATCCACCCCGGCCACGCCTCCCGCCGGGGAGGCTCCAGAGGAGTCGGTGGAGTTGTACGACGACGCCACCATCAGCCGGGCCTTTCGCTGGTCGCTGGTGGTGCTGGTCTTGATTGTGGTGGTGGCGGCGGCGGGCTGGTACTGGGCCAAACGCAAACCGGCCGCAGCGGTGCCGAAACTGACCCAGCTTTCGCCCCCGTCCGCCGCACCGGCGTTAACCGAGGAGGTACCCGTGGCGCGGTTTGTCGATGTCACGGCCGCGGCCGGCATCACCTTCACCCACAACAACGGCGCCTACGGCGACAAGCTCCTGCCCGAAAGCATGGCCGGGGGCGTGGCCTTTCTCGACTACAACAATGACGGCCTGCCGGACCTCTTCTTCGTCAACTCGACCTATTGGCCCGGGCACATCCCTCCCGGCAAGCAGCCCACCACCATGGCGCTCTACCGGAACGACGGCGCCGGCCATTTCACCGATGTAACCGCCGGGTCGGGTTTGGACGTGAGCCTCTACGGGATGGGCGCGGCGGTCGGGGACTACGACAATGATGGGTGGCCGGACCTCTTCCTTTCGGCGGTCCACGGCAACCGGCTCTTCCGCAATCTGGGCAACGGGAAGTTCGCCGACGTGACGCGCGAGGCGGGGGTGGGCGGCTCCGGTTCGGATTGGAGCACCAGTTGCAGCTGGTTCGACTACGACAACGACGGGAGACTGGACCTGTTCGTCTGCAACTACGTGAAGTGGACCAAGGAGATCGACTTCGAGGTGGGCTACAAGCTCGTGGGCATCGGCCGGGCTTACGGACAACCGAGAGACTACGAGGGAACCTTCCCCCTGCTCTACCACAACGAGGGCAATGGCCAGTTCAAAGAGGTCTCCGCCGAAGCGGGCGTGCAGGTCAAGAACCCGGTGACCGGCGTGCCGGCGGCGAAGTCCTTGGGCCTGGTGCCAACCGACCTCGACAACGACGGGTGGCTCGACCTGGTCGTGGCCAACGATACCGTGCAGAACTACGTCTTCCACAACGAGCGCAACGGGCGGTTCAAGGAGATCGGGGCGCAGACCGGAATCGCGTTCGACAGCTACGGCCAGACCCGCGGCGCCATGGGCATCGACTCGGCCAGGTTCCGCAACGACGATGCCTTGGGCATCGCCATCGGCAACTTCGCCAACGAAATGACCGCGCTCTACGTCTCGCAGCCCAAGTCCCTGGCCTTCACGGACGAAGCGATCACCGAGGGCATCGGCCCGGCCAGCCGCATGCTCCTGAAGTTCGGCATCTTCTTCTTCGATTACGACTTGGACGGGCGGTTGGACGTTCTCACCGCCAACGGGCATCTCGAGACCGAGATCAACAAGGTGCAGGAAAGCCAGACCTACGCCCAACCGGCCCAGCTCTTTTGGAACTCCGGCACCAGCCGCGGCCCCAGTTTCGTCTCCGTACCACCCGCCAAGTGCGGCATTGACCTCTTCAAACCGATCGTGGGACGTGGCTCCGCGTTTGCGGATATCGATGGCGATGGGGATCTCGATGCGATCCTCGTGCAGACCGGCGGCCCCCCCCTGCTGCTCCGCAACGACCAGAAGCTGGGGCACCACTGGCTGCGGCTCAAACTGACCGGGACGGTGGACAACCGCGATGCCATCGGCGCGGAAGTGAGGGTGAAGATCGGACGCCAGACCCTTTATCGGACCGTCATGCCCACCCGCAGTTACCTTTCTCAATCGGAGTTGCCGGTGACCTTCGGTTTGGGGAAGGCCGACCAAGTGGATAGCGTCGAAGTCCGCTGGCCGAACGGCCGCCTCCAACCTGTGGGCAATCTCAAGCTGGACGCGCTCAGCCTGATCAAGCAGGAACGGTAACGTCGAACCGGGAAGCCACCTCGCGCCACCTCAGCCAACCCTCAGGGCGGTCATGAACTCCTTCATCGCCGGCGTCAGGACCGTTTCCTTGCGATGGATGATCGCCAGCGGCCAGTAGAAGGTGTCGTCCGCGATGTCCACTTTGACCAGAGTCCCCACGGCCACTTCCTGGACGACAGTGGTTTCGGGAACAACCGAAACGCCGGCAGCGATCTCGACCGCCCGTTTGACCGTTTCGATGTTGTCGAACTCCATCACGCGTTCGACCTGCACGTCATGGTGACGCAGGATCATGTCCACCGCGTGACGCAGCGGGACTTCTTCCTGAAAACTGACAAACTTCTCGCCGGACAGGCTGCTCAGCGGGATGGGTGCTGGCCCCGCCAACCGGTGTTGGGGATGGCAGATGATTGCCAGCTTATCCCGCCGAAAGGGGACAATTGTCAAATCCGGGTTCGGCTGGGGATAAGCCACAATGCCCAAGTCCGCCGCTCCCTCCATGACATCGTCGTAGATGTCCTGAGCGTGGCGATAGGCCACGTGAACGTTGACAGCGGGATACTGGGCCAGATAAGCCCGGAGGTAGGGGGGCAGGCCATGAAGCCCAAAAACATAAATCACCGCCAACCGGATGCTCCCCGAGATCACCATTTTGAGCCCCTGCATCCGGCTCTCCATTTCGTCCTGAAGCTGGCAGATCTTTTTGCCGTGTTCGTAAACCACCCCCCCTTCCCGGGTGGTCCGGAACTGACGCTTGCTGCGTTCGACGAGCAGACTCTTGAAGCAACGTTCCAGCACCCCGATTTGCTGACTGACGGCGGATTGCGTGATCTTGTGTCGCTGCGCGGTCTTGGTGAAGCTCTTGAGTTCGACTAGGTCACAGTAGATGCGCAAGGCCTCGATATGCATGGCATTGATAAGCATATCGAAACGACATCATAAGTCAATCAAGCAATCGAACGCCCGCATCAGGCGCTTTGCATGGCGCCTGGAGCAGACGTCGCCGCCCCGGCCCCCCCCAGGGCAAGCGATCCGCGCGCGATCCCTTGTGGCTGGCCTCGCCCGCCCCTTGCCAAGGCTTGGATGCCGCCTCAGCCGCGGCGTTGACGCCGCCAGAGCGTGAATCCCAGCAAGCCGGCGCCGACCAATGCCCCGGCGGAGGCAGGTTCCGGCACGGTGACCCAAAGACCTGGATCCGAAGAGTATCCGTCAGCGGCGAACTCGAAAGCCCCGGACATGGCGTGGTTCGCGAAGGAAGTGTTGAACTGAGCGGGTACCGTGACGTCCACGGTGAATCCGGTGAAAGAGAACGACTCGGAAACCGTCGCCTGCAAGCTCAAGTCAAAGGTGCCGCTTCCGGTATAGAAAGACGCGAATTTGCCCACATCGAAGGTGGCAGGAGCGGTTCCGCCCGAGACCCCCGTGAAACTCAGACTCGCGTCGGCCAGGTACTGCGGGGTCGTATGCGCGTTGGCGGATTGAAAGTAGATCTCGAAGGTCGTGGTATGTCCCGCCGGCGGGTACACGGTAAACGACTGTCCGGCGGGCGCCGAAAACTGCAGGCGCAGGGTCTTGTCCGCACTGAAATCGCCGCTGAACGCGGGCAGCGCGGTGCCGCCATAACCGGCATACCAACCCGCCGAGGCCAGGCTGTTGTTGCTGTAGCTGTAGGTGGCGTCGAAGTAGTTGCCGATCGCTCCGTCAGATTGCAGCGAATAGGTGATGATGCCGGCCTGCAAGGCCAGAGAACTGCCGGCCGTCAAGCCGAGCAGAGTTACGCTCGTTTTCATACGCGATACGCGGTGCTGTGTGATCAAGGATCGCCGACAACCCGTCGTTCCGAGTCGGGATCAGGGGAGGCCGCCGCGCCGCCCCGCGTTCGAGTCGCCGGATCCTTGATGAACCCTACTTACGCGGAACCAGCCGCACAAGCAGTATCAATCACAACTGATGCACGATCATGGGAAATGAACCCGGAGCGCGGGACATCAGGCGGCGGTGCCGTTCAGCCAGAAGCGAAGTCTCCCGAAGCAAACGCAAGACCGGTCAAATCCCTTCGCCGCCGATCAAACCGGGATCGAGGATCTCGGCGCCGGATACCGGCTTGCCCTTGGCCACCTCGGCCAAGGTGGCCCCGTCCATCAGCCGGGTGACGTAATTCCGCGCGTCCAGAAACACCCGCCGGAAGCGGCACACCGACTCTTGGGAGCACCGTTGATAGCCCGAGAGCGAGACACAGTCGATGGGAGCCAGGATGCCGTCGAAGTGCCGAACGACCTCGCCCATGGTGATCTTGTGCGGGCTGCGCGCAAGAATGTAGCCACCCCGGATGCCGGCCAGGCTGTCCACCCAACCTTTGGCTTTCAGTTCGAGCATGATCTGCTCGAGGAACCGCTTGGGAATGTCATTGCGGCGGGCGAGTTCACGGATGGGAATGGGGCTCTGCCCGTGGTACTCGACCAAGGTGAACAGGGCGCGCAAGGCGTAATCCGTTCGCCGCGAAATCTTCATGCCGGGACGATAGTGTATCTGGACGGCGAGTCAATCGGCAGCGGACGACGACTGCCAATCAGAGTGGGCGGTACGGCAAGGGGTTTGGGTTCGAGTTCGCCGTCCGGAATCGAACCGGCCAAGCACCGAGATCGGGCGCTGGTGGTGGAGAAGCGGATGACATCGACGCGGCGTCGGCGCCGGGCGGGAGGCAGGCCTATGGTGCGTGGAGGCAAATTCATTCAACGCGCATCATGTTTGTATTCAGTATCATGCATCACAATATATCTCCCACTCTTGATCGTTCTCAAGGCCAGCCACCTCAGTGTGCGGTCCCCAAGTCCGGAAGGGTAGGTTCGATCCGTGGCAGCCACCCCGCCGAGCCAGCGAAGCAACCGGCACACCACTCAATTCGCAAGTTTCATAGTATTCTCATCATGTTGTCTATTAAACTCTTACACTGGTACTCAACTGATCGTTCCACGGCGCGCACGACCGTCTCCTCGCCTCTGGGAAGACAGGGACCGTCGGCAGCCACGAGATACACTAAGGGGAAGAGTCGCTGGGCTCTGGAGCCGACGACGTGGGCCTCGCGAGAACACCCACTTGTGGTTTCCACAGGTATCCTGCCCTGAAACGCTTACGGTGCTCCGAGCGGTTCATTTCACGCTGTTTTTTGATTGCGCGAGCGGGGAACCCATGTCATAAACGAATGCACGACGTATAAGAAGTGTACAGTTTTTGGTGGATCTCGGTACTTATACTAATAGAATCATACTGATCGGGACTATGAAAAACGCCTCACGAGTTGGAGCAATTGCTTTCCTGGCGGGCATGGGCATCGCCGCCACGATGGGCCTGCAAGCACAAATTACGCTTTCCCACTTCACCACGGTGCCAGACGGTTTCCTGGGTTGGGACAAGTCTGATATCGCGAACACGATCACGATGCGCAAGGCCGGCGGGTCTATTGTCGAAATCAAAGACGCACAATCTGACAACTGGGGTGGAGCCTCATACAGCTTCGGTGCGCTGGACATTACTCACCCATCCTCCGAGTCGGTGACCACCGAACTCTTGGTGACTGCACGCAGGGCACCCGACTGCACCGCCCCTGAGGGATTCTACTTCGGTTTGGTGGACAACGACGGCACGCTCGGTTTGTGGAGCATCCCTGCCGCCTCCTTCACCACCACCTCGATGACCACCGTGCATGTCGGGCTCAATGACCGGGTGACCAGTGGTGGAGACGGTGTGCTGGATCTGACCAAGATCACATCGCTTGAAATCTGGCGCAACGGGGATAATCCGGTCGCTAGCAACTACGGCCTGAGCGATGGACTTGGCCAAACCGCTGGCACCTACCGCTACTATATCGATTCCATCGCGGTCCCCGAGCCTCAGACCTACGCGATGCTTTCCGGTTTGGGCCTCGTGGCCTTCGCCGGTTTCCGTCGCTGGAAGAACAGCTAGGATCGTCCTTCATTCCTTCAAGGCGCAGGCTAACCCCTGCGCCTTTTTTTTATTGCCCCCCCCAACCGGACGGGGTGCGGTAAGCGAGGTGTTGGGGTACCCACCCTTTCAACGCCCGGATTTGCCGGCCTTTCGCGGCTCTCCCCACTCGAGATGGCAGCCTGAGCAAACCAGAACGCGAGGCCAGCGTAGTGAATCCAACAAGCAACTTCGCGGCGGAGGTCCGGTAAGCAAGTCGGCTTGATGGCTGCCGCGTGCGCGGAGTCGGAGAGTCTGCCGGGAACGACTCAAGCACGCGACGATTCGGCACTAATCGCCTTCTCCGCTCCGCAACGGCTGCAGCACGGCAGCAGCGCATGCCGGGTGGCGTGACAGGCCGCGCACTCCTCGAACAGTCGCGTGCCGCAGCTGGGACAGGTGTACGGCTCGTCGACCGCTCCGGCCGCTTCCGGAAGGACGGGCAGTTTCTTGACCGTCCGCCGGGTCCAGAAGAAGTACCTCATGGGGCCCCGGCGGATGGGGAAGCCGCACACCGGGCACAGGAAGCGCTCGTAGGCCTCGCGGTACTGCTTCAGCAGCCAGTCGGTTTTCGGATGCGCCACCATGCGCAGCAAATAGACCAGCACGCGGGCGACCACCGCCAGCGATGCCACCAGCAGCAGGTACTTGAAATAGCGCGTGGGGAAATGCTGGTGAATGACCAGGATCACCTTCGTCAGCACCGCCAGGCCGAACGCATAGACCAGCGGAGTGTAGAGACCGCCCCGCTTCCGGAGGAAAACAAACACGCCCGCGAAAAGGAGCGGCAGCAACACGGCCAACTTGACTGCGGCCAGCTTCAATTGGTGCTGCCAATGGAGCTTCGCGTAGGTCTCCTGCGCGCGGCGACGCCCCGATTCCATCCGCCGGTCCAACTCCCGTTCCTGCTCCTGCCACTGGCGCAATTGCTCGTTGAGCCCGGCAACCCGGTCATTGATTTCCTGGTACTGCCGCTGGTTGGCCAGAAACAAGCGCAGGCTTTCCTCCAGCGCCTGGCGCTCCGCCTCGCTGAGCGCCATTCCCTTCTGCAAGGCCAGACGCTGCATTTCCTGCAACTGGGTCAGCGTGCGCTGGGCGTTGTCGGTGGAATCGCGCAAGACCGCCTGCCGGCTCTTCTGGTCGGCCAACCCTCGGTTGGATTCCTCGATCTTCGCCTTGAGCGTGGTGGCCTCATCCAATAGCCCCGCCTCGAGCGACTGCTTCTCGACCGCCCGGTAGTCCGGTCCTTCCCAGGTGTCGATGTCCCGCGTCAGGAAGCCGAGCAGCCAGTAGAACAGCACCCCGAACAGAAGAGTGAAAAACAGCACCAGCGCTCGGTGCGTCCACGGGCCTTTATTGAGTTGAGTCGAAGTGGCCATAGTCATAGGGCTTGGGCGAAGCTCAAGGAGCCGCTCTGTTGGTCTGAACCCCTGCGGGTCGGGCCGTCAACGACTCTCCGCGCTTGCCGTGGTAGAAACATGCCTTGAGGATGCGCTCATCGCTCGGGCCTTGGCAAGCCCAAGGCGAAAGGACGACCACGTAGGCCAGACGGTCAGTCAGTCGCTTCATCCGCCGCCGCAGGAGGGGAACCGACTCACCCGCCGTGCGGAAGCCAGACTTGCGTTGTCGAAACCGGCAGCTCATGATCCCAACCGTTATGAAGCCTCATCTTCCTGCCCGTGTTCGTGCCAGCTTCCGCCTGGGGCTGCGCCTCTGGCTGGCGCTCGCGGCGGCCATCGCCCCGGCTTGGTGCCAGCCAGTCATCACCGTGGAACCGCAAGATCAGTTGAACCTGGCCGGCAGCACGGTCGAATTCCGCGTCGAGGCCACCGGCGTCGGCCCATTGACGTGCCAGTGGGCTGCATTCACGGATCCGACCACGTCTACCAGTATCCCGGATGCCACCAACACGTTCCTGGTGCTCACCAACCTGCAGGCCACCCCCCTCCTCTACGGTGCCATCATCACCGATTCGCAGGGTTCCGTCACCAGCCGGCTGGCCTCGGTGACCATCGCCACCCCGCCAACCCTTCCGTCCGCCTCCGCGCCACGCTCACAGGCCGTCACTCTTAACGGAAGCGCCACCCTCTCCATCACTCCCAGAGGCACCAAGCCGCTCTGCGTGCAGTGGTATCTCGGCAACCAACTCTTGACGGACAAGACCAACAACAGCCTCCCCCTGAAGGCCATCCAGCCGGCCCAAGAGGGACTCTATGCGGCGGTCATCAGCAATGCGTTCGGGTGCATCACCAGCCCGCCTGCCCGCCTCACCGTGCTCCCAGCCTACACCAATCTCGCCGCCCGCACTCTGAGCACCTCAACCGGCAAGCTGCCCTACCGTCTCTTCTCGCCGGCCAACTACACCGCCGCGCAGCGTTACCCGCTGGTGATGTTTCTGCACGGAGCCGGCGAGGTGGGCACGGACAACGCCAAACAGCTTTCGGTCTGGCCCAACGCCATGGTCTACATCTCCTATTCCCGCCAACAAACCGATCCGCTCTTCTTCGTTGCCCCGCAATGCCCCTCCGACGGCTGGTGGCCCAATGCCAAACAGATTGGCCAACTCCTGGAACTCTTCGACGCTCTAACGGCGGAGTTCAGCATCGACACCAACCGCATCTACATCACGGGACTCTCCATGGGCGGCATGGGCTCGTGGGGGCTGCTCGAACGGCGCCCTTGGTATTTCGCCGCCGCCATGCCCATCTGCGGCAACGGCAATAACGCCGCCACCCCCACCTTCAAGGACGTCGCGGTCTGGGATTTCCACGCTGCGGATGACGGCAGCGTGGCGGTGGCCGGCTCCCGCACCATGATCGCGGCCATCCGCCAGGCCGGCGGGCATCCGCTGTACACCGAATACACCTCCGGCGGCCACGGCATCTGGCCCGAGGCCTACGCCACGCCCAGGCTCGTGGATTGGACGCTCGCCCAAAGACGGGGAGAACCCATCAAGAACAGCCCCTTCGTGACGCTCCCGGACCTGCCCGCCAACGGCCGGCTCTCCACTCGCGCCACCCAACTCGAGCTGGCGGGCAGCGCGCAGACGTGGGGCGAGGCCATCACCCAACTCAAGTGGTCCAACTCCGCCACCAACAAGACCGGCTCGGGCGTTGCCACCAACCGCTGGCAGCTCTCCGGCGTCCCCCTGGTGCCAGGCAAGACCAACGTGATCGTGGTTGCCGCCGGCACATCGAGCTTTGCCCCGGCCTGGGGCGGCGCCACCACCTTCAGCGCCACCCTGCCCGTCCTCGTGGACCTGCCCATCGGCCTGGCCTGCCAGCCAACTGTAGAGGGCCTCACGCTCGATTGGGCTGGCGGAGCCCCTCCCTATCGCCTCCTCAGGGCCGTCGACCCAGTGTTTGGCCCATGGCAAGAGGTGTTGGCGGACGCACAGCCGCCCCTATCCGTGCCGTTCGAAGGCGAGGGTGCCTTCTACCGCGTCCTTGAACCTTAGCCCGCCAGCTATTTGCTTGCGGGTGGGACCGGCTGGGGCTTATAGTGCGCCCAGTTGACGGCTCGGTCGTTTCGTCCCTTGGTCGAAACCGGAAACTAGGCCGTCGTGCCAGTGCGCGCGTAGCTCAATTGGATAGAGTGACGGCCTCCGGAGCCGTAGGTTGTGGGTTCGACCCCCGCCGCGCGCACCACTTCCTTCCCCAGAGTCCCGCCTTCGCTCCACGTGCGAAAACTGGTCGCTCTGCTCCCCCCATCTCCCCAGACTGGTGCCTCCGGCCTGCCCCAACCGCCTTCGGGCGTTCATTACCCACGCCACCCTGCCGCCCGGAGTCTCCCCGACCGTAACGATGTCTCCCGTGACACCCGCCTGCGCCCGGCCACGCTCTTCATGGAAGGGCATCCCAATTGAAGCTTGCTTGGATGCCCCCTCTGCCGGAGGCTGATTTGTCCGCCGACGCAAAAGAAGCCATGCCATGAATCGCAGCTTGTTGGTTGTACTGGTCCTGCTTGCCACCGTCCGGGCAGCGGCCCAAGACCTGACCTTGGCAGTGCGGGGCCAATCTGCCGCCTGCACCATCGTGCGCCCGGCGACGACCTCCCCCTCGCAGAGGTACGCGGCGGAGGAACTGCAGCGCTTCACCGAGCAGATGACCGGCGTCAAACTGCCGATCGCGACCGATGAGGGGCCGCTCCCACCCCGCGCCGTACTGCTCGGGGACACGCGCTTTACCGCTGAACTCCTCGGCGGCCCGGCCGACGTCAAGTCCCTCGGCGAAGACGGCTTCCGCCTCGTCAGCCGCGGCGAGCGCCTCCTGGTGCTGGGCGGTCCGGTGCGTGGCACGCTCTACGGCGTGTACGAACTCCTGGAGCGTTTTGGCGGCTGCCGTTGGTACAGCTCCTGGCACAGTCTGATCCCACGCCGCGACACCTTTACCGTGCCCTCGCTCGAGGAAACGCAGAAGCCCGCTTTCGCCCTCCGCGAGCCCTTCTGGTTCGATATGTTCGACGGCGACCTGGCCGCCCGCAACAAAGTCAACGGCAATGCCATGCGCCTGGCCGACAAACACGGGGGCCACTCGTACCGTTTCGGTGGCGGGTTGGGCAGTTGCCACACGTTCGACGCCCTCTGCCCGCCGGACGTCTATTTCGCCGCGCATCCCGAGTACTTCAGCGAGGTCAACGGCAAACGCCTCAAGGAATACACGCAGCTCTGCCTCTCGAATCCAGACGTGCTGCGCCTCGTCACCTCGAACGTCCTGGAGCGCATCCGCAAAGACCCGGGGGCCTCGTTCTACGGCGTCAGCCAAAACGACTGGTACAACTACTGCACCTGCCCGGCCTGCAAGGCCCTCGACGACGCCGAGGAATCCCACGCCGGCACGATGATCGCGTTCGTGAACCAGATCGCCGAGGCCGTCGAAAAGGAATTCCCCGAGGTCACCATCGAAACGCTCGCCTACCAATACACGCGCAAGCCGCCCAAGACCATCCGCCCGCGCGCCAACGTCATGCCGTGCCTCTGCACCATCGAGTGCGACTTCTCCTTTCCCATCCCGGTCAGCGCCTACCACGAAAACCGCTCCTTCATGGACGACATCCGCGGCTGGAGCAAGATCTGCAAGCGCCTCTACCTCTGGGACTACACCACCAATTTCCGCGACTACACCAGCCCTTTCCCCAATGTTCTCGCGCTTCAGGGCAACGTCCAGTTCTTCCATACCAACCGGGTGGAGTACTTGTTCGAACAGGGCGCCTACCAGGGCCGCCATGGCGACTTCGCCGAACTCAAAGCCTGGCTGCTGGCCAAGTGGCTCTGGAACCCGGACCTCCCCGCCGAACCCCTGCTGCAGGACTTCTTCAAGGGCTACTACGGCGCCGCCGCGCCCTTCGTGCGCACCTATTTCGACGCCCTCCACAGCTACTACCGCGATCCCGCCAATCACCCCCTGCGCATCTTCGACGACCCTCGCCGCGCCCTCCTCACCGATGACTTCTACACCCGCGCTGACAGCCTGTGGCGTCAGGCCGAAGCCGCCGTCAAGGACGACCCCGCCTTTCTCTACAATGTGCGTATGGCGGCGTTCCCGATGCTTTGCGCGCGCCTCGCCCGCATGCCCGAGTGGGATGAGATCAAAGTCTGGGTAACGGACCATCCCCGGCAATACGAAGTGCCGGCCGGGCAGCGTGCGCTCGCCGCCGAGTTGCTGAGCCGCTTCAACGAGGCCCGGGACATCCGTCTTTCCGAGGGCGGCGACCGCCATTCCGAACTGCTCGCGCATTGGAAACTCCTCGCCAACCCACCGGCCTTGCCCGCCCCGCAGTCACGCGCCTGGGTGGAGGACAAGCTGCTCTCGCTCGCGAACCGCGGCACATTCGGCGATACCGTGGCCGACCCGCAGGCCGAGGATGGCTCGGCCATGAAGCTCTACAACACCCATTACGAGTGGTGTGCCACCCTGCCCTTCTCGCAGGTCGCCTTCGACCCGGGCAAAAAGTACCGGCTCCGCATGCGGGTGTCCGTCGAACGGGACCCCGGCAAATCGGGCGAGGCCTTCTGGGCCGGCGTCTACGACAGCAAGAACCGTCGGAGCTGCGGCGGCCTCGAGCGCAAGACTTCCGATGTCGGTGACGGTTATGCCTGGTACGAAGTCGCCGATTGGGTGCCTGAACCGGACCATTACTTCTGGCTCGGCCCCGGACGCTTCGACAAGGCCGGAGGAGCGACGTCCGCCATCAAATCCCTCAAGCTCGACAAACTTGAGCTGATCCGGTTGGACTGAGGTTCCCCGTACCGCGGCCGGTCGCCTCCGTCGTTTCGCGGGGGCTCCGTCCGCCGCCATCTTGGTCGGGCGCGCGCCGGCCACCGGGGTTCTCCAGCGGGTGGGTGCCGCCCACCGGCAGGCTGGCATTCCGCTGTCCGCAGGTGTAACTTTCTTGCACGTCCCGTGTTATTAAGCAGGTAATAGAAGAACAGACCGATACGACTGAACACCCATGAATGCAATGCACGAAATCGACTACCGGATCTTTGGCGACGACATGCAGTATGTGGAGGTGGAATTGGACCCGTCCGAGGCCGTCGTGGCCGAAGCCGGGGGCATGATGTACATGGAAGGCGGCATCGAGATGGAAACCATCTTCGGCGATGGTTCCCAGCAGAACAGCGGCTTCCTCGGCTCCCTGATGAGCGCCGGCAAACGCCTGCTGACGGGGGAATCGCTGTTCATGACGGTGTTCCAAAACCAGGGGATGGGGAAGCAAAAGGTGGCTTTTGGGGCGCCTTACCCGGGCAAGATCGTGCCGGTGCATCTGGCGGAGATTGGCGGCGAAGTCATCACCCAGAAAGACTCCTTCCTGTGCGCGGCCAAGGGTGTCAGCGTCGGCATCGCCTTTCAGAAGCGGTTGGGAGTGGGCCTCTTCGGCGGGGAGGGCTTCATCATGCAGCGGCTGCAGGGCGACGGTTGGGCCTTCATGCATGCCGGTGGCACCCTCATGGAACGCGAACTCGCCCCCGGGGAAACGCTGCGAGTGGACACGGGCTGCATCGTCGGCTTCCAGAAGGGCGTCGACTATGACATCCAGTTCGTCGGCAAGGTGAAGTCAGCCCTGTTCGGCGGCGAGGGTCTCTTCTTCGCCACGCTGCGCGGCCCGGGTCGGATTTGGCTGCAATCCCTGCCTCTGAGCCGTTTGGCCGGTCGCATCTACGCCGCTGCCCCGCAGACCGGCGGCGGCGGCCGCGGGGAAGGCTCCGTGCTGGGTGGCTTGGGCCGGTTGATGGACGGCGACAACTCCTGACGCGCAACTGTTATTGTCAGGGATGCCCCCCGGTGCAAAAGGCCGGGAAGACCCGCAAACCCCGTTTCCGCGCTGCCCCACCTGCCACTTGCGCCGGCACCGGGTGGGGCGGCGTGGGCAGCCGGGAGGCGAGGCCGGTCAGATGTGCATCAGTTCCTGCTCCGTCAGAAAGCGCAGAGACTGACCCGCCAGGGCTTGGCGCACTTGGGCGGCATCCTTCACTTCCAGCATCAGTACTCCCCGCCCAGCCGAGGCAAAACCGGCGGCATCCTCGACGTTAAGCTGATTCTGGTAGAGACAATCGGCCAGACGGCTCAGGCCCCCGGGGCGATCCTCCACCTCGATGGCGAGGACGGGGATCTGGCTGACGGTGAAACCCTTCTGTTTCAGGCAGGCGGCGGCGCGGTCGCTCTGATCCACCAGGAACTTGAACACTCCGAAGGTGTCGTTGGTGGCCACCGTGGTCCACCGAATGTTCACGGAGGCCTCGGAGAGCACTTTGGCAATGCCGGCCAACTGCCCCGGCTTGTTCTCGGCAAACACGGCCACCAGCTTGACGTCGCTCATGAGAGTTCCTTCGGTTGGGGGTTACAGGACGCGTTGGTCGATCGTGCGCTTGGCCTTGCCTTCGCTGACGGGCAGGGAGCCGGGCGCCACCAATTCGACCTTCGGCTTGATGAGGATTTCGGCACGGAGGCGCTCGGTGAGCTGGTTCTGCAGCTTGGCGAGGCGCTCGACATGACCATCGAAACCGCTCTCCGCCAACTCGACCTTGACGGTCATCTCGTCCAGGCCTTCGAGCAGGATGAGGTAATTGGTGCCGACCCCCGCCTGGCGCATCAGCACCGCCTCGATCTGCTGCGGGTAGATGTTCACCCCGCGCACAATCAGCATGTCGTCTGCGCGGCCGGTGATGCGTTCGATCCGGCGATGGGTGCGGCCGCAGGCGCAGGGACCGGGGATGATGGAGGTGATGTCCCGCGTGCGGTATCGCAGCAGGGGCATGGCCTCGCGATTGAGCGTGGTCAGCACCATTTCGCCGCGTTCGCCCTCGGGCAGGGGTTGGCCGGTCTTCGGGTCGACGATCTCGACCAGGTAGTTGTCCTCCCAGATATGCATGCCGCGCTTCTCGCCGCATTCGAAGGCAACGCCCGGCCCGTTCATTTCCGAGAGACCGTAGGAGTTGTAGACATCGATGCCGAGGGCTTCCTCGATCTTGCGCCGGGAGGCCTCGGTGTAGGGCTCCGCGCCCACAAAGGCCTTGCGCAGAGCGAGGTCGCGCCGTGGATCGACCCCCTTCTGGGCCAGGAAACTGGCGAAGTACAGGGCGTAGCTCGGGGTAAGATGCACCGCGGTGGTGCGGAAATCCTGCATCAGCAGGAGCTGCCGTTCGGAGTTGCCCGGGCCGGCGGGAATCACCATCGCCCCCACTTTCTCCGCCCCGTAATGCATGACCAGCGCCCCCGTGAAGAGACCGTAGGTCATCATGTTTTGCAGCACATCCTGCGAACTCACCCCCGCCATGACCAGGCAGCGGGCCATGAGTTCCGCGGCGTTGTCCACATCGTTGCGCGAGAAGTACAAGGCCTTCGGTTTGCCGGTCGTCCCGCTGGAAGTGTGCAGGCGAAGCACTTCCCCCACGTTCACGGCGAGCAGGCCCTTGGGATAGTTGTCGCGCAGGTCCTGGTTGACCGTGAAGGGCAGCCGGCGGATGTCGTCCAGACTCTTGATCTGGCCCGGCTCCAGGCCGCTCGCCGCGAGCTTCTGACCGTAGAACGGCACTGCGGCCGTCACCTTTTCGACAGTGTCGCGCAGGCGTTTCAACTGCAACGCTTCCAAGGACGCCCGTTCGAGCGTCTCCATTTCCTTATCCCAGAACATAAAATCAAAAGCGCCCCTGCCCGCCCAGCGGGAGGAGGCGTGGCCCACAGGGCTCCCTTGCCCGGGCGTTGCGCTCGTCTCAGCCGACTTCCGACCGGCGAGAGGCTAGAAGCCCTTGCCCTTGGTGGAGGTCTTGATCCGGCAAAGCGTGTTGTTCGCCGTGAGGAAGAGGGTCGATCCGTCTCCGCCCCAGGCGCAGTTGGCCGTGATTTCACCGGGACGGATGGTGCCCAGGTGTTTGCCCTCAGGCGAAAGCACCAGCACGCCGCCGGGACCGGTGGCGAAAACGTTGCCCGCCACGTCCACCTTCAGGCCGTCCGGCATCCCCACCTTCAGGCCGTCCGGCATCCCTTTGGCGTCCTCTTTGACCAGGGGAGTGGCGTCGAAAAACACGCGGCCGCGATCAACGGTCCCATCGGCCTGGATGCCGAACGCCATGATGACGGGACGTTTGGGGTCGGAGACGGCGACGTAGAGCGTCTTCTCGTCGGGCGAGAGGGCCACCCCGTTGGGCGCGGTCAAGCTGTCGGTGAGGAGGACCAATTTGCCTTTCTTGGGGAGCAGGAACACACCCGAGAACACCAACTCGCGGCGCGGGTCCTTGTCCCCTTTCTCGAGGCCGTAGGTAGGATCGGTGAAGTAAAGGTCACCCTTGGAGTTGAAGACCAAGTCGTTCGGGCTGTTGAAGCGGCGATCCTTGTAGTATTCGGCGAGGCTCTCAAAATCGGCGCCGCGAGCCAGATACCGGGATTCCTGTTGCTTCTTCGAACCGAGCGAGGAAAGGGACTTGGTGAGCCGGGCAACCCGGCGATCGCCATGCTGGCAAAGGACCAAGTAGCCGTGCGGGTCAAGCGCCAAGCCATTGGCCCCGATTTCGCCACCCCGGGGAACCGAGCGCGTGTATCCGCTGCCAACAATAAAGGGATGCGTGCTCTGTCCCTCGTGCCAGCGGTAGACGGTGTTCGCCGGGACATCCGTGAACAACAGACTGTCGCTGCGCTTGTCCCAGACCGGGCCCTCGGCCCAGCCGAAACCGCCCGCCAACTTCTCGATCTTGGCGTCCGCAGGAATCAGTTTATCCAGCGCCGGATCCAAGCGCTGAATCTCGCCGCAGGTCGGGTACACCTTGATTCCCTCGCCTTTGGCCTTCTTTTCCGCCTTGGCGGGAACGGGTTGGGCATCTTCGGCCTGCAGGGCCTGGGTTCCAAGGCAACCGGCGACGCCAGTGGCCAGCAGGGACAAGAGAAGTCGATTCACGGTCTTCATGCGCACTGGGTCCAGCATTCAACTCCGCTTCGGCAGGGTCAAGGCAAAAGCCCGTTCCGCGCCGAGGCGGACACGGGTCAGCAAACGCTGGCGGGAGGGAAGCGGGAAAATGGGCGCTGAGAAGAGGAAAAGGCTTGCGGGTGGTTGTGATATTTAATAATCAATCACAACAAATAACAACCGTCGTCGGCATCGCATCTATGACAACGTGGCAACAAGTCGTTCGCTGTAGCGGGCTTTCGGCCCTGAGTTGGCTGGGCATGGCCGTCCTCGTGGCTGGACCGACGGCGAGGATCATGATCGACCCGGCGCAGCGCGGCCCCGAACTGAGCCCCCGCCTGTATGGCATTTTCCTGGAGGAGATCAACCACGGCGTCGATGGAGGGCTTTACGCGGAGTTGGTCGCGAATCGCGCCTTCGAGGATGGGCGGCCACCGGAGGGCTTCCAGTTGCGCGACGGGCGCTACGAGGACGAAAAGGGCTACGATGCCGGGTTCGAGGTCAAGGCGGGCGAGATTCCGCACTGGTCGGCGGTGTCATCGGCCAACGCCCGTTCCACCCTGACGTGGGAAACCAGTGGGGGGTTGAATGACAAGAGCCCCTCCTGCCTGCGGGTGGAGGTGACCGGAACTGCCGGCGGCGCGGCGGGCGTCGCCAACGACGGCTTCTGGGGGATCGGCGTGCAGGACGGCGCCAAGTACGTGCTCCGCCTTCATATGCGAGGAGCGAATGGTTTTCGCGGCCCGATCAGCGTGCGCTTGGAGGACAATAGCGGCGTCCCCTGTTCCAGCACGGCTGTCTTCGACAAGCTGGGGGCTGCCTGGAGTCCCTGCGAAGCCGCCCTCAAAGGCATCAAGGCCGAGCCGAAGGCGCGCCTGGTCATTACCAGTTCGGCCAAAGGGACGTTCTGGCTCGATTTTGTCTCCCTGTTTCCGGCCAAGACATGGAAAGGCCACGGACTGCGGACGGATATCGCGCAGATGATTGCCGGCCTCAAGCCCGGTTTTGTGCGCTTCCCGGGCGGGTGCGTGGTGGAGGGCGGGACCATCGAGACCGCCTACAACTGGAAATACACCGTCGGCCCGGTCGAAGAACGGACCGAGCAGTGGGGAGCGTGGAGCTACCGCCGCACGCACGGCATGGGTTTCCACGAGTATCTGCAGTTCTGCGAGGACTTGGGCGCGGAGCCCTTGCACGTGGGTTTCGCCGGCCAGACCTGCCTCTTCCGCGAGGCGGAGAACCTGCCCATGGCCCAAATGGGCTGGGTGGTGACGAATTTCCTCGACGCCGTCGAATACGCCAATGGCCCGGTGAACACGACGTGGGGAGGCTTGCGCGCCAGGATGGGGCATCCCAAGCCGTTCGGGCTCCAGATGGTGGAGATCGGCAACGAGAACGGCACCCCGGCCTTTCCGGAGCGCTACCAACTGGTCCACCGCGCCATGAAGAGCCGGTACCCGGACCTGAAGTACATCGCGGACCTGTCGTGGATCAGCCGCGAGTTGATGAAAGACACCTCGTTCGATATCGAGGACAACCATTACTACAACGCGCCACAGTGGTTCATGGACCAGCAGGGGATGTACGACCGGCGCGACCGGCGCCTGCCCCCGGTCTACCTGGGCGAGGTCGCGGTGACTTCCGTCGAAGGCGGAGACCTGAAAGGCAACCTCATCGCGGCGCTCGGAGAGGGGGTCTATCTCATGGGCTGCGAACGGAATGCGGACGTGATCCGGATGGTCTCCTACGCTCCCTTGCTCGCACATGTCGATGGCCGCAGCGGCTGGCACGGCATGATCTACCATGACAGCACCCGGGTCTTCGGCACGGCCTCCTACTACCTCTGGCAGCTCTTCGCCCAGCACCGGCCAGACTATACGCTCAAAACGGGAGTGGAGGTTACGGCAGCCAAGCCACCTCCCATCACGGGAGCTTTCGGTGTGGGGACTTGGGAAACCTCGGCCGAATTCAAGGACGTGCGTGTGGAACGGGACGGTCAGGTGCTCTGGGCGCCGGACCTCGCCAACGGCGCTTCCGACTGGACTCCCGACGGCGGCCAGTGGTCGGTCGTGGACGGGGCCTATCGTCAGAGTGACAACACGGTTGGGTTGAGCTTCGCCTCGAAGGCGGACTGGGCGAATTGCACCTTGCGGCTCAAGGCCCGCAAGTTGGCGGGCGCGGAGGGTTTCCTCATCGGTTTCGGCCGCGCTGCCGGTACCCAGTACTGGTGGAACGTCGGCGGCTGGGGCAACCACGAGCACGCCATCGAGTGCAACCGCTCTCCGGTCGGGCCGCGGGTTCGCGGTCAGATCGAAACCGGGCGGTGGTACGACGTGCGCATCGAACTCGCTGACCGCCGCATCCGCTGCTTTCTGGACGACCAACTGATCCACGACCAGCAGGCTCCCACCCAGGAACGTTTCTACGCCCAGGCGGGCCGCGACGAAGCCTCCGGCGAGATCGTGGTCAAAGTCGTGAACACGGGGGCCGAAGCCGTCCTCGCCACCCTCGACCTCAAAGGCATGGACCGGGTGAACAAGACCGGCCGCCTCGTGGTGTTGCGATCGGAGCACTTGGAAGACAACAACTCATTCGAGCAGCCGAAGAAGGTCGCGCCGGTCGAAGGCCGCCTTCCGATCCCCGGCCCGCGCTTTACGCACGAGTTTCCGGGGCACTCATTCAGCGTGCTCCGGGTGAAGGCCAGGTAAATCCGGCTGCCCCCTCCCCCAGGCCGCAAGGTCGCTGCCTGCAGAACGCCGCACGAGAGTCCCCCGCACCCCCGCTATTCCAGTCGCGTTCCGGTCTTGGCCGCGGCTCCCGGGGTTGCTAGCGTGTGGGGAGTATGTTGAAGTTGGAATCCGAGCGGTTGCGACGCTGCGCCAAGACGGTTCTCACCGTGGCCCTCTTCCTGTGCCCTTGGCCCGCGGGAGCCAAAGAGGTCGAGCCTGCCTGGCGCGAATTGACCCTCACCGAGGGGTGGCAGTTCCAACGTGACGGGGGGGACGAGTGGCGAAGCGTGGTGTTGCCCGCCAGTTTCGAAAGCCACGAAGGGCCGGCGTTTGACGGGGTGGGTTATTACACCTACCAGACCGGAAAGCTGCCCCCGCGGAAGGGCGGACGAGTACTGCTTCACTTTCAAGCCGCCGCCACCGAAGCCGAGGTTTCGTGGAACACCCGGAAGCTGGGACGTCACCTGGGCGGTTGGACCCCGTTTCGCTTCGACATTACGGAGCAGGCGCGGCGCGGCCCGGGCGAGATCGAGGTGCGTGTGGACGAGAAGGTGGGCCACAACAGCCAGGGCTTCCTGCCCATCATCGCCCCGCATTTCGGCGGCCTCTGGCAGGAGGTGAAGCTCCTCTTCGTGCCGGACACCTACTTTGACGACTTGTCGGCGCTGGTGGTCGGGAACGTGGCGCGGCAGCGCATCGAGGTTGAGGTTCCCCTGCTGGGGACGCCTTTGGCCAAGCTGGCCGAGGTCGGGGCGCGTTATCGGGAACGGGGCCGCACCAACTGGACGGAGTTCAAACTGGGTCCCGCGGCGCAGGGCGCCGGCGGAGCCCGGGACGGCGCCTTTCACCTGACGAACTCCACCCTCTACGCGACCATCCCGGTGGCAACGCCTCGCCTTTGGGGCCCCGGCAATCCGGCGTTGTACGAGATCGAGGTGACTTTGCCGGAAAAGGCGGGCGGCGATGTGCTCCGCGCCCGGGCGGCCTTTCGAGTGATCGAGGCACGGGGGGCGGAATTGCGGCTCAACGGCCAACCGCTGAGCGTCCGCGGCGTGCTCAACTGGGGTTACGCCGCCCCAAGCACTGCCCCGTCCCTGGATGAAGCGAGGATGCGGCAGGAATTGGAGTTTGCGCTTGCTCGTGGCTTCAACTTGATGAAGTTCTGCCTGTGGGTGCCGCCGCAGCGGTACTTGGATCTGGCGGACGAGCTGGGCGTGTTGACCTGGATGGAGTATCCCACCTGGCATCCGCAGCTGACCCCCACGAATCTGGCAACGCTCCAACGGGAGTTCGCCGAGTTCTTCCACTACGACCGCAATCACCCCAGCGTGATCCTGCGCAGCCTTACCTGCGAGACGGGTCCGGGCGCGGACCTGGGGGTGATCCGCTCGTTGTACCAACTGGCCCACGCGATGATCCCCGGCGCGTTGGTGGAGGACGATTCGAGCTGGATCGGCTGGAACCGCGTGCATGACTTCTACGACGACCATCCGTACGGCAACAACCACACCTGGGTCGGCACCCTGAAGGAGTTCAACGAGTACATCCTCGGGCATGGCCTGAAGCCGATGGTGCTGGGGGAGGCGATCGCGGCAGACACGTGGGTGGACCTGGGGGTGTTTCCGCCCACCCGGGAGGGTACGCCTCCCTGGTGGCAGCCGCGCTTCCTCGAAGACCAGCGGCGCTGGGAAGCGCAGGAGCGCCGTTTGCGCGGTTCCGAAGGCGTGCGCCGCCTGCCGGGCGACTCGCTCGACTACGCCATGCTCATGCGCAAGTACCAGGTCGAGACCTTCCGCCGCGAGATGCCGCACGCGGGGTATGTGGTGAGCGTGATCCGCGATTTCTCCACCGCGGCGATGGGCCTCATCAGCTACGCCGGCCAGCCCAAATGGAGCGCGGCCGATTGGGCCTGGCAGGGAGACACGATGTGCCTGCTGGCCACGGAACAGGACCGTCGCAGCTTCGCCTCGGGCGAGACGCTGCGCGCCCCGGTGTTGGTGTCGCATTTTGGCCGCACCTCTCTGGCCACCGGCGAGGTCACGGCGGTGCTCACCGAGCCCGCCGGCAAGGAATGCGGCCGTCAGCAGGCCGGCTTTTCAGGGCAAAACCGAGGCACTTTGGCCAAAGTCGCAGACCTGGCGTTGCCGCTGCCCAGCTTAACGCAACCAACCCGGCTTACGCTGACCGTGCAACTCGCCTGCGGCGCGAAGGCCTTCACGAACGCCTGGCCGTTGTGGGTGGTGCCCGCCGCGGACACCAACACGCCGGTGGTGTGGTCGCACAGTTCCTTGGGTGCGGAGACAGCCGCGCTGCTTCCCAAGGCGATGCCGTGGGACGGCCAGGCCACGGAGGGAGTCGTGGTCGCCGGCCGATTCGATCCCGCTCTCACGCGCTGTCTGGAGAGCGGGGGGCGGGTTCTGCTGCTGCCGGACGGCGAGCGGAGCAGCCTGCCCTTGGAGGAGCATTGGTTCCTACGGGGCGCCCCCTACCTGCCCAAACACCCCCTCAACGCCACGGTGCCGCAGGAATTACTCGTCGAACTGCAGCACTTCGATCTGGCCGGTCCGGTAATCCCCTCCCCCGCCTATCTGGATGCAGTGGACCCGCTGCTGCTCTTGTGGGACACCCATGACCGGCGCGAAGTGAAGACCCACGGCTTGGTTTTCGAAACCCGTGTCGGCAACGGCCGCCTGCTGGTAAGCGCCCTGCGGCACAAGGGGACCGGCAACGCGGCCGGCCAATGGCTGCTGCAGGTCTTGTTACGTCATTTGGCGGAGGGACCTGAACCCACCCATGCCTTTAGCGAGGCGCTGTGGAACGGGCTCAAGCAGCAGACCGACCGGGAGACCGTCGATCTCGTGCCGTTGGTGTGGCGCTTCCGGCCTGACCCGCGCGAGCAGGGTGTGCCCGAGGGTTGGCACCGACCCGGCTACCAACTCGACGCCAACTGGAAGGACATTCGTATCGCCCAGCACTGGGATTCGCAAGGCTACGCGGCCCTTGATGGATGGGCGTGGTATCGGGTGGAGGTGACCATCCCCGCCGGTTGGCAGGGACGCGAGGTCTATCTGAACGTGGAGGGCGCCGACGATTACTACGAAGTCTTCGTGAACGGCGCCAAGGCTGGCAGCGGTGGCGTTCGTCAGGCCCGCAAGACCGCCTTCGACGAGAAGAAATGTCACCGCCTGACCGGGATGGCGAAGCCTGGGGAGAAATGCACCCTGGCCATCCGCGTCGAGGATTGGCAGGGGGCCGGCGGGCTCTTCCGGCCGATCACGCTGAGCACCGCGCCTTTCTTCGAGGGAGTGCAGATCTTGAAGTAGATCCGGCCCATGCGAGGCGCTCGAAAGGCACCCGCAGCCTTGTGCGTGCGCAGCGGCGGGTCGATACTGTGGGTATGAGCAGCAGCGAACAGGTGCCTCAAGAGATTGCCATGTTTATCGACGCGCGAGGGTGCGTCTTTGAACCGGTGGATGCGGAAACCCTCCCGAAGCAGCGGAACGTCCACGTGGCGCTCACCGAACCGGGACACGTGCGCGGCAACCACTACCACCGTCGGATCGAGGAGCATCTGGTGGCGGTGGGACCGGCCCTGGTGCGGTGGCGGGAGGGAGGCCGCGTGCGCGATTGCCATGTTCCCGCCGGCAAGGCCTTTCGCTTCCACTTCATGCCAGGCGTGGCCCATGCGATCGTGGGCACAGGCACCCAACCTCTCCTGCTCGTCTCTTGCGGCAACCAAGCCCACAATCCGGCCGACCCCGACGTGGTGCGGGACGTGCTGATCGAACCGCCGCCCCCCGCCAAGGGGTAACCGATGCCGGGAGGTCCGGCCGGCCGGCTTTCGCCGCGGTTACTGCGTCACGGGCTTGAGGGTCATGGGATCGCGCAACGGTTGGTCCACCACGCGCCCGCCCACCAGATCGCCGAGTTTGACGGCGTGGTCAGGATGGCCCTTGAGGATGTCGTTCTTCTGCCCCACGACGATCACCGCCAGTTTGTCCAAGGTGAAGTGCTGCTTGGCCACGCGCATCACATCCTCGCGCGTCACGGCGGCGAGGCGGTCGCGGTAGGTCTTGTAGTAGTCCGGGTGTTTGGCATACCAGCCGGTGAACTCATCCCCGGCGAAGATGCCGGCCACCTGCCCCTTGGTGGCGAACCGGCGCGGGAAGGTGTCGATGAAGGACTTCTTGGCGGTGTCAATTTCCTCCTCGGTCACCAACTCGCTGCTGATGCGCTTGAGTTCCTCCAACACGATGGAGATCGCATACGCCACCGTTCCGCTCTTGGTCTGGAAGGCGGCGGTGAAGACGCTTGGATAGTAGGCCCCGCCCGGAAAGGCGGAACCGGCGGAGTAGGCCAGTCCTTCGTCGCTGCGAACGCGGTTCATGATGCGGGAGGTGAAACCGCCGCCGCCCAGAACGTCGTTCATGACGGTGATGGCGAACATGTCGGGGTCGTCGCGCTTGACGCCTGGGAGCATGAGCGCCACGCGCCCCTGGTTGACGTCCTTGTCGACGATGTAAGCGCCGGGTTGGGCGAAGGTGGGGTTGGTGGGTATCGGCGGGGCTTTTTCGCCTGCGAACGGCCAGTCGGCGAAGAGCTTTTCGAGCCGCGCGATCATGTCCTCCCGCGTGAAATCGCCGTTCACCGCAACCACGAAGTTGGCCGGATGCACCCACTTCTGATGGTAGGCCTTGAGCTCAGCTTGCGTGATGCCTTCCACGGAGGCCTGGGTCGGCAGGCGGTTGACGAAGAAGGATTCGCCATAGGCGAGGAAGGAGCGCTCGCGGCCCTCGATGCTGGCCGAGTCGTCATTGCGCTGCTTCATGTCCTGCAGCATCTGCTGGCGGCGCAGGGCCAACTTGTCTTCCTGGAAGCGCGGCGCTGTCAGCACTTCGCGCAGGATGGCCAGACCCTCGTCCAGATCCTTGCGGAGCAGATTGATCGACACGTTGCCCTGGGTGTCGCCAAAGCCGGAGCCCAGGTTGGCGGCCAGGAAGTCCACCCGTTCCTCGAGTTCCTCGGCCGTCTTGGAGGCGGTGCCGCCCCGTGCCAGCAGGTAGCCGGTCAGGTCCGCCAAGCCCTCTTTGCCCTGCGGTTCCAGGTAGTCGCCACCGTGGATCAAGATGGAAATGTTGACCAGCGGCAGTTCGCGGTCCGGCACGATGTAGGCCACCGGCCCGGCCTTGAGTTGGACGCGGTAAGCGGCAGGATCAGGCGGGTTGAACTGCAGCGGTGGGAAGGTCAGCTTCTCCGGACGATCCGGAATGGCCTCTGCCGCCGAGAGAGTCTGGAACAGCGTTGCGGTCAGCAGACCAAGTGCCAGCCGGGCAGCCGATTGGGTGAAGTAGTAGCGTTTCATGGCAGTCCTTACTTGGCGCTTTCGAGCTGGGCGATGCGTTCTTGGAGCTTCTTGCGACCGAATTCGAAGACCGGTTTGACCTCCGCCGGAACCTGGCCAATCTGCGCGTCGAACTTGGTGAGCATGCCGCGGAGCTTGTTGAGATCCGTCTCCTTGCGAATCTTCGCCAGCAAGTCCTTGGCGGGGCTCTTTTGTTCGGGGGTGAGGTCCTTGAGATCCGGGTCCTCTTCGCCGCCGGTGCCGGCTTTGCGAGTGTAGACAGCCACGGTCCGGTTCTCCTTCGTGAAGTACTCGTTGGCCACTCGTTTCAGATCGGCCGCGGTCACCGCCTGGTACTTGGCGCCGGACTGGTTGATCTCCCGCCAGTCCCCGAGACCATCAAAAAAGATCAGTTGGAACATGATCGGAGAGTTGGCGGAGAGCTTCCGGTATTCGTAGGCGGCGAAGTTGTTCTTCACCTTCTGGAGTTCAGGGTCCGGCACCTCCTCCTTCTTGAGCTTGTCCAATTCGGCGTAAATGCCCTCCTCAACCTCTTGCGGCGTGTGACCTTCCTTGGCTTCGCCGCCGGCGTTGAAGAGCCCTGCCCACTTGCGCGAATCCTGCTGGGCATAGGCGTCCGTGGCCACCTGTGAGCCGAGCACCAAGCCCTTGTAAAGGCGTCCCGTGCGGGTGGAGAGCACGCGTGCCAGAACATCGAGCGCATAGCTGTCCTTGTGCCCGAAAGGAACGGTGTGCCAGAGGATGTCCACTTGGGGATTCGCCTCGGCCTCGGCGTACATCCGCTTCTCGGCGGTTTGCTTCACCTCCAGGGTGGTTACTTCGGGAGCCGCGCGCGGGCCGCGGGGTATCCGCCCGAAGTAGGTCTTGGCCAACTCCTCGGCCGCGGCGGCTTTGAAGTCGCCCACCAGGATCAGGGTGACGTTTTGCGGTGCGTAGAAGGTGGCGTAGAAATCGTCCGCCTGCGCCTTCGAGATGTTCGCCACATCCGAGGGCCACCCGATCACCGGCCAGGTGTAGGGATGCGCGTCCCAGAACATGGCTTGGAAGGTCTCCTGGAACTTGCCCAGCGGTGTCGACTCCGTCCGCATGCGCCGTTCCTCGTACACCACGTCCCGCTCAGCGTAGAATTCGCGGAAGACCGGTCGCAGGAGGCGTTCCGACTCCATCCACATCCACAGCGCGAGCTTGTTCGCAGGGACGGTGATGAAGTAAGCCGTCATGTCCTCGCTGGTGAAGGCGTTCATCCCGCTGCCGCCGGCGGTGGTGTAGATGCGGTCGAACTCGTTCTTGACGAGGACCTCGCGCTGCTGGTTGACGAGTTCGGCGAACCGCTTATCCAGTTCGCGCAGGCGCGGGGTGCGGTTGTCGAGCTTGGCGGGGTCGTCCACCTCGCCCCGACGCCAGGCGGCGCGGAGCTTCGATTCCTCCTGGCGCATCTCCTCGCGCACCGCCTCCTGCTCGGCGATGATCTTGAGATCGCGCTGGTAATCCTTCGTCCCGAGCGTCGGGGTGCCCTTGAACATCATGTGCTCGAAGAGGTGGGCCACGCCGGTGATGCCGGGGCGTTCGTTCGAACTACCCACGTGGGCCACCCAACCGCCGGAGACCGACGGGTCATCGTGGCGCTCCACCATCAGCATGCGCATCCCGTTGGGGAGCGTGCGTTCCTGCACGTCGACCTGCTGGGCGAGGGCCGTCAACGTGCCGGCCAGGAAGAGCAAGGCCGTGGAACATTGCCGGAAGAAGGAGGTTCCGTCCGCCGTCGGCGGGTTTGCCGCCAAGGGCCGGGGCCAGTGCGTCAGGACTCTTTTCACGAGCCAAAGACAGCACGCCCGGGCTCCGGCGTCAACCGGCAAGGTGGTCATACCCCCCCAACCCCACCGGTCCAAGTCCTTCGCCGACTACGGGCAGCTCACCCGGTAGAAGCGGGCGTCCAAACCGCCGATGGAGATATCCCTTTGCCCGGCGGGGAGGTCGGTGGCCATGACTTGGTAGGGCCCGTCCACCCGCTCAGCCTGCCAGAGGGTGTAGGTAGTCTCCACTCCCCCTGACCACGTGATCCGCAGCCCCGAACCGGGCAGGGGTTGGATTTGGAGCCGCACTTCGGGCGTATCGGCGACAGGGACGATGTCCGCATAGCGGGTGGGGATCAGTTGGTACCCGGCAGTGCGGGGGTCGCTGGCATCGTACTGGCCGAGCACGCCGTCGATGTCCACGGGGCCGCTGGGGATCGGTTGACCCGGCAGGTCGGTGCGGGCATCCACCCGCAGGGCGAAGGCAGCCCCCGCCTGGTTGGTCATGGTCAACGTGCCGGAATCCGGAAAAACGCCGTCGCCCTGTTCGATCCACACCTTCCGTGCCACGACCCGCCGCCCCTCGCAGCCATCCAGCAGCGCCGGTTTCTCCTGCCACCCGAAATCAAGGGCCAGGGCGGTTGGCAAGGCGGCGTTGCGCGCCAGCAGGTTCACGCTCGTCTCGGGCAACCGGAGATCCGGACGCAGTTCCAGTAGGCCGTAGAACGAAGTAAGGCGGGCCACCACGCGCACGCGCTCGCCGGCGGCGGGCTCCCAATCGGCGTCGCGCCCGGTCCATTGCACCGCCACGCCCGCCGCGTCGTCCTGGAGGTAGAACAACACATTCGTCGGGCTAGCGGCGAGGTTGGCGTGGGTGGTGACCACGCCCTCGACTTGGTAGAGGTGCGCGCGGTCGGTCGGTTGCAGGTTGACCGGGTCGACCAGTTTGCGTAGCGCCGCCACGCGGATGGGAACGGGAGTGTCCGAGGTGAGCAGACTCAGCGTGGCGGACTCGCTTTCGGCGACGCCATAGCGGTTCGTCACCACCAATTGATACGAGCCGACGTTGTCATCACCGAACGAACTCCCGCTCAGTGCGGTATTGGTTTTACCCCCAAGGGCCACGCCGTCACGAAACCACTGGCAAGTCAGTTCCGGGTCGCCGCTGACCACCACCCGGAGGGCCCACGCCATGCCGGTTGCCAAGGTGGCTGACTGCGGTTCCACGATGATCGCTGGCGGTAGCGATTTGGGGGCAGTGGCAACCGCTCCCGCGAAGCTCGTGGCGATGGTGAGTTGATCGATCCGCTGCATGCCGGGGCCAGCTCCCTGGCTCAGCGATTGCCGTAGCGCGAAGCTCGTCACCGGGGCGGGAGCGGGATCGTCGGTGGCCACCACCGGTGTATCGTTGGTAGAGGTGGCATCGATCCACAGGCGAGCCTGGCCGGCATCCACGTCGAATGCGATGACGGCGGTGACTGGCACGTTCAGGCTCAGGTTGAGCGGGCTCAGGGCCGGCGTGCCCGTGCTGTTGGCAATGCCCAACCGGTAGGCGCCCGAGAGGTTCGTGGACGCCACCGCGTAGAGCCGCGCCCGGTAACTGCGCGTGCCGTCCATGAAGTGTGCAAAGTAACCGCCGGCCTTGCCCGTGGGCAGGGCAATCTGGGTCAGCCGCAGCTTCGCGTAGAGCGTGACCCCATCGCCGGTGAGCACCGCCTCGCGGCAAAGGCCGACGCTCACGTCATCGGAGAGGGCGCTGGCCAGGGAGTTGAGTTCCACATAGCCGTTGCGCACGAATACGCCGGAGCTGTTGCCCGAGTGCAATACCCACCGGCCATCGGATACGTTCGTCAACGCGCCCGAGGCATAGTCGAAACCGTCCGCAAACAGCACTGCCGCGCGCACCGGGAAGGTAGCGAGGCACAGACACGCAGAAGCCATGACCCAGGCCAACCGGGCTGTCGTTTGCAGGTGTCGGCCGCCCCCGCCCATGGGTCACTCATGGTTTGGCGGCAGCGCCAACCTCACGGAGTTGGGCCAGAGCCCCCCAGTGCGCCGGATGCAGCTTCAGCGCCTCGCGATACTCGTCCGCGGCCGGTTGCCCCAGACCCTCCAGACCCAACCCGATCAGGTAATGGGCCTGCGCCTGACGCACTCGCATGGTCTGCTTCTCGCCGAACTTGGCGAAGTAATCCGCCGTCTCCCCGCCGGTCATCTGTTCCCGGCCACGTTTGACCAAGTCCTCGAAGATGCCCTTGGCTTCTTCCGCCCGCCCGAGGCGTTGCAGCGCCTGTGCCTGTCGGAAGCGCACCTCGGACGCGCCTCCCTCCATCCGTGCCACCGCCTGCTCCCAGGAGGCCTTGGCCTCGGCTTCGTTGCCCGCCTGGCTGTACGCCACGCCGATCCAATACCGCGCCTCGGCACTGCGCCCGTCGCGCCGGGCGCGGCCAACCTCGAGGTTCACCGGGTAGTCGAGCGCCTGCAGGAACACGGTCAGCGCCTCCTGCGCCTTGCCCTCGCCCAGCAACTGCCGGCCGCGGGCAACGACCGCGTCGCGATAGGTCTGGTAGATATCCGAACTGCCCTCCCAGTTGTGGAAATGGCGCGTGGTCAAATGGGTCAAGGCTTCGGCCGGCCTGCCCGCCGCGATCAGCAGGGTGATCAGCCGCGTGGCGGCATCGTCGCGCAACAATGCCACCGGCTCGTGCCGTAGCAGCGTGGCGAGGCGCTTTTCCAAGGCCACTCCCGCCGCCTCGTACTGCACGTCCAGTTCGTAAAGGAAACGGGGCTCCACGGGATTGCGTTCTACGGCCTCCTCGAGATTCGCCACGGCGGTGGCCGTGTCTTTGCGCGCCTGAGCAGAGGCTAGGCCCAGGTTGCGATGCACCAAGGCGAAGGCGGGATCGATCCGGCGCGATTGCTCCCAGGCCTCGATGGCCTTCTCGGGCTGCGTGTCGTAGAACAAACACCCCAGGTAGTAGGCTGCTCGGGCGTCTTCTGGATCGTGTTCCATGGCCCGGCGCAGGATCGGCTCATCCTCAAAGCGAAATGCAAAACAAAGGGCTGGTGAAGCGAAAGCACCTCGCCGCCAGTGGGAATCGGCATCACCCTGCCGTCCCAGTTTCTCCAGGCACCAGGCCAGTTGGTAGTGCACCATCGGCTGGTTGGGGAACGGTGTCGGCAGCGCTTCGAGACACGCCATCAGCACTCCCGACGCCTCGGGCCACAGCCCGGCGCGAGTGTAATCGGAGGCCAGTTCGAGCCACGCCTGCGGATCGCCCGCCAGCCGCCGCCACGTCTCGGCACGAGCCCGCTCCGCGCCGGGAGTGTCGCCCGCTTCCTGCAATGCCAGCGCCAGTTCGTGCGCGGCCAAAGCATCCAGCGGGTCCAGGGCCAGTGTGCTGCGGGCGAAGGCGACCGCGTCGGCCGGTTGCCCAAGGTGCCGGAGAATCGCGCAACCAAGGCTCCGCACCCGGCTTTTCATACCCCCAGCCGCCAGCGAACGCCGTACGTGATCCAAGCCAGCCGCCCACTGGCCCCTTGCACAATCGATCTCCGCCAGAGCCGCGTAGGCGGGCGCCTGCCAGCCCATGGACCACGCCGCCCGGTAGAACGCGTCGTACGCCTCCGCCTCGCGTCCCAACGCCCGCAGGGCCACGCCGTGGTAATAGACTGCCTCGCCATCCTTGGGGCGAAGGTGGTTTTCGGTCGCGCGCGCCAAGGCCGCTTCGAGCCGAGGCAGGGCCTCCGCCCAACGGCCTTGGCGGCACAGGAGGATTGCCAGCGCCGTGTTCGCGCGGTAATCCCCGGCGTCGCGTTGCAGCGCCTCTTCGTAGTAGGGCGCGGCCTCGAACGACGGGCTGTACAACTGCTCGATGCGCTGCCCGGTGAAGTAGAGCTCATCCGCCGTCTTGAGCTCGCGCGGTGGGGCGGGACGTTGCACCGGTTTGGGCACGGGCGAGTTCTTCGGCGCGGCGGGCTGGTAGGAGATCAGTTCACGCCCGTCCGCCGCGCGCAGAACCGCCCGCACGGTCAGTGGGTCCACGTCCTGCTCCAGCATCACCGTATGCGACAAGCCTCCCTTGGGAGAGATGCTGATCTGGCGATCCAGCAGCGGCTTGCCGTCAACGAGCAGTTGCGCCCGCGCATCCTTGAAATACGCCGTGGCATTGAACGCGACGGAGGCGGTTCGGTTGGTGATCACCAGGTTCACCGCCGCGTCCACGTTGGCGTTCTTCACCCCGCCCAGGTTCTGCACCGGATACCAATAGTGCGTCCACGTGCGCACCTCGCCCGGCTGAATCCAGCTATAGTCGGGCTGGTTGTCGGACCACGCGCCCGCCATCAGTTCCAAGTAGGGGCCGTCGGTGTCCGAGAGGATTTCGCTCCACACCCGGCCTTCGTCGCCCACGCCCCACTCGAAGAACTTCTTGCCCGGCGCCACGTGGTGGTCGGACACCTGCAGCGTACCGGCGTGCGCCCCGTGGTCGTAGCCGCCGAACCAGTCGTCGGTGTAGTTCCAGGCGAAGAACGACACGGGGGAGTTGTGGTTCTTCCACCAACTGATGTCTACGCCCGCGGTGTAATCGTTGCCGCCGTAACGCTCCCGGGCAATGGGCCAGTGGGCGAACTCGGGCTTGCCGTGCTGGGTGGCGAACTCGGTCGAGGGCGGAAAGATCACCTGGTAATTCTCGTTGGCGTGGACGGCGGGGTTGATCCAAAACAGCATCGAATGCGCTACCGGCGTGCGGTTTTCCATCCGCACGTTCATTTCCACATAACTCCGCCCCGGCCGCACGGTGATGCCCACCGCCCACTTCATGCGATGCCGCAGCTCGATCTCCCCCACCCACACCGTGCGCCCGCCGTCCGGGAGTTCCTCCACCGTCCATGGCACGGGCATGAAGCTCGTGGCGCGGTGGTGATGCGGCACGTTCCATTCCACCCCGCCGGAAATCCACGCCCCGAGCATGCCGATCAACGCCGGCTTGACCACGTGCTGCCCGTAGAAGAAGGCGTAGCCGTTCCCCTTGTCGATGGCCGAGAAGATGCGCCCGCCCAACTCCGGCAGGACCGAGATCTGGATGTACTCGTTCTCTAGGTAAATGGCCTTGTACTCCTTGTCCAAGCGCTCGTCGGTCAGCCGGTCGAGCACCGGGTAGGGATAGAACGGCGCCCGCGCCCCTTGGTAGGTGCGACCGTTATAGAAGCGTGGGTTCGGGTCGGCCGGGGCCACGCCGTACGTGGGCAGCACGAGGTTGGTTTCCCAACACCGCACCGGCTCGGCGGCATTCGCACTCACGCACCAAGCCAGGGCGGTGGCAAGCAGAGCCGTTCGCAGGACGGCGTGGAACCCTTCGTAAAAGACGATCAAGTGCCGTCGATTCAACCCGGCAGCCCGAATGGCAGATGGCAGGGACATCATGATGGGTCTGTCCTACCACAAACCGTGCGCCGATGCCACTCAGAATGAGGGTGTAGCTTCGCACTGGCCTGAATTCCGCGAAAAAGCCTCAAAAATTCCTCCTTGCGCCGCCATGGGCGAAGCGTAGCATTCCCCGCTGCCCGGGCGCCGCGTGTGCGGCTGCCCATTGAGGCTGAGAAACGTCTGATAAACCAGGCAACCTAACCCTCAATCTCCGTTGCCCCTGCAACGAGTGGATCGTTAGGCAATGGAGCCCTCCCAGGGGTGCATCGCATCCCCGCAAGGTCTCCCGCAGTTCGCGCAGAGAGTAAGAAGCGTTATGCTTACCATGGAAGAAGCCCTTCGGCAAAACGAACGCCGTTTTGCTGCAGGCGAAATCGTCAAAGGCACCATCATCGAAGTCCGTCCCAAGGAAGTCTTGGTGGACATCGGCTACAAGAGCGAAGGCGTCGTGTCCGGCGGTGAATTCGAGGACATCAAAGTGGTCAAGGTGGGCGATCAGGTGGACGTCCTGATCGAAAAGCTCGAGGACAAGGATGGCATGGTCATCCTGTCCAAGGAGAAGGCGGAGTTTAAGCAGAACTGGGACAAGATTCTCACCATCTGCAACGAAGGCGGCACCATCGAAGGCAAGGTCAAGGCGGTGGTCAAAGGCGGCTTGCTGGTCAACATCGGCGTCGAGGCGTTCCTGCCGGCGTCCCAGATCGACATCGTTCCGCCCAAGAACCTCACCATTTTCGTCGGGAACAGCTACCAGTTCAAGGTCGTCAAGATCAACCAGGAGCGCCAGAACATCGTGCTGTCGCGCCGCGAGCTGATCGAGCAGGAACGCAACGAGCGCCGCTCGAAGCTGCTCTCCGAGATGATGCCGGGCGATATCCGCAAGGGCACCGTCAAGAACATCACCGATTTCGGCGCGTTCATCGACCTCAACGGTCTGGACGGCCTGCTGCACATCACCGACATGAGCTGGGGCCGCATCAGCCACCCCACCGAACTGCTCAAGGTCGGCCAGGAGATCGACGTGGTCGTGCTCGACATCAACCGCGAGAAGGAGCGCGTCAGCCTGGGCCTCAAGCAGAAGCTGGCCAACCCTTGGGACTCGATCGAGGCCAAGTACCCCGTCGGGGCCAAGGTCAAGGGCCGCGTGGTCAATCTGGTGCCCTACGGCGCCTTCGTCGAACTCGAACCCGGGGTCGAGGGGTTGGTGCACGTCACCGAACTCTCCTGGACCAAGCGCATCGCCAAGCCGGCGGACGTGCTCAAGGCCGACCAGGAAATCGAGGCGGTCGTGCTCGGCATCAACCGCAACGAGCAGAAGATCTCGCTGGGCATCCGCCAGCTCGAGACCAATCCTTGGGACCAGGTCGCGGAGAAGTACCCGGTGGGAAGCCACGTCAAGGGCAAGATTCGCAACCTCACCAGCTACGGCGCCTTCGTGGAGCTCGAGGATGGTTTGGACGGCATGATCCACGTCTCGGACGTCTCCTGGACCCGGAAGATCAACCACCCGTCGGAAGTCCTCAAGAAGGGCGACGACGTGGAGGCCGTGGTGCTGGAAATCGACAAGCCCAATCAACGCATTTCGTTGGGGCTCAAGCAACTGGCCGAAGACCCTTGGGCCAACATCGACAAGTTCTACCGCGTGGGCGATCTCGTCACCGGCAAGGTCACCAAACTGGCCTCGTTCGGTGCGTTTATCGGCTTGCAGCACGATATCGACGGCTTGGTGCACATCTCCCAAGTGAGCGAGGACCGGGTCGACAAGATCAAGAACGTGCTCAAGGTCGACCAGGAAGTGACGGCCCGCGTCATCAAGATCGACAAGTCGGAACGGCGCATCGGTCTCTCGATCAAGGCGGCCAACTACTCGACCGAGCAATTGAAGGCGGAGCAGGCAATGCTCGACGCCCTCAAGCCGGGTGAGGACTTGGTGGCCCTGCAACACGCGTTTGACGCCGCTGACGAAGCGCGGCGCGAACAAGATCAGCCTTAATCGTCAGCCGGGATTTTTTCACCAGGGGAGCGGGTGCCGCAGGCACCGCTCCCCTGTTCGCTTTGGACGCCGGCCGTTAGCCCCCGAGGGCGAGTGGCACACAAGCAAGCTTGGCACGCCGACTGAGCACGGCCTTCACATGGCTTGCAAGTATTTTAAGACCAACGAGATGAGAAGATTGGTGTCAGCCGTTGGTCCCAGTCTCGGGGGCGGGGGCACGGGGCGAGCCTGTCGCCCGCGCCGACATGATTGGTACTAATCCTGCTTTATTTGAGCCAGAGTACGTGTTCGAAGCGCCGGTGGTCAGGGTTCGTCTCTTCGGCACTTGATAAAGATGGTAGCTGTGACGATGGATAGGTGGTACTCTGAGTTTTGTGCAACAGCTTGGTCACAGGCGGGTAATAAATAGGTGACAAAGACGAGAACAGACCGGTCTACCGAGTAGCGACGCTGCCGACAACATGGCGCAGGATCGACTTCAACTGCAACGGATGGAGCTGAAGTACCACATCAGCGAACATAAAGCGCTGATGATCAGGGACTTTGTGCGCCCCTACTTGGAGTTGGACGAGTACGGTATCGGCAAACCCAATTTCTCCTACGCCATCCACAGCCTTTACTTGGATTCGGATGATCTCGCGCTGTATCGAGCGTCCTTCAACGGGACGAAGAACCGGTACAAACTGCGGCTTCGATATTACGACGACGAGCCCGATTCGCCGGTCTTCTTCGAGATCAAGCGCCGGATGAACGACGCGATTCTCAAGCAACGCGGCGGGGTGCGGCGGCCAGCCGTGCCCCTGCTGTTGGCGGGCCACATGCCTGAGCGCGAGCATCTGCTGAGCGAGCAACCGAAGCAATTGGTAGCCCTCCAGCGCTTCTGTCAGTTAATGCTGGATACCCAGGCCAAGCCGAGAGCGCACGTAGCCTATCTGCGGGAGGCATGGGTCAGCACGCATGACAACTCGATCCGGGTCACGATGGATCGCAACATCCAGGTCGCGATCGAACCGACGGCCAAGTTGCTGACCACGCTCGAAGATAGTGTTCCCCCTTTCCCTGGAGAGGTGATTCTCGAAATCAAGTTTACCGGCCGGTTTCCCAACTGGTTCAGCGACCTGGTTCGCGCCTTTGGCCTGCAGCGGGAGGCGGCTTCGAAGTATTGCAACGGTCTGGAAGAATTGGGTTTGGAGCGGCTGTTGGCGCTGAGCCGGCTGAATGGCCATGCGGCGGAATGGATGTGCAGCCTGCCTGAATTTCAGCAGCGAATCCATCGTCCCAAGGAAACAAGCGGTGCCGGTGTCGAATTCTATGATTGATACGTTCCTTCACGGTGACTATGCGACCACTCCCATCGTGGCACCGGTCATGCTGCTCAGCCTGCTGCTGGCCTTCCTGGGCGGGCACGTGCTGGCTTGGGTTTACATGCATACCCACGGCGGCCTTTCCTACAGCCGCTCCTTCGTTTCCTCCCTGTTGGTGATCCCGGTGTTGGTGGCGGGGGTCATGATGGTCCTGTCCAATAACTTGGTGACCGCTTTCGGCATGATGGCGGTGTTCGCCATTGTCCGCTTCCGCAACATCTTGCGCGATACCCTGGATACCAGCTACGTGCTGGCGGCCTTGGTCATCGGGATGGCTTCAGGCACCCAGCGCTTTCCGGTGGCGGTGATTGTCTGCGGCTTGGTCGCCGCCATCATGTTCTACCTGTGGGCTACGGCGTTCGGGAGCCGTCATCGCTATGATCTGATCCTCAACTTGAACTGGTCCCGTCCGCTGGGCGAATTGACCGACTTGCGGTTCCTGCTGAATCGCCACAGCCGGCGCACTCATTGCGCCAGCCAGCGTTCGAGCGAAAGTTACGGGGGGACCGACCTTTCGTACCGTCTGCTCATGCGCGACCCGGATCGACTGGAAGAACTCATCCGTGAACTGCGCAACACGCAGGGGGTCTCCCGGGTAACCAGTCTGCAAGCCGAGGAT
>CAYYMW010000008.1:36556-45100 GCA_964472515.1 uncultured Verrucomicrobiota bacterium | reverse complement strand
ACCCACCACTCAGTGAGCACGCGCTCAATCCGCCACGAGATGCCACCGTGTCCGGCCCACCCGCCCGTGCCAACCTCCGCTTCACCAGCGTGAGGCACACCCGGCTCAAGCCCGCGTCCTTCAAACGCTACTCAAACCGCAACACGCTCACCGACAAGGGCGGAACCTCGTAGACCGCGCCACTTGCCTTTAAACCGTGCTGCCACTGCCTCTGCCGGGGGGTGATGGCTTCGGGTTGGTCGGCCGTGTTTCGAGCGGGCAGGGGAGCGGACAACTCCGTCACTTCGGCCGCCTGCTTTCTGGGCGTGAAACCCGCCAGCTCGAGGCGGGTGGAAACGATCTGGTTGGCCGGGTTCACGACCTGCAGCACCAGCGTCCGTCCGTCGGCGCTTCGCTTGGCGGTGACATCCAAGGTGTCTTTCGGGGCGGTCACCGTGCACTCCACCAACTGTGGCTGGTAGTTGCGGGAAAACATCTGAGTGACATAGCCGGGCGGTTGCAGCCAGACCTGCGCCGGATTGAGGAAGAGCAAGCCCTGATCCCAGTCGTTGTCGTTCTGGCCGTCGGGTTGCAGACAATTGGCGGAGGTGGCGATCGGGATGTGGCCGTCGCGCTCGATGGCCTGGATGGCGAGGGCGTTGGCCAGGGCGCGCCTTTGCGAGTGATTCCCCGCGTTGAACTCAAACACCACCACTTGGTGCCGCGCTCCGTCGGCGAGGCGTCCCAGCGCGTCGCGGAACGAGAACATGCCGGCCAGCGAGGAATCGGGCCGGGGGCCTTCCGTGCCGACATGCACATCGAACCACACCTCGCGGTTGTGCTGCTTGGCCAATTGCAGGATTTTCTGCTGGGCCGCGAGGCTCGTGATGCCGCCCGCCGCACCGCGGAAGTTGAAGGGGTCGTCGATCTTCTGGCCGTAGGCGAAATCCCCCACCACCAGGATGATCTCGGCGTCCTTGGCCCAGATGGCTTCCGCCATCGGCTTGAACTTCTGCCAGTAGTCGTCATTTACCCGCTCCTCGTTGCCGAGTTGAAGGAATTTCAGACGGTAGGCGGCGGGGTGGCCGTCCGCCGCGCGCTTGCGGCCCCATTCGCTCTGCGCCGGGCCGTTCACATACTCGATGAAATCGGCCATGTCCTGCGGGGTCTCGCCCATGTTGATGTCCGGAATGCCGAGGAAACCAGCGGCCTCACAGAAGTTCAGGAAGTCCATGATCCCCCAGCCGTTCGAGGAATGCGGGTACCACCAGCCGGCATAGGGGGGACGCTGCTCGCGCGGGCCGATCATCTTCTTCCAGCGGTACTCCGCGGCATTCGCCATGCAACCGCCCTGCCGCAGCACGGTGATGCCTTGATGGATGAGACCCTCGGCGACGTCCCGGCGCGTCGGCAACCCCTTGAAGCGCCCCCACTCGCCCGGTTGCAGGAAGGCGTAGCCTACCGTCACGGACCCGGGTTGCTTGAGCTTGAGTGCGAACCGCCCGCTCCGGTCGTTGTCGCCTGGCTTGAGCTTGAATTCCAATCGTTGCCAGCCGCCGCCCGGCACCTTGAGCCGCTTCTCGGCATAGACCTTCCCACCGTCGCGGCTCTCCAACGCCGCGAAAAGGTCCGTGGGTTGAGGAGCGCGGACACAGACAAAACCCTCGTAGCTCTTGCCACCGACCCAGTTCATGCCCCAGCGGTTCAGGCCCTGGTTCTCGAGGCCGAGCTCGCCTTGACCGCTCACGAACGTCAAACGCTGGCTCTGCTGGCCCGAAAAGGCGTCCTGTTCCTCCAGGCGGAACTGGCCGCTCGCGCTGCCGCGGCGCACGGCACGCCACATCCCGCTGATGCCGTCGGTTGCGGGATCTGCCGGGGCCAGGGCGAACGGGATCTTCCGCGTCTCGCCGCCGGTGGTGACGGACAAGTTCCGGAACCGGACGTCGTGCTGCCAGGAGCGCAGGCCCACTTTGCCGGTCTCGAGCGGATGTCCGGTGTCCTCGTAGCTGGTCAGGCTCTTGCCGTTCACGAGGACTTCGAGGCGCTTCGCCGTCAGGCGTACTGTGAGCGTGACCCACTGGTTGGCCGGCACGTCGCAGGGCACGCGCCGGATCGGTTCCCAGTTGTGCCGGTGACGGCCGAGCACGAGCGTGCCTGGCTGTTCGAGGGCGACTTCATAGCCGTTGAAGGCATCGGCACCGTTGCCGGGGTCGCTGACCTTCAAGATGAACCCGCCGTTCCCACCGCCGGTCTCGGTGAGCCACACCTCCACGCTGGCTTCGCCTTCGGTGAGCTCCGGCCCGTCCCAGACGATCTTCGCCCCGCCGCTGCCCACGACCTGGAGGCTGCCGTCCTTGCCGGTTGTCCACTTGCCGCCAAAGACTCGGAAGTGCTGCAACGGTGGTTGCGGTGACGGCTCAGCAAAGCTCTCGCCGAAGAGCATCTGACTGTCGATGCCACCGTAGACCTCATGGTTGACGTCCTCGATGCAGGCGCCCGTGAGATACCGTGACACGGGGTGGAGGATGCGATCGGCATGCACGGTCACGGTGGCATCCTGCGCCTTGCCGCACGGCAGGAGACCGATCAGGGCCAGACTGAGAAAGGTGGGGAGGTAGCGCATAAGGCAGGTGGTTGCTTTCGGCTCAACACTCTCGTTCATGGTCACTCGACGCGCCATTCCAGGATGCCGCCCGACCATTCGGGCTGCAACTGGACTTCCAGGCGAAGCGCAGAAGTGGTCTGCGCAGGAAAACTGACGCGGTTGAACTGGTCCATCTTCGTGCCGTACTCCCCGGCGCCAGGCACGGGCTTCCACTCGGTGCCGTCCTTGAAGAGCAGGCGCCAGGACTGCGGCACCCGGCAGTGGGCGTTGATTCGTCGTTCATCCCACCAATACACCTCCACCGCGCTGACGGTCTGCGGTTTCTCGAGATCATATTGCACCCACTCCTGCGTGCCCCGGTGGTCCCACCAAGTGAAGCGGGGGATCTTGCCGTCGTCCGACGCCGCCGGTTCGACCCGGTCGTTCAGCGCCGCCACGGTGTCGCTTGGGAAGCAGTGTGAGGCGGACGGTTTGGCGCGCGACGCCACCGTCGGCGACGCCAGGGGTTGGGCCAGCGCCGGGTGCTCGGCCAGCCACACGCTCATTTCGCCGGGCTCACGATTGGCGTTGGCGAAGTAAGGGATGGCGGTGAACGTGACGTTGGATATCCCGGGCACCACGCCCGCCGGGAGGTAGAGCGTCTCCGGCCACGGCACCCGTTGCACTCCCAAGCCGTGACCCCGGATCACCGTCACCCCGCCCAGCAGGTCAACCCGGTGCTCGGCGGTCAATGCGACCTCCGGTGGGACAACCAGGTTCTTGGCCAGGCCCCCGTTGTCGATGCCTTCCACGCAGTAGACCAACGGCCCGCGCTGCAAGGCAACCCTCCCGAGATCCGCCTCGACCTTGGGATGGGCCTTCAACCGCTGCACCGGCATGGCAAGTGAGATCGCCACCACATCGCCGGCGCGCCACCCGCGTTCCAGGCTGGCATAGCCACGAGCACGCTGGAGGTCGGTCACCGACTGGCCGTTGACTTGGACCTTTGCATCGGAACACCAGGCAGGCAGACGCACGCGGAGAGCAAACCGGGTCTCCCGCCCGGGGTCGACCGAGAGTTGGACCATTCCGTCCCAGGGGTAACGGGTGGTTTGTCGAAGCGACACTCTGGAACCATCCACTGACAGTGTTGCGCGGCTGCCGACGAACAGGTTCACATAGACCGCACCCGGCTCCTGTGCGTAGACATACCCCGGCAGTGCGCCCATGATTTTGAGGAACATTGGCGGACAGCATGGACAGCCGTGCCACGCCCACCGCGCCCGCTTGGCGCTGCCTTCCAGGGGGTTCTCATAGAAATAGGAATCTCCCTTGAGCGACACACCGGGGAGGACGGCGTTATAGAGCACCCTTTCCAGTTCGTCGGCATACCGTGCGTCTCGGAGGGCGAGGTTCAGGTTGTGGTGGAAGAACCCGGCGCCGATGGCCGCGCAGGTCTCCAGGTACCCGTTGTTGGGCAAGACGTAATCGGGTCCAAACCCCTCGTGGCCGGCCACTGCGCCGAGGCCGCCGATGACGTACATGCGCCGCTGCACCATGTTCTCCCAAAGCCTGCGGGCAGCGGTAAGATAATCCTCACGCCCGTTCACATTGGCGGCGGCCACCAACCCGGCGCACAGGAGCGTGGCCCGTACCGCGTGCCCCTCGATCGTCTCCTGTTCGAGCACCGGTTGGTGGTCCTGTCCGTAAGGCCCGTAACTCTTCCGGCCTTCGTGGTGGCCGCGATTCTCAATCCAAAACTCGGCCAGCTTGAGGTAGCGCGCCTCGTCTACTGGTACCTCCACCTTCGCTTTCAAGTCCGGCTGCTCGCGAAACAGGAGGTACAGCTTCACTAACGCTTCCTCTCCAAGGGAGTGACCCGGCACGACATTCTGCTTCGGCGGCGGTCCCATGAGGTCGGCCATGTGATTGGCCAACCTGGCCCCGGCCTGGAGCAACCGGGTCTTGCCGGTGGCGCGGTAATAGTGTACGCCCGCCTCGATCATGGCCCCGGCGTTGTAGACGTCGTGCTGCCAGTTGTCATCGCCGCCGTTCAAGCCCCATCGCTGGGTTGGGCGCTCCATCTGCGTGTAGGTGTTGAGGTAGCCGGCCGGGTCTTTCGCCTGGGCTGCGGCAATCCGCTCGATATAGCCATCGAGGCGTTGCTCCAGCTCCGCGTCCCGCTGCGCGGCGAGGAAATCGGCACAGCCCCGGATCATCTCGTAGATCAGGCCGTCGTACCACGGTGGCCCGGCGTGCTTGCCGCCCGTGCCGTCGCGCAGGCGGTCGAAATTGGTCAGGGCGCCGTCCTGCTCGAACTTCGCGAAACAATCGGGGATGGTGACCGAGCGCCACACCTTGAGCTTGGGCGACCAGAAGTCGTCTTCGATGGCCACCTGTTGAATCGGGACGGCGGCCAAAGGCCTGGCGGTTTCGGCGGAGACCGTCAGGGCCGCCGCCAGCAGGAAAACGGTGGGCAGAAGTTGCTTCATGATCAGGTGTCGTAAACGTGTCGCCCGATAATCTGGTCTTGGTACGTCTTGTCCAGCTCGCAGAACTGCCCGCTCCAACCCCACATGCGCACCGGCATCACCTGGACCCGCGAGCGCAGCGTGCCCTTCCTCGGGCCCAGGCAAACCGGCCGGGCTCGTCCCCAAGGTGCTCTCGCCGCCACCGTTCTCCCCTCTGAGCGGGTGACACGAGCCAGCCGCCACCTCCAAGCCGACCTGTCTTAACGCCACCATGCCGGGAAACCGCCTGCTCACACCGGGAAAAGCCCCCTGCGGCCGCAGGGCGCAGCCGCCGGACTCCGCATTCGGCGCAAGCTTCATCTCCGGCATCGTACTCCGATCACCAGTGCCAGGGAATGAGTTTACTTGCCCGGGGAATTGAGATTGTTTGCGACCGCCTGCTCAAGTCCGTAAAGCCGTTCGTCAGTGCGCATGCTCTGGTTCTGAGTATTCTGGCCATTGCTGTTCCACCTTCTCTGCCGGCTCGAGGGTCAAAGCGCCGGGCGGCTGGCCCGCCAAGGCTGCAGGCTGGCGCTGGTTTGTCGCCGTGTTGGGAGTATCCGGGTTCGTGTCCACTTACGCGACACGAGTGTGAGCGCCTCTGACTCTTCTTGAGACACTCGCGGAGTCTTCGAAGCGGAAAACCCCTGATAATGCGGCTGAAAGTGCCAATTCACCTCCCGGCATGCCGCGTGCTCTAGTCCGAAGCATGATGACGGTAGTTTTGATTGCTGGCGGTTTGTGGACGGGATTGGCTGTGCTTCTCTGCCTGGCCATCGGCGTTGCCGCCGCAAGGACAAAACCGGCCTGAACGGGCCGCGTCATCTCACTTCGCAGTGGGTTTTTCATGAGTTAGGCACGTTAGCAAAACCATAGTCTTGTTCGAGCTTCAGTCTGTGTACTCATTCTTGGAATGGGATGAGACGCTGTAAGGTGTGCTGCCTTCGTTGCAATGAAGGCGGCATGCCCGGAGGATTTTCTGTCTCTTAGTCGGCATGCGCTTGGGCACTTGGTGTGCCCATGTCTGTCTGCTTATGGGATGGACATGTCCAAAAAAGTGACAAAATCGTGCTTCTACCCATTGACGTATCACCATACTGACATTACGTTGCTCGCCATGATTAGGAACGCCTGCACGGGTGAGAAAGGTCATATGTGAGATCGCGCGCGAGATGCCTCGCGCCGCTCGTCCCACTAATGACCTCCCCTTGCCCGATTCCGCTACAAGACAGGAAAGCGTTCAGCTATGATGCAGTTGGTGGAATGTGTGCAGGACTGGGAACCGACGGAATATGCCACCATGGCGGTTCCTTTTTGGAAGCGGGCCTTGGACATCGCGGTGATTGTGTTTTTGCTGCCGGCGTTGATCCCCGTGATGGTTTTCATGGCGCTGATGATCAAGGTGCTCTCTCCCGGGCCGGTCTTTTTCCGGCAACAACGGGTCGGCCACCTGGGCAAATCGTTCACCATCCTCAAGTTCCGCACGATGAAGGTCAACGCGGACACCGGGGTTCACCAGCAGCACCTGGCGCAACTGATGAAGACCGGCGCGCCGATGACCAAGCTGGACATGGGCAAGGACTCACGGTTGATTCCCTTTGGCGCGGCGATCCGCTCGACCGGCTTGGATGAGCTGCCCCAGCTCATCAACGTGCTCAAGGGTGACATGAGCGTGGTGGGGCCGCGGCCCTGCGTGCAGTACGAGTTCGATCAATACGCTCCGTGGCAAAAGGAGCGGGTGAACACGCTGCCCGGCCTGACGGGGCTCTGGCAGGTCAGCGGGAAGAACCGGACGACCTTCACGGAGATGATCAACCTGGACATCCACTATGCCCGCCACAAGAGCCTCTGGCTGGATTTGTGGATTATCGGCCGCACCTTTCCGGCCTTGCTCGATCAAGCTCGTGAGGTCATGCAGCGCCAGCCCGCCGGGTCTTCTGCGAGTACACCGGCACATTGACCAACACCAAGCCGCGGCGCGGGCTGGAGCGAACCTCTGGCAAGTGCCTGCAAGACGAGACTTGGGGGGGAGCGTAGGTGTTACCGAGGGCGCCAGCGCAAGCTCCGATTCACGCGCAGCACGTGTTGGCAGCAGCGTCGGCTCGGTTTCGGGCCAGCCAATCAGCAGGTTGTCGTTGCCCAGCTTGAGGTTTTGACTTTCACGACGTGAGGCCAATAACCGGTGAATAACTTGTCAAGCTCAGCCCTTGACAACAATGTGTGTCATTCGACAAGTGGTTAGGAGGCAAAGACTTGTGGTGCGCGTCTCAACTGCTCTCAGGCATGGGGCAAAAGTTGGCACGGGAAACCCGTTTGTGAACGGGCCCAGCCCTCAGGGCAACCGCAGGCGGGCGTAGCTGATCTTCTGCCCGGAGGCGGCGCGAGTGCCCAGCAAGTCCAGCATGCGCGACGGGGCAGAACCGCCCCGTTGGGAAGCTGTGAAGTAGTGGTTCAGCGGGAACTTGAGCGGCACTTTCACCATGGGACCGGGCGTCCCGTCCGCTGCCAGCTCGAGAATCCGGTTCTCGGACAACCCTTTGCCGGCAGCGTCCGATCCGTTGACGTAGAAGATGACAAACCGCCGCCCTTCGGGCGTGACCTGCCAGCGTGGGGACGCGGGCTGCTCGCCGGACTTGCCCTCCTCGGAGAGCAACAGGGTTTGCCGCCGCGTCACCTTCCCCTGGCTGACCACGGCGTAGTAGAGCCCGTAGCTCTGGCGGGCGTCCGGGTAGAACTTGGCCCGGAGCCGTTCGTCGAGCGCCCGCTCGGTCCACAAGATGTGCGCGGCCCCGGCGGCATCCACGTACAAATCGCCCGGGCTGATCCAGCCGCAGGTCTTGTCGCGGCTGGCGAGCTCGATCCAGTCGTTGAACTTCCCCGTCCGGACATCCGGCGTCCAGGTGTAGAACATCCGGCGGAAATCGTAGTCCCACTCGCGGCCGGTGAGTTCCTTCTTGGCGGCCCGCCAGGCCTTGTAGGGTTCCACCACGTCGCTGACGCCGCAGAAGTGCACGGCTCCGTCCTTCAGGGCCACGTTCGGATAGCAGACCCGGATGGGCCCGGGCTGGTCGTACTCCGCGCCCCAAGGCCACTTGAGCTGACCGCGTGCGGTCCACGCCCCGGCGGCATCGTGGAAGGTCCATTCCGCATGGGTGTAGCCGATGTTCTGAAACAGGATCAACTCCCGCCGGGGACCGTCCGCCGCCAGGCTGCGGTAGCTGTGTTCCCGGAACTCGGGCTTCCCCTGCCATTCGGGCAGCAGGCGTTGGGGAGGCTGGGTGGGTTGCGCCGCCTCGAACAGATGGAACTCGGGCCGGGCGGGTCCGCCGTTGGGCTCGGGCCCTGTGCCCAGGGTCGGGTTCGCGGAAACCACCACCTGCGCCAGCCCGAGGATGGCCAGCGGCGACGGTTCCCGGGTGCGGCCGGCCTCATCCAGGTCCGCATCCTTTTCGATGTCGGTAAGACTGGTGG
>CAYYMW010000008.1:0-36546 GCA_964472515.1 uncultured Verrucomicrobiota bacterium | reverse complement strand
CGGTCTCGGCGCGGCTGAAGAGCATCCTCCGGCAGTTGGTCAGCGGCGGCACGTTGGTCAGCGTTTCGAGGCCGGTGGCGAAGACGCGGTCCTGGCTGCGGGCCAGGCAGGTGGAACCATGACACCACATCGGCCCCGCGCCGTTGTTGGCCGGGGCGTATTCGTAAACGTCCTCCTCGAGCTCCACCACCACGGCGGGCGCGGGTGGGGCTTCGCCGGCGTGGATCGCCAGCAGGGGCGTGGTTCCGAGGAGGAGGGCGCAGACCAGAGCGCCCGGGCAAGGTCGTGAAGGAGCCAGCCGTGGTTGCATGGCCCCAGTCTAGCACACCGCACCGGCGCGGGAGAAGCGATTCATGCGGTCAGGCAAATCCGCGATTTGGTTTTTACATTCTGCATCGCACCGGTTTATACTGATGCCATGACTCATGTCGGCATCGGATATGACGTGCACCGCCTGGTCGAGGGTCGCAAGCTGATCCTGGGGGGTGTGGAAATCCGCCATCCCAAAGGTCTGGAAGGCCACTCCGACGCGGATGTGCTGATCCACGCCATTTGCGACGCCATCTTTGGCGCGCTGGGCGAGGGCGATATCGGCCATTTCTTCCCCAACACGGACCCGCGTTGGCACAATGCGCCGAGCAAGGTGTTTCTCCAGGAGGCCGCGCGGCAGGTGCAGTTCCATGGCGGCAAGCTGATCAACGTGGACGCGACGCTGATCGCCGAGGCGCCCAAGATCGCGCCCCACATCCATGCCATGAAGATGCAAATCTCCGAAGCCCTGGGACTGCACCCCAAACGGGTGGCCATCAAGGCCACGACCAACGAAGGCCTGGGCTTCCTGGGCCGCGAGGAGGGCATGGCCGCCATGGCGGTGGCCAGCGTGGATCTCCCCGTCTAGCACGACCAGGGTTGCAGCATGGCCAAGGCGGAGATAAGCTGGAAAGGACGGACGGCGGACGGCGACCGTCGCGAGGTGTACGCGCACCACGTGGGCGACCGCTGGCTGTTTTACGTGCGCGCGATGCGGTTCGACCGGTGGGAGCCGCTTTCCGACCCTCCGCTGGAAGACTGGTTGGAACTCCTCGATGCGGTGGAACGGCTGGTGTTGCGCCACCGGCTGCGACCGGAAGAGCCGGATCGCATCCGCCGGGCCATCCGGGAGCGCTTTCCGGATGGATTGCCGTCCGACCCGTCTTGATTGATGAGCAAGAGCATGACTTGTGCGGATGAGGAGCGGGGGGGAGCCCCATTGATCCTCGTGACGCCGGCTACCGAGAAGAAGGGGCCGGAGCTGGCCGATCTTTCCCTGAGCCTGGCAGAGTGTTACGCCCGCGCCCTGATCGCGGCCGGCGGCCTCCCCTGGGTGCTCTCCTGCACCGCGGATCGCGCGTTCATTGCCGCCTGCGTTGCCCGTTGTGACGGCGTGATGCTCACCGGCGGGGAGGACATTCAACCCGGCCTGCATTCCCCCGGCGCCCCGGCGACGCTCGTCGCGAAGGTCAAGCAGACCGAGCCGGAGCGGGACCTGTTCGAGCTCCTGGTCATCGAGGAGGTCTTCCGCCAGCGCAAGCCGCTCCTTGGCATCTGCCGGGGCCATCAACTGGTCAACGTGGCCATGGGCGGCGACCTGTTCATCGACCTGCCCACCGAGCAGCCGCAAACCATCGACCACCGGCGCATCGACCGGAAGTGCGATCTCGTGCATGAAGTCGTGGTGGAGCCGGACAGCGAGCTGGCCCGGATTTTCGGCCGCCCCCAAATCCGGGTGAACAGCACCCACCATCAGGCCGTCAAGCGGCTGGCGCCCTTGTTTCGCTCCGTGGGGGCGGGGCCGGACGGCGTGATCGAGGCCATGGAGCTGGCCGAGCCTTCCCGCACTTTGCTTCCTTGGTTTCTGTCGGTTCAATTCCATCCGGAGCGCCTCTACCTGGCGCATACGGATTTTCTTCGCTTGTTCGCCGCGTTTGTGGCAGCCTGTGCTGCGGACGCGGTCAATCAGCGCCGTGCAGCAGCATGAAAGACCATGTGCTCATAGTCGATGACGACGAGGGCGTGAGGAATGTCCTCATCGAGCTCCTCGAGGCCGCCGGTTTCGAAACCAGCGCCGTGGGGGCCATCTCCGAGGTTCAGGAGGCCTTCACCAAGACCCCGCCCGACGTCATCCTGCTCGACATGCAGTTGCCGGACGGCAACGGGCTGGACCTGCTGCCGACCCTCAAGGGGCAGTGGAACGAAACCCAGGTCATTATGATGACCGGCTACGGCACGTTCGATGCCGCGGTCGAGGCCACCAAGCGCGGAGCGTTCCATTTCCAGGCCAAACCTTTCGATAGCAAGAGCCTGATCCTGCTGGTGCAGCGCGCGGCGGAGCACAAGCACCTCTGCGAGGAGGCCAAGTCCCTGCGGCAGGCGGTCAGCGTGCTGAGCGGCGGTCTGGCGCCGGTCTTTCACAGCCCCGGCATGCGCGCCCTGGTGCGCATCGTCGAGCGCGTGGCGCCCAGCGATGTCCCCATTCTGATTACCGGCGAGAGCGGCACGGGCAAGGAGGTGATGGCCGACCTGATGCACTCGATGAGCCAGCGTGCCAAGGGCCCGCTCATCAAGGTCAATTGCGCCGCCCTGCCCCGCGAACTCATCGAGAGCGAACTCTTCGGCTCGGTCAAGGGCGCCTACACCGGCGCGCATGCCGACCGCGAAGGGCTCTTCCGCCAGGCGGACGGCGGGACGCTGTTCCTGGACGAGATCTCCGAAATGCCCATCGACACGCAGACCAAGCTGCTGCGCGTCCTGCAGGAGAAGAGTTTTCGGCCCGTCGGCGGCCGCAACCAGTATAAGGCCGATTGCCGCATCCTGGCCGCCACCAACCGGCGGGTCGAGGAGGCCATCCGCGAGGCCAAGCTGCGCGAGGACCTTTACTACCGCATCAGCGCCGTCACCCTGGCCGTGCCGCCTTTGCGCGACCGCCGGGAGGACATCATGCCGCTGGCGAACGCCTTCTTGAAACGGTACGCCGCCCAGGCCGACCGGGTGGTGACCGGCTTCTCTCCCCAGGCGGAGGATCGGTTGCGCAAGTTCGACTGGCCGGGCAACGTCCGCCAGCTTCAGAACGAGATCCAGCGCGCCGTGCTCCTCTGCGAGGCCAGCCTGATCAACGAGGCGGACCTCTCGGTGGGCAGCCCGGACTCCCCCACGGATGGCCAGGACAACGTCACGCTCCTCGAGGGCGTGGAGCGCAATACCATCATGCGCGTGCTCCAGGAAACCGGGGGGAACAAGCTCGAAACCGCGCGGCGTTTGGGGATCGGCCGCCAGACCTTGTACAACAAGATCAAGTTGTACGGAATACAGGCCTGAAGCCGTTGGTTTCCAAGGCGATAGGTGGGGAATGGGAAGCTGGCGGAGAGAGGGAGATTCGAACTCCCGGTTGGGTATAAGCCAACTCACGCTTTCCAGGCGTGTGCATTAAACCACTCTGCCATCTCTCCGCAGCCGAGATGGTTGTATTATCGGCCAAGCCTCCCCGGCCCGCAACGATTTTCCGAACCATTGTCCGCAGTTGGGTGGGCGATAGGTCTTAGGCGGTCTGGAGGACGCAGGACGACCGGACGGCTTGGCGGTGTCCGCGGCAGCCTGTCCCGCCTCGCGGCGCGACGCTTGACTGAACGCCCCCGCTCAGAACCTCAGCCAGACACTCCCCGGGCCGAAATCTATCTCCACTGGCCGCAGGCCTTCCTTTTTCACCGATTTTCGTTGCCGTCAGCGCGGTCGGGTGACGGAATACGGCCCGCATGAGTGACGCGCTAGCCACGGTCTCGAGCCGGTTGCGCACCGTCTTCGGCCACGGCGAGTTCGCCCGCTACATGGCTGGAGAGGCGGTGTCCATGACCGGCACGTGGATGCAGGTCATGGCGCAGGGTTGGGTGATGACGACGCTGAGCACCAGCGCAATCATGCTCGGGATGGTGAATTTCGCCGCCGGCATCCCGATGCTCGCCCTTTCGCTCTGGGGCGGCGCGCTGGCCGACCGGCACGACCGGCGGCTGATCCTCCAGGCCACGCAGGTCGTCCAGATCGCGTTGGCGCTGTTCTTGGGCTGGTTGGTGGCCACCGACCGGATCCAGGCCTGGCACATCATTGTGCTCGCCGCGATCCTGGGGGTTTCGAGCGCCTTCGAGATGCCCGCCGCCAGCGCCCTGGTGCCGGAACTCGTTCCCAAGGAGCACGTTGGCAGCGCGATCGCCATCGACCGCTCAGTCTTCCACGGCACCCGGCTGGTGGGGCCGGCCCTGGCGGGCTACGTCATCGGCCGCTGGGGCACGGCTTCGGCTTTTTACCTCAACGCGCTCTCCTTTGTGGCCCTGATGGTGGCGCTGGCCACCATCCGGCCGCGCCAGCGCGGCACCGTCGAAGAAGAAGCGCAGCGCCAGAGCGGGATCAAGGAGGGCATTGCGTATGTCAGGTCCGACCGCCCCACTCTGGCGATGATCGGGGTGATGGCCTTGACGACGGTGTTCGTCTTTCCGGTCATCGTGGTCATGCTGCCGCTGTACGCCCGCCACGAATTGCACCTCGGGCCGGATCGGATGGGGCTGCTGATGGCGATCTCGAGTGTGGGCTCGGTGACCGGCTCCCTCAGCCTCCTGGCGGTGCCGCGGCAGAGCCGCCAGCGGTTCATGACGGGCGCCATTCTCTTTGCGGCCGTGGCGCTGGCGGGCCTGAGCCGGGCACAGCAGTTTGGCGTGGCTGCGGGCTTCCTTGTGATGGTTTCGCTCGGGGTTTCCACCCTGATCGGTCTGAGCCAGACAATTGTCCAGGAACGCGCTCCGGGGCCTTTGCGCGGGCGCGTATCCGCCGTGTCCGGCCTGAGCTTCTTCGGGCTGATGCCGTTTGCGAGCCTGGGGATCACCGCGTTGGCGGACGCAATGGGGATGCGCCCCTTGCTGCTGCTCGCCGCCGCGCTGTTCCTGGCGGGGGCGATGACCGTGTTGATCGCCGCGCGTTCGCGTCTGGCGGAACCGCTGGACCGTCTCCCGGCCTCCTCCCCTTCGGCGTAGGCCGGTCTTCAGTTTCGTTCGGCGGGCGGAGGGGCCCCGCGGCGTCGCAGCAAGCCCAGGATTTCCCGGGCCTGGGGCGCCTTGAGCCAGAGCGCCAGTCCCCAGTAGACGCCCCCGGCCAGGAGCATGGGCACGAATACCTCGCCCAGCCGCTGCCAGACCCGCGCATGGCCGAACCGGGCTTCCCACCAGTGCCACCCAAACCAGGCCACGGCGCCGGCGGCGGCCGCCGCCCCCAGCAGCGAGATCGCCACCGGCCGCAGGGAACCCAGCTCAAGCCGCGTCAGCTTGCGCCGCAGGGCATAGAGCAGGAGATACACGTTGAAGAGCGAACTCATGGTGTTCGCCAGGCCCAGGCCGGCCTGGCGGTACGGCCCGAGCAGCCAGATGGAGAAAACCAGGTTCAAGCCCAGGCAAACCAGGCTGATCTTCATGGGAGTCTTGGTGTCCCCCAAAGCATAGAAGGCGCGGGCCAGGACATTGACCAGCGAGAACGCCACCAGGCCGGGCGCCAGACAGGCCACCGCGAGCGCCGCCCGGTGGGTGGAGTCCCGCTGAAACGCCCCGCTCTCGAACAACAACCGCACGATGGGTTCCGCCATCGTCACGAGCAGGACCGAGGCGATCAGGTTGATGAAGACCAAGTGCCCGATCCCTTCCCGCAGCGTCGCCCGGAACTCGGGGTACTTCTTCTCCGCCGCCATTCCGGACAGGGTGGGGAGCAGATAGGTGGCGAGCGAAATTCCCACGATCCCCTGCGGAAACTCCATGAGCCGCACCGCGTAGTCGAACGAGGCGACCACCGAGCGGTCCACCCAGAACGCGATGCTCTGGATGAGGAGCACGTTGATCTGGAAGGCGGCGACACCGATGGTGGCCGGCACCATCTTCCGCACGACCTCCTGCACCACGGGATTCCCCCAGGGCCGCACCCAACGGAACCGAAAGCCCTGCGTGAGCAGCGAGGGCAGTTGAAAGGCAAACTGCGCCACCCCGGCCGCCAGCACCCCCACCGCCAGGGCGAAGATCTGCGTCTCGAGCGTCTTGCCCCAGCGCGGCGCGAGGAACAGCACGGTGGCGATCATCACCACGTTCAACATCGCCGCGCCCATGGCCGGGATGAAGAACCTCCCCCGGGCGTTGAGCATGCCGATGCACACCGCCGCCAGGCTCACCAGCCCCAGGTAGGGGAACATGAACCGCAGCAGCCGCAGCATCAGCTGGGTGTCCTCGTGCAGCAGCGGGATGGGCCAAGGGGGAAACACCGCCGCTCCATCCTCGGCGTAGTGCATGGTCGAGAGGGACAGCACGACCGTGACTCCCAACATCACCAACCCTACCAGGAGCAGCGAGACCACCAGCAATCCCGAGATCACGGCGTTGGCCGAGGCCCACATGGCCTCCTCGCCCTCCTCGGTTTCCTTCCGCTTGAAGATCGGGATGAAGGCCGCGGTGAGCGCGCCCTCGCCGAGCAGGCGTCGAAAAAGACTGGGGATCTGGAACGCGAGCTTGAAGGCGCTCGCCACCGGGCCGTCGCCCATGAAATGGGCGTAGACCTGCTCCCGCACCAGGCCCAGCAGGCGGCTCAGCAGCGTGGCGAAACCCATCGCCCCCGAGGCTTTGAGCATTCTGGACATGCCCCCGATGTCCCGGCTACCGCTTCCCCTTCGCCCGTCCCGGGCGTGGCCAGAGGGTCTTGCGCCACCACGCCAACTGCTTGTCCACCTCGGCGGCACCCGGGGAACCCGGCACCGTGCGCCGGCGCATGGCTTGGTCCAAGTCGAACAGCCCGGGCACCTCCGGGCCAAATTTGGCGTGGACACTCCGATACTGCTCGAGCGTCAGTTGGTCCAACCGCTTGCCTTCGCGCTCGGCCAGCGCCACCACGGCTCCCACGGCATGGTGCGCCTGCCGGAAGGCCACCCCCTGGCGGACCAGGTAATCGGCCAGATCCGTGGCCAGCAACTGGGGATCGGCGGCCGCCGCCCGGCACGCTTCCCGGTTGACCGTGACATTAGCCATCATGGCGGTGACGATCCGCACGGTGGCCTTGACCGTATCGGCGGTGTCGAAGAGCCGCTCCTTGTCTTCCTGCAGGTCCCGGTTATAGGTCATGGGCAGACCCTTCAGCAGCGTCAGCAGCGCCATGAGGTTCCCCACGACGCGGCCGGTCTTGCCGCGGGTCAATTCCGCGAGATCCGGGTTCTTCTTTTGCGGCATGAGGGAGGAGCCCGTGGTGTAGGCGTCGGCGATCTTGATGAAGTTGAATTCCGAGCTGGCCCAGAGAATCAGGTCTTCCGCCAGCCGCGAGAGATGCACCGCCAGCAGGGCTCCGTCGGCGCAGAACTCGATCGCAAAATCGCGGTCAGCCACCGCGTCCATCGAATTGCGGCACAGCAGCACGCGTCCGTCGGGATCGGTGAAATCCAGTTGCCGCGCCACGAATTCGCGGTCCAAGGGCAGGGTGGACCCGGCCAAGGCGCCGCAGCCCAGAGGGCAACGGTTGACCCGGTCGAAATTGTCCACGAGGCGCTCCCGGTCGCGCTGGAACATCTCGACGTAGGCCAGCATATGGTGGGCGAATGAAACTGGTTGGGCGCGTTGCAGATGCGTGTAGCCGGGCAACAGGGTATCGCGGTTGCGCTCCGCCAGTTCCACCAGGGTCTGTTGCAAGGAGACCAGATCGAAGAACAGCTCCACCAGCTCCTCTCTGACCCACAGGCGCATGTCCAACGCCACCTGGTCGTTGCGCGAACGGCCGGTGTGCAGCTTGGCCCCGGCGGGGACCCGCTCGGTCAGCGTGGCCTCGAGGTTCATATGAACATCCTCGAGCGCCTCTTTCCACACGAACTGGCCGTTTTCGATCTCCGTGGCGATTTGGAGCAGGCCGTCGCGGATGGCCCGGTGCTCGGCGGCGGTGAGCAGGCCCACCTTGCGCAGCATGGCGGCATGCGCGAGGGACCCTTCGATGTCCTGCCGCCACAGCCGGCGGTCGAATGAAATGGACTCCGTGAACCGGGCCACATCCGCTCCCGGACCGCTGGCAAAGCGGCCGCTGCGCGAAACAGGTTTCTGCTGAGGCTTCATAAATAACTCCGACCGGCCCTCCGGTCGCAACGCGACGCAGCTTGCTTCCGGCTGGGGCCGATGTCACGCCGGAAAGCCCGTTCTGGCGGGGAAGCGGCGATGGGCGTTCGAGCCGGGAGCGGCGTGGCGCCGGCCCCGCTTCCGGCGAACCCAACCGGGGGGATCAGAAGGTCCGTTTGGGGGCGTCGAGCACCAAGGGGGAGCGTTCCATCACGCGGCGGTCCTGGATGGGGCTGATCATCGGCGCTCCCAAGGCCGGGGCGGCGGCGCGCGGCAGGAGCGACTCGGTGAAACTCCCGGCGGCGGACGAAGGGGGCGAGAAGGGCCGGACGGTCTCGGCCAGCGAAGGTTGCAGCCCGGGACTCGCTTTGGCGGGTCCGCCCACGACCACCGGGTTAAGCTCCTTCCGGGTCAGGTCGGTCTGAAAACTGATGCTGTCCAGCCCCCCCAGCTTGAGTCCCGGCACCGCGCTCTCTCCCGGGGCGCTGCCCAGCAGCTTCTTGAACTCTTCGGAGCGCGCCTCGGCGGCCTTGGTCATGAACGAGGGGCGGTCAGTCGTCCGCATCATGCCGGTGATGCCACCGCCACTCGCCGAGCGAGTGGCCATGGAGTCGCGCTCAAGCTCCCGGCTGATATACAGGAAGCTCTCCGGCTCGGGAGATTTGGTGACCGACATGTCCGCCTCGAAGTGCGGCATTTCCTTGTTGAAATCGATGCTGGTATCGCGCCTGTCCGGATCCCGGGAGTTGGTCTGGTCGTCCCGATCCGGGTCGCTCCCCTGCTTCTTGGACTTCAGCTCCTCGCGCTGGCGCAACAGTTGTTGCTCGGTCAGCTTGGGGGATTTGCCCAAGTCCGTGCCACCGAGTTCCGGACTCAGCGACTCGGGGTCATCGAGGCTGTCCAGGCTGTAATCCCGCACCCCCATGGCGTCGTTGGCGTTCTTCTCGTTGATGCTGATGTCGTCGGGCGAACGCTCGATCCACCGGGCCCGCTTTTCCAGCAACTCCCGCTCACGGGGGGTCAACGGCTTGACCGGCGCTTGATTGGGAGGGGCGAAGGGCGGAGCGGTGACGCCGCTCAGCGAACTACCCCGGTCGAGCAGGCCACCGAAAGGGGACTCCGAGCGATCCGGGCGCAGCAGGGGGTTCTGGGAAGCGGAGGCGGGATTCTTCGTGTCGGAGAAACGCACTTTCTCCCCCGCGTGGGCCATGGTCAGCAGGGCGCAAAACACCCCGCCCCAGGTAGTTATGCTCCTGAGGCACCCGCTAACTCTGCCATTCTCGCACGCCATGTCGTTCCGCCGAACGCGGCCTAACGGCCATACTCTCAAAGTTGGACCAGATTTCCAGCAGTTTGTTCACCCGCATTCCGCGGCGGGAATCACTCAATATAGCATTTCCCGGACCGGCCGCAGGGTCCAAGTTGGTTTTCCGGCGACGCGAGGGAATCCGGACGCATGGTCTCCCGGCCAACTCAGGGAGCGGAGTGCTTCGCTACCGCCGGGCTTAACGCTGCCCCGGAAGGTGGCGCGGGCCGCCTCTCGTCAACGCTGCTCCGGTTTCCCGATGCCCATCCGGGAACCGTTATGGAGTGCGGTGGCCAGCGCAGCGCGACACCGCTTTTCCCAATGCCAGGAGAAGGACGCAGGCCATAGCGCCGTCGCCGCTGCGCTTTGCCGGCGCACTCCACATGCGGGCACCACTATGGCCCACGGAGTGTCCGGCGAGGCGCCGGACACGGCACCCGAGGCGGGCGCGCTCCCCGAAGGTCAAGGAGTCTCTTGCAGGCGGAAGAAGCCGCTGGCGTTGGTGGTGGCGAGGGTCACCCGGTTGGTGTTGGTGGCCACGCCTTCCACGGGCGCCCAGGCCACCGGATTGAGCGTGGGTGACCATGACAACCTCCAACCCGGCCAGTTGGTGGACCAAGACAGCAGCGTGCCTCCGGCGGTGAACTGAGCTGTGAGCGCGGGACGGGCCTTCTCCCCCGCGCGAATCTCCGTGTCCGGGTCAGGGTGTACTGCATAGTCCACCAGCTTCACCCAGCTCTGATTGGTGTCTGGCCGGATAATGGGGGCGCTTAACTCCTCCAGCTTCAGCCACCCCAAATGCCAGCCGTCCGGTTTCGAGATGCGGAAACCGAAAATCCCCGGGTTCTTCTCGCGCAGCCAGCCGAGCTCGTCAGCGTGGTCGCATTCCTCGTGCCGTGGGTTGCAGGGCCAGATGCTTGTGTAATGTTGACAGATTCCGAACCCGCTGTGGCGCGTGGCGTTGGGGGGATAGGTGGGATTCCACACCCAGCGAACAGGCTGGAACCCGTGGAGGAAGGGCAATGAGCCGTCCAACTCGATCCACTCCGTGTCCCGAAGCAGCGGCGGTACGTCGGGGTGATCCAGCAAGTACATCTCGACGCCTGCCTGCGGAAAGAGCGCTTCCACCGTGTCCCAAGTGTCCTTGACGGGGCTATGCAACGGCTCAACCATGCAACGCTGTTGTCGTATCACATTGGCGTGCAGGAAATCGCCTCGGCCGTCACCGTCGAAGTCCACCACGTCGAACCAGTTGGTAATCGAACCGCAATATGTGGTGTACTCACTGCCCAATTCCGCGCAGTCGCCGATGAAAGTGCATTCGCCCGGGATCGGCTGAGCTGCGGCGGTGCTAAGCCCTATGACGCATGCTATCAAACACTGCTCTCTCTTCATACATCGGGTGCGGTTGGTGGTGCTTACTGCGCTGCGAGCGGTTGCGGCACAAGTATATAACCTCGACTATCTCCATCTTCCACAATCCAGCCGGCATCGTTCACATCCTCCGCGCTCAGCAGTACCTGGCCCGAGAGATTGTAGGTAAGATGCGGGTCGTTGAGGTTCAGCATCGGTGAGCCGTCATCCGGGGCATACTTAACAAACGCACGATAAATGCCGGTAGGCACGATGTAGCTTCTCCCCACGAGAACGTCACCGTAGGTGCCGTGGTTCACGCCGAGGGCCTCGCTTGTGCAACAAAGCAGATCATGACGTCATTTTTGTTGAAAAAGGGGTGCCGGTGGTAGTGTCGTCCGGCCAAGTGAGGTAGTAGTCCGAAGCCAGTCCCGCGGGTGCGGCAAGATAGACGCTGTCCAGCGTGCCGCAGATTGCCACCCAATGCAATAAAGCGGATTTGAGAAGGAGACTCCTTACCACCGACAGTGCTTTGGAATTGCGGCAGTTCTTCATACCCCCTCCCCGATAAGGCGGAATGACCCTATGGTCAATGGAAAAGTCGTGCCCCTTCTCGTTTGTAGATGCAGGCATGTACTCCATGTGGCAACCCAATGCCGATGTTGCCGTAGTGTTGAAGCCTTTACTTACCCGAGGGCCGTTCGCCGAAGAGGGTTCCGCCACGCCATGCGCGTATCCTATGGCCTCACCCCGCCGAGGAGCGCCAGCTCCAGCCACTTCCAGTGGCAGTCCACCTCCACAAAGCCGATCTCCCGCAGCCAACGCAACTGCGTTTCCACCGGCGCGAGCTTGTTCGACGGGTCCTCCTCCTCTTTCACGATGCCCAGGGCCCGCAAGAACCGCGCGTGCGACTCCGGGCCGCCCGGTTGGACGTGCTCCAGGTTGCAGAAGACCCCGCCCGGCACCAGGGCGGCGAAGATCTCCGCGTAGAGCGCCCGCTTCCGGGCGTCGGTGCAATGGTGGATCGCGAAGCTCGACACCACGGCGTCAAACCGGCCCAAGTCCGGCAGCGGGAAATCCAGATTGTGCTCCACCACCCGCACTTGGGGTTCGTCCCTGAACCGTGCGCGGGCCGCCTCCAGCATGGTGGCCGAGAAATCCAGCGCCACGCCTTCCATGTTCGGCCGGCCGATGCGCACCAACGCCAGGAGACGCCCGTCTCCCGTGCCGAGGTCCAGAATCCGCTTCGCCGTGGGTGGGATGAACTCCAGCAGGGCCGACTCGCCCTCCGTGCGCCGGGGAATCCGGTCAGCGCGAGAGAGGTAGCGCAGCGCATGCTCGGCCTTGGAGTATTCGTTGAGGTTGGGGGTATTAACCATAGAATGATACCGCGAGGGCAACCTGCCCTCATTGGGAAGGGCAGCTCACAAGATCTTGAACTCGCCCTTGTATGCCGCCGGCCAGATCACCTTGAATTCGTTCCCACCTACTGGCCGGTATGCCGCTGTTACCCGATCCCGCCACCCGGCTTTCCGGAGGATGGGCATGGCGAAGACGAACGCCGGCAGAGGTGACTCGGTGATGATGAAGAGATTGGCCTGGCCACACCCGATGTCGTGGCCGTCTACGTCGGCGAACTTGCCCAGCACGGCCGCGAGCTTGTCCTCCAGCTCGATCAGGGCATCCAACTCAGCCTCGGAGTCGCCGGGCAATTGGAGGACCAGTTGGTACAGCACGCCTGCCTCCCACTTATTTCAGAAACTGCCCCACGTTCTCCCGGGTGACGAGCTGGAAGGGGATGTAGACCTGTTTCTCGAACGCTTCGCCGCGCACGATCTTGACGGCGGTTTCCAGGGCCTGGCCGGCCTGGCCGCGGGCGTCCTGGAACACGGTGGCGTCGAGGCGCCCGTCCTTCACCGCCTGGAGCGCGTCGGCGATGGCATCCACGCTGGCCACCACCACCTTGTCCTTGAGCTTGGTTTGCTCCAGGGCCAGGAGCGCGCCCATCCCCATTTCGTCGTTCTGGGCGAACACGGCCTGGATGTTGGTGCCGTGGGCCCGGATCCAGTTTTCCATGAGGCTCATGGCTTTGGCGCGGTCCCACTCGGCGGTCTGCTCGGCCAGCAGCTTGAGGCCGGGTTGCTTGGCCAGCACCTCGCGCGCGCCGTCTGCCCGGCGCAACTGCGCGGCCTGCCCCATGAAGCCGTGCATCATAACCACGTTGCCCTGGCCGCCGAGGCGCTTGGCGAGATATTCCATGGCCAGGCGCGCGGATTCCTCATCCCGTGAGCCAACGAACGCGTTGGGCACCGAGCGCGTTTCGGAATTGACGTTGACGATCGGGATGCCCGCCGCGTGGGCCTTGTCGACCGCCGGCGAACTGGCCTCGACCTCGCAGGGATTCAAGACGATGGCGTCCACCTTCTGGGCGATGAAGCTCTCGATCTGCTGCACCTGCCGTTCGGCGCTGCGCTGGGCGTCGTTTACCACCAGTTTCACCCCGAGTTCCTTCGCCTTGTCTGCCAGGGCGCGGTCGAGCATGACAATGAACTCGGATGACAGGTTGAGGAGCGATACCCCCACCACCACCGGCTTGCCGCCGGCGCCGCCCGCGGCGGGCTTGGGCTCGTTCTTGCCACACCCCACCCCGAGACACCCACAGGCCAGAATCAGTGCCAGGACCGCCGTCCAGGCGTTCCTACGGGAAAAGCATTTCGCCATCATGTGTTTTGTTCCTGTGGCAGTACCTCAAGCCAAGCCGGGGGTCAAGCCGTTGCGTCGACGGGGTGGTTCTTCGTGGAGAAGGAAGGGGGACCGCGGGCTCCGCCGCGCGGTCAGGCGGCCATTGACCGGCCCCTGTGCCGGTGCTAGTTTGCGCGCTATATGAAGGCTCAATGGCACTCCCTCTCTCTCACCCTCCTGAGCGCGGCTGTGCTTGGGACGGTCACCGCTTACGGCGGCCAGTTCAAACGCATCACCATCGACGGCAACTTCAACGACTGGGCGGGCGTGGCGCCCGCGGCAGTCGATGCGGAAGACGCCTCGGGCACGCTGGATTTCAAGGAAATCTACCTGGCGAACGATGAGGACTATCTGTATGTGCGGGTGAAGCTCTACAGCGAGATCGACTATAGCAAGTTTCACCATCACGTGTTCATCGACGCGGACGCCGATCCGGGGACGGGCTTCTCGATCGCCGGCATCGGCTCGGAGCTCATGATCGAGGATGGCGGCGGGTACCAGCAGGCGAGTGGACAATGGAACGCGGGGAACGCCACGGAGCTGGGGTGGGCGGAAGCACCGACCGGTTCGACCAAGGAGTTCGAGCTGCGCATCTCGCGCAAGGCGCGCGACGCCGGCGGAACACTGGTCTTCGCGAACCCCAACCTCGCCCTTGCCGTGGAGGCCGAGAATAGCGGCTGGACGACGGTGGACGTCGCCCCGGACAGCAGCGGTGCGGCCTACGAGTTCGCGGCCACCCCGCCGAAGGCGACCGGCACCCAGAGCCTCCTGTCGTTGGCGGGCAGCGCCTGGCGGTACAACGACGCTGGCACGGACTTGGGCGCGGATTGGCTGGCGATCGACTACGACGACACGCAGGCAGGCTGGGCCAGTGGCAACGGGCTCTTCGGCTTTGGCGTGACAGCGGGGGTCTATCCGGCGCTGAACACCGCCCTCACCACCGGCCACAGCGCGTACTATCTGCGGGCGCCTTTCACCTGGGATTACGACACCACCGGGATTGCGTTGACGGTCAACAATTACTTGTCCGACGGCGCGGTGTTTTACCTGAACGGCGTGGAGGTCAAGCGTGTGCGGATGCCGGAGGGCGCCGTGGCCTACAGCACCCCGGCCACCGGCGGCCCGGCCACGCCGGGACAGGCCGAGTTTTTCACGCTGCCGCCCGACGCGCTGGTAACGGGGGCGAACCTGCTCGAGGTGGAGGTGCATCAAGCCTCGGCCACCCCGGCGGAATTGGCGTTCGGGCTCAAGCTCGACGCCACCGACAGCCTCCCACCGGCTATCGACGATCCTTCGCAGCCGGCGGATCGCAGCATCGTGGAAGGCGAGGCCACCACCTTCAGCGCGGGAAACGTCAGCGGTTCGGTTCCGCTGACCTACCAGTGGTTCAAAGACGGCGCGGCCATTGATGGCGCCACCGGCCCCACCTTGACCATTCCCATGGTGCTCGTGACCGACGCCGGCGGCTACCGGGTCGAGATCGGCAATGCCACGGGCATCAAGGTCACCAGTCGCACGGCCCAACTGTCGACCACCGCCACGCCGGTCAGTTTCGTCTCGAATGCCGAACCGGTGGACCGCTCCATTCTGCAAGGGGAGTCCACCACGTTTAGCGTGAACGTGGCCGGCTCGCCGACGCTGCACTACCAGTGGCTCAAGAACGGGCAGCCCATCGACGGCGCCACGGGAGAAAGTTATGCCATCGATAACGCCGTGCTTGCCGACGCGGGCCAGTACGCGGTGACCGTGAGCAACCGTGTCAACGCCGTGACCAGCCGGGCGGCGCAACTCGGGGTCTTGGCGGACGTCTACGCCCCGCTCATCAACCAGGTTTCCGGCTCGGCCAAGAAAGTGGTGGTGGTGTTCTCCGAGCCGGTGGACGCCGCCTCGGCCAAGGCCGCGGGCAACTACACGCTCTCCGGTGGGGCGCAAGTGCAAGGCGCCGCGCTCGACGCCGCCGATCAGCGTACCGTGACCCTGACCACGGCGTCGGCGCTGAGCTTTGGCAGCGTCTACACCCTGGGTGTCAACGGAGTGAAGGACCGGTTCGGCAACGCGGCGGCGACCTCGGCGCCATTCCGGGCCACCATCCTGATCGACGACAACCTGGATGACTGGGCCGGGATCGCTCCGGCGGTGACCGAAACCCAAGACACCGTCGAGGGCATGGAGTTCAAGGATATCACCGTCACCAACGACGAGAACTACCTCTACATTCGCTTCAGCTTCTATGCGAACGTCGGCCAACTGCCCGTGGACGCTTACTTCCACATCTTCTCCGACACCGACAACGACCTGGGCACGGGTTCCCCGCAGGCGGGGGTCGGCTCCGAGATGATGATCGAGAATCTCAGCGGGTATCAGCAGAAGGGCGGCGGGTTCAACGAGGGTGGCGTCAGCGGACTGGACCTTGCCGTTGGGCCCGCGGCCGCGGCTTCCGACTTCGAATGCCGCATCTCCCGCAAGGCCACCTATGACACCGACGGGCAGTTGGTCTACAACCAAGACACCATCGCCTTGGGATTCCAACTGATCAGCGGAGCCTGGGCGTCATTGGACCTGGCCCCCGCCGGGGGCGGCTTGGTCTACACCTTCGCCACCCTTCCGCCGCTGAACCCCGGGCCGCTGCACGTGCGCGCGACGGGCGGCAAGGTGGAACTCACCTGGGCCGGTGGCGGCGTGCTGGAGGCCCGGGACAGCCTCAGCGCGGGCGCCTGGACGCCGGTAACCGGCGCGGCCAGCCCGTACCTGGCCGATCCGACCGGGCAACAGCGCTACTTCCGACTGAAGGCGCAATAGCGCCGCTTGCGACGCGCCTCCGCTGGTCCATCACCAGCGGAGGCGATAGTAGCGCGGGGACTGGCTGGCCGCGGAGGCGTCCAGCCAGACCAAGGGTTGCGCGATGACGGTGTTGGTGCCCAGCGGCTGCCAGGCCGCCAGGTTCTGAGATACCTCCAGTACCTGGGCGGAACCGAGTGGCGCTTGGATGGTCAAGTGGACCTCGCCGGTGGGCGCGACGGAGGCGTTCACGAACTTGGCGAGCGGCGGCACCTTGATCGCAGTGGCGGACTGGGGTGGCAGTTGAAGCTGCCAGCCGGCTTCCGAGGCCGGGAGGCGATGGCCGCTGAGCAGGTCCACCGCGGCGCGCGGTCCTCCGGTTCCGGTGGCATCCAACGTGGCTTTGAGGCGGGTGGTTTGGGCGGTCGCGCTCTCGTTGAACACGGTGAAGTAGACCGTGCCATCCGCCGCCGGCCCAAACCGTTCTACCAGGACGTTCGTGTTCTCCGAGATGGCTTGTGGGACCGGCTGCCAGCCGGCCTGGGCTACTTCCTTGATGACCGGCAGGTAACGCAGGAAGAGCGCGCGATCGCGATTGTACCAGGACGGGTTCTGCCAGTAGGGATTCTCGGAGGCGTTGTGGCTGAACATGGAGGGGTACATGCCGTAGAACAGACTGCGCTGGAAGTAGCGTTCCACGTAGTTCGTGCCAAACGTGGCGAAGTCGGTGTTCATCAGCAGGAGGTACGGTTTCCGCCCGCTGAGGGTCCGCCACAGCGCCATCTGACCGTGGCTGGAGGGGGCGTATTGCCCGTTGGATTGCCAATCGGTTTCGGTGCCCATCACGTCCAGCCAGGGGCAAAGGAACGTGAACCGGTAGGGAACCCCGTTGGCGAAGCAGAGTTTGCCGAAGCTGTGCAGGTCCTCGCTGATCCACCGGGTGAACTCGTACACCGCCAAACCCTTCCACAGGGCGGGACGGAAGGTGGCGGTGTCGAACGTGAGCGGGACGGTGGTATGGGCAAAATGCTCGCGACGAAAATTGAGGTCGGCTGTGACATAGCCTTCCAGGGAATCCAGGTACTCGCCGTCAAGCGTGCCCTTGGCGTTGGGACCGTAGAGCGCCTCGCGGATGGCACTGCTCCAATAAACCGTAGCCGCATTGGGATCGGCCGGCAGCAGCGGATTGGGGTTGAGGCTCCAGACGGCGCCGTTGGCCCAGGGTTCGTTGCGGAACAGGAGCGCGGGCTGGTCGGCTGGATCGTACATGGCGGTGCTGCGCGAGATCGCCGCCATCCGCTGGGAAGCACCGGCCGGGCCGGCGGCCAGGCTGTCGCGCACCTGGAGGGCGGCCTCCATCGTCCGAGGCAGCTTGGGGTCCATCGACATCCACCAGGTCATCGGCTCGGTATAGCGGAAACTCAGGATGGCATGCTGGTCGTCGAAGGGCACGTTGTTGTTGCCCTCATGATAGCGGAAACCGAAGTCCTGGTAGCCGGCCACCGTGCTCACGTCCGTGAAGGGCATCCAGATGCCCTGGTCTTTCGAGCGCACCTCGAAATGCGGCGCGAACAGACCCATGTACTTCTCCCACGCCGCGCGGAAACCCCACCCCGGGTCGAACCGGTAGACGACAAAGCGAAACTCGGCGGAAGAGGGAAACCGTGCGGTCTCCTTCACGAGTCCCAGGTCGTAGGCGATGAGGAGTTGCTGCGTGCCTGCATGGCACGCCAGGCGGTATTGGGCGGGCTTGCCCATGTCGACGCCCAACGCGAGCCCGGTGCGGTCGTCGCTGACGCACGCCATGGGGTACGTCGAAAGCCGGCCGTTAGAACCGCAGTCCACGCCGGTGGTGTTGCTCAACTCGTCCGGCGACACGATGGCGCGCTGTTGGCGGAGGTCCTGACCCCAGCTCCAGCCCGTGGCGTCCAGCGGGAGGGCGAAGACCAGCATGATCGCGCGGTCACCGCCGGTGGTATCCGTCACCGTGCCTTCGATGACCAGATGATCGGGCTTCGCGGTGATGGTCGAGGTCAGACGAAGATTGAGGTCCGGGCAGGCATCGTTTTCGAAGGCAAACAGGTCCGAGTTCGCGGCGACGTCGCGCGCGAGGAATCCCGAAGGAGCCGTGCCGGCCAGTTCCCGGCTGCCCACCGCCAGGCCCGTGACCCGGCCATCGGTCAACGCGAGTTTCAATTGGTCGCCGGTGGTGTAAGTCACGGGAGCCCCGACGGGCGGGCCGGCGGGGGCCTCGACGGTCATCGGCGTGCCTTGGAAGACGAAGGCCCCGGCGGGCGCGCTGATCTCCGAGACCGAGACATCGTCGAACCACACCTTGCCGGAATGGTTCCGGAACAGGCAGTAGAGGCTCAGGGTCTTGATCGGCTTATCCGGCATGATCACGAACTGTCGCTCCTCCCAATCGTGCGTGCCGGCGGTGAACTTGCCGACCTGCCCCCACAACGGCGTTCCGTCCCGGTACACGATGTCCACATACAGGGAGTAATCGCTGTCGGCGCTCCCACTGACGTTCTCCGCCCGGCTCCAGCCGCGCACAACGACCGGGATCGGATTCGTGCGGTTGAGCGTGAGCGCCTGGCTGGCCCCGTACCAGCTCTTGGCCTCGGGTGCTTCGGCTGCCAGCGCCCGCGAACCGGCGCGTCCCCCGCTTGCCGCGACCGCCCAACCCTGTGGCGCGGCCGACCAGTAGGTGAACTGGGTGGCGGTGCCTTGTTCGAAGTCGGCGTTGCGCAGCAGATTCGTGCCGCCCGCCCCGGGCTCGATGACCCGCATGACCGGTGTGGCCGCCAACGCCGCTCCTGCGCACAGGAGAGCGGCCCAAACTCCCAAACTCGGACGAAGACGCATGCTGCCTTGCCTGATAGCCGATCCGCCGCCCGGGGTAAAGGCGGAAAGAAGGCACGCCCAAGCGGGATGCTACGCTGGTGCCTTCGTGCCCAGCTTCTCCCGCACGCTGCGCACCTTGTCCTCCATGGTTTGCGGACGGTCGGTGCGGGTGCCGAGTTTGATCGTGGTCACGATGCGCGGCGCTCCCAGTTCATGCACCACTTCGTGGCAGCGTTTGACGGCGGCAAACACCGCGTCCCACTCCCCTTCGATGTTCGTGCCGTTGGCATGAAGGGTGGACTTGAGACCCGCGTCAGCCAGGACCTTCTCGCAGGCAGCCACGTACGGAGACAGAGACACGCCCACCCCGAGGGGCACCACGCACAGATCCACGATCACTTTCATGTTAGGGCACTATCGCGCAGCGACGGGTTGCGGGCAACTTCAGAGGCGGGCTGAACCCCGGATGCTGCCTCCGATCGAGTCCCGCGCCAGGACACGCCCACCACCCCTGTGGAGTGCGGCGGCAAGGACGGCCCCGCGGTCCGCGACCCCGTTTTGCCCACTCCCGATTCCATCGCCGCCCCCAAGGGCGGGGGCTCGCCTACCAGGCGCACCCGCCGCCTGCCTGAGCGGTCAGGGGTCTCCGCTCAGGAAGCGACCGCCCCGGACCTTCCTCGCGAGGGTTAGCCCGAACTCCGAGAAGGAACGGGGAGCGCGCCCGCCTCGGGCGCGGTTTTCCGCGCCCTCGCGGAAGACGAGGACCGGCACGAAGTGCGCGGAGTACACGGCTAGCTTGTGAGGTCAAATGGCTGGACGCGAGGCGCGTCCAGCCACGCCCGGGGGCGGGCGTGCTCCCCAACTCCCGAGTTTGGGATTAGCGCGCGTATTCCACCACCACGGTGGCCGACTCCTTCAGTGCGGGGAGCTTCACCCATTCGCGCTTGGCGTCGAAGTCCGTCCACGGCTGCCCGTTGACGGTGACCTTGCTCATGGCCGCCTGCTCGGGGTGGCGGAACCGCAGGAAGGTGGCCTTGGGCAGCCGCCGCGTCGGCGGGGTCACCTGGGCGCGGATGATTCCCTTGGCGGCCTCGGACTCAAATGTCAGGCTCATGGGCCCGAAGTGCGTGGCCGCCCGCTCGATCCCCGGCTTCTCCCCGTCCTTCAGCCACGCGCGCGGGATCGCCATGCCCAGGTACAGGTCCGGATCGCGCTCGTCGATGAACATCATCCGCAGCCAGTAGGTCGAGTTGGCCTCGTCCGAGGACTTGTAGTGATCGCCCCGCCAGTCGCCCAGGTCCGGGAGCGGGTGCTCGCACATCATCCGCGTGTCGGGGTAGTAACACGCCGCGTAGCCATTGAAGTAGGCGCGCAGGTAGTGCTTGATCTCGTCTCGCATCAGGTAGGGATGGGGCGAACAGAGGAGGTTCGGCTGCATGGAGATGCCGCCCCGGCTGAACCAATACGGCAGGTGCTTGGGCGAATAGCCGTAACCTTCCGACAGGTAGAGGTTGTCCTCGTAGTCCTGCATGATGGCCACCGCCATCGGATCGTCCGGCCGGATCGTGCCGGTGCGGATCAGGTAGATCGGCCCTTCCAAAGTCACCGTGATCCAGCCAAACGCGCGGCCGCGCCGATGCACTTCGGCGGGGATTTGCGGGATGCTCGTGCCGTCGCGCAGGCCCACCATGGGCGCCCGGACCATTGCCTCGCGGAAGGCCGCCAGCATGTCCTTGCGGTAGGCGTCCGCCTCGGCCTGCAGGGCGGCGGCTCGGGGATGCCCGATGTCTGCCAGCGCCCGGGCGATGCAATCGAGCCCCCACCAACTGAAATTGTTGTTCGAGAGCCAGCAACGCCAGTCGCCGATGTCCTCCAGGGAACCGGGCGGGAGCAAGCCGCGCTCGATGGCCCGCAGCCCGGTCAAGTCGCGCGAGCGGGCCCGTTCGGTGGTGATCCAGTCGCAGGCTTTGATCAGCTTCGCGGCGTTCTTTTCGAGCCACGCGCGGTCGCCGCTGTACCAGTAATGCTCCGCCATGGCCCACATGATCCAGCCGTGATGTTGGTTGTAGCCGCCCTGTTCCCAACCGTTCGCCCCGTTGAACACCCCGTCCTGATTGCTGTAATTCCCCGGGAGGTTCACGGTGCCCTGGTATTGGAGGAAGGTCTCGAGGCACTGCGCCGCCTCGCGGTGATAGCCGCGCCGGTCGAGGTCCGTGATCATCATGCACGACTCGTTTCCGTAGACGCCGTAGGCAAACCCGCCGACGCGCGCCATCAGCCGGTCCGAGCCCACCTCGCGCCCGCAATTGATCATCAGGTGCGACACGTGCGCCCGGTAGAAATCGTTGATGGGCGTCTCCGGGGTGGTGATTTGCGCGCCGGCATCCGCGCGCTCTTTCCAGAACTTCTTCACCCGCTTGAATTCCTGGTCGTACTCCAGGTTGCGCAACTGTTCGATCTCCTCCGGCCGGTCGAGGGTGATGAAGGGGATCTTCACCACCATGAAGCCATCCGTGCCGGGCGGCATGTTGCCGAAGAAATGCACCTGGCCGTTGGTCTGCGCGCTCTGCGCGCTCGCCTGCACCTCCACCAGGCAGCGCAGGCGCTTGCCGGACGGCGTCGACACGTAGGCCAGGTCTTTGTCGTAGCTCAGTTCCATCGGTTTGCCGTCGGCTTCGATGGCCAGCGCCACCGACGCCGGCCGGTACTCTCCCGCCTTGTTGTGCCCGGTGATCTTCACCAGCAGCACCGCTGTGTCGTCGGCGTGCATGTCCGGAAAGCCGAGTCCGGCGCCGTCCAGCCGCGTCACAAACGCGGTCTGCGCATACTCGATCCCGTCCTTTTCCCACGCGGTGTTGATCATCGGCAGACAACCGTCTTCGATGCTCCGCCGGGCGGGGGCGCCGTCGGGCAGGCCGAACCCGTACGTGAGCCGGTGACCGCCCCAGTGCTGGCGGCCACTATCCTTGCCGCGCGGTTCATCAATGCGATCGTTCACGCAGAAGACCGAGCCGTCGGGATTGACCCCGAACCGCTGGCGGCCGCCTTCGGTCCCTACGGGGAGGTAGAACTGCCGGCGCGGCGGCATCTCGGACCAGGCGCGGGCGTACGTCTGCTCCGGTTCGTCGAAGACACGTTCGTACAGCGGCTTCTCCGTGCGCTTTTCCCAAGCCGCCTTGGCGCGGGCGTACGTGGCGGGACTATCCGCCCGCCGCACCTGCACTCCGTACGTGGGGGCAAAGACCGCCTTGCCCGCCGCCACCTCCGCCGGATCGAAGCTGAAGCTGTGCGCCTTTGCCCGCACCGTCATCACCGCCTTGTCGAACGTGTTCGCGTTCGGACTGCTCACATACCAGAACCTGCCCCGCACGCCGGCGGTGGCGCCCTGCACGGTCGAGATCCAGGCCGTCGGGCCGGTCAGCTTGACCCCGGCCTGCTCGGAGAGCGGTTTCAGCCCGGTGGCATAGCTGTTGAATCCCTCGAGCTGCCCATCCCAAGTCTCCGTTCCCTTGGCTTCGCCGCCCCACTCGATCACCATTTCCGCTGCCTTCCAAGTGGAGTCGGTGAACGCCCGCAGTCGCTTCACCGCCGCAGCCTTGCCCGGAAACAGCAAGCGCAACTGCTGCGTGGTCCGGTACGGGGCGGGAAAGTCCTTCAAGTTGGTGAACTCCTTGGCGTTGAGCGCGCGGAAAGTGTACGTCCACGTGGCGCCAGACTGGCGCAGCTCCGCGTCGGCGTCCCGCCACTGGCCACGGTAGGTATCCCCCAGCTGCAGCCAGCCCGATTCGCCCGCGCCGGCAACTTGGTCGCGCGGCACGCGGTGGTCCGGCCAATCGGACTGCCACCATTGCAGGCGCACGTCGCCGGGCGGCGGGACCTGCGCGGCAAAGGTCACCTCCAGGCGAAACACATCGCGCGGGTCCTCCCACCAAAGCTGCACCGCCTTACCGCCCTCCGTGCTGGTGACCTCGCCCCAAGGGGCCACGTCCACCGGTTGGCCGGCAGCGAGGTCCGGGGGCGCGGCCGTCGAGACTACGGCGGCGGGCTCGGCCGCTCCCAAGGACCACACCAGGCAACTGGCAGCCAGGACCCCGAGGGCGATGGGTAGAATCGTCGTGCGCGTGTGCATGCGCTGGAGCATGCCACGTTCATCTTTCCACGCAAGCGCACACTCCGCCGCCCGCCAAGGCGGCTGCCAAGCGGTGTTGAGTGGTGGCGTCCAAGTCAACCGGCGGACAGAGCCGCTTCGATCGCTCCGTCCAGGCGAGACGCCGTATGTTCGCGCCGCTTACTCCCGCTTCTTCCGGGCGAAGGTGTGGGTGGCGTAGCCGTAGAAGGCCTCGGCGCACTCCATCATCGTCTCGGAGAGGGTCGGGTGCGGGTGGACGGCCAGGGCCAGATCGCGCGCCGTGGCGCCCATCTCGAGCGCCAGCACGCCTTCGGCGATGAGTTCGCCGGCGCCCTGGCCAACGATGCCCACGCCCAGCACGCGCTCGGTCTCGGGATCGACGAGGAGTTTGGTCATGCCGTCCGTGCGGTCGAAGGTCATGGCGCGGCCGGAGGCCGACCACGGGAACTTCGCGATCTCGACGGGGATATTCTTCTGGCGGGCTTCGGCCTCGGTCAGGCCGCACCAGGCGAGCTCGGGATCGGTGAACACGACGGCGGGAATGATGAAGTCGCCGATGGCGCCGGCCTCGCCGACGATCACCTCGACGGCGATGCGGGCCTCGCGGGTGGCCTTGTGGGCGAGGAGCACGCCGCCGGCGATGTCGCCGATGGCGAAGATCTTCTTGTCCGCGGTCTGCTGGTATTCGTTGACCTCGATGAAGCCCTTTTCGTCGCGGTTGACCTTGGTGTTTTCGAGGCCGAGGTCCTCGGCGTTGGGCACGCGGCCCACGGAGACGAGCACGCGGTCGTAAAGCTCATCGACGCGCTGGCCGTCGACGTCCATCTCGACGCGGATCTGGCTGCCCTTGGTGGCCATGGAGAGGACCTTGGTCTTGACGCGCACTTCCTTGAAGAGCTTGTGGGCGTGCGCGGCCACGGGCCGGCCGAGGTCGGGGTCGGCGCCGGAGAGGATCGCATCCATGGCTTCGACCACCACCACTTCACTGCCGAAGGTGGAGTACACGGTGCCCAACTCCATGCCGATGTAGCCGCCACCGATGATGAGGAGGCGCTTGGGGATGTCCTCCAACTCCAAGGCCTCGGTGGAGGTCATGATGCGCGGGTTGCCGAGGTCGAACACACGCGGCAGGGCGGGTTTGGAACCGGTGGCGACGATGGCCTTGTCGTAGGAGATGAACTTCTGGCCTTCGGCGGTCTCGACGCGGAGGGTGTCGGAGTCCTCGAAGTAACCCCGGCCGCGGATGACCTGCACGTTGCGGCGCTGGGCCAGCTGGGAGATGCCGTTGCTGAGGCGGTCGAGGATGGACTCCTTCCAGGCGCGCATGCGGTTCAGGTCCACGGTGGGCTCCTGAAAAGTGACGCCCCAATGGGCGGCGTCGCGGGCGAGGCTGACGGTGTGGGCGGCGTGGAGCAAAGCCTTGGAGGGGATGCAGCCGCGGTTGAGGCAGATGCCGCCGAGCCGGGGCTCCCGTTCGACGAGGATGACTTGGCGGCCGTGGTCGGCGGCGTAGAAGGCGGCGGCATAGCCGCCGGGGCCGGCGCCCACGACCACAATCTCGGTTTTGATGCGATCCATAACAGGGTAAGGCTGGCGATGGGTGGTTAAATCTTGAGCAGCGACTCGTCGAATTTCTCGAAGGCCTGGACGAGGTCCACCATGAAGCGGGCGGCGCTGCCGCCGTCCACCACGCGGTGGTCATAGGACAGGCCGAGGGGCACCAGCACGCGGGGCTCGAACTGGCTGGCGATCCAGACCGGCTTGGTGGCGCCCTTGCCCATGCCGAGGATGGCCACCTCCGGCAGGTTGATGATCGGCGTGAAGTAACTGCTGCCGATGGCGCCCTGGTTGCTGATGGTGAAGGAGCCCCCCTTGAGTTCCTCCGCGGCGATCTTGCGGTCGCGGGCGCGGGCGGCCAGGGTTTCGAGTTCGCGGGAGATTTCGAGCAGGGACTTCTTATCGGCGTCGCGAATCACCGGCACCATGAGGCCCGAGTCCGTGTCCACGGCAATGCCAATGTGGAAGTAGGACTTGATGACGAGATTGGCGCCGGTTTCATCCAGGCTCGAGTTGAAGAGCGGGTGCTTCTGCAGCGTGGTGACGACGGCCTTCACCGCCAGCCCGGTGAGGGTCAGGCGCGCGCCCTTGGCCTCGTAGGCGGCGGCGTGCTGCTTGCGCAGGGCGAGCAGACGGCTGACATCCGCTTCGTCGAACTGCGTGACCCGCGGAACCGCCTCCCAGCTTTCCGACATGCGGCGGCTGATGACCTGCCGCAGCGGGGAGAGGGGCTTGACGTTGACCGGACCCCACTTGGAGAAGTCGATGCGCTCGGGCGTGGCCTTCACGGCCTTGGCCGGCGCAGCGGAGGCCTTGGCGGCGAGTTTCTCGAGGCGCTGGATGTAGGCGCGCAGGTCGCCCATGGCGATCCGGCCGCCGCGCTCGGTGCCGCGGACCTTCGCCAAGTCGATGCCCAGTTCCTTGGCTACGCGGCGGATGGACGGGGAAGCGGCGGCCGTGTGCGCGAGTTTCTCCGGCGCGGCTTCCTCGTCGGCGGCCGCCTCGGGTTCGGGGGCGGGCGCGGGAGCCGCCGCCGGTTCCGGCTCGGGCTCGGTCACCGGTTCAGGTTCCGGAGCCGTCCCGGCCGCGGGCGCGGCCCCGTCACCAGCGCCGAGGACCAGGATGCGCTGGCCCACGTTCAGCTTGTCGCCGGGCTTGACGAGAATCTTCTCGATCACGCCGTCGGCCGGGCTGGGAATGGTGGCCACGGCCTTCTCGTTCTCGATTTCGAGGAGCGGCTGCTCCTTGGTGACGCGGTCACCGGGTTTGACGAAGATGGTGACGACCACGCCACTGTCGGCGCCTTCGCCGAGTTTCGGTAGTTTGACGTCCATAGGGAAGCGGGGAATGCGGCGGATTAGATCAGGGCAGGAACAGCTTTCTCGGGGTTGATGCCGAGGTCACGGATGGCTTGGGTGACCAGCGAGCGGGGCACCTCCCCGCGTTGCGCGAGCGACCACAGGGTGGCCACCACGGTGGATTCGGCGTCGATTTCAAAGAACCGGCGCAGATTGCTCCGGGTATCGCTGCGGCCGAAACCATCGGTCCCGAGGGTGGTCAACCCGCCCGGCACCCACGGCGAGATGAAGTCGGGAATGGTGCGGACGTTGTCCGAGACGGCCACAAACGGCCCCTTCTCTTTGCCCAGCAGCGACTGCACCAGGGGCACGTGCGGGGTTTGCTCGGGGTGCAGGAGGTTCCAGCGCTGGGCGCGGATGGCATCGTGGCGCAGCAGCTTGTAGCTGGTGGCGCTCCACACATCGGCCGAGACACCGTACTTCTCGGCCAGGATTTGCTGGGCGCGCAGGGCCTCGTTGAGGATCGGGCCGCTGCCCAGGATCTGGGCTTTGAGCTTCAGCCCGTCGGGGCCGGGGCGCAGGCGGTACAACCCGCGCAGAATGCCGTCCTCGACGCCCTCGGGCATCGGCGGCATCACGTAATTCTCGTTGTACAGCGTGAGGTAATAGAAGATCTCCTCACCCTCGGCGTACATGCGGCGCAGGCCATCGGCGACGATCACCGCGACTTCGTAAGCGAAGGCCGGATCATAGGCGAGCAGCGTGGGAATAGTGCTGGCCGTGAGATGGCTGTGGCCGTCTTGATGCTGGAGCCCCTCGCCGTTGAGCGCCGTGCGTCCCGCCGTGGCGCCCAGCAAAAAGCCCTTGGCGCGGATGTCCCCGGCGAGCCACATCTGGTCGCCCACCCGCTGGAAGCCGAACATGGAGTAGTACACGTAGAACGGGATCATGTTGACCCCGTGCGTGGCGTAGGAAGTCGCGGCGGCGTTGAACGACGCCATGGCCCCCGCCTCGGTGATGCCCTCCTCGAGGATTTGCCCGTCCTTCGCCTCGCAGTAGTAGAGCAGGGACTTGATGTCCACCGGCTCGTACAACTGGCCCTTATGGGCGTAGATGCCGATCTCGCGGAACAGGGCGTCCATGCCGAACGTGCGGGCCTCATCCGGGATGATCGGCACAATGTTCCGGCCGATCCCCTTGTGACGCAGCAGCACGGTGAGCAACCGCACAAACGCCATGGTGGTCGAGACCGCCAGTTTGCCCGAGCCCTTGTAGAACTCGCCGAAGAAGGCGCGATCCGGCACGGGCAGGGGCGGCGCCGTCACCTTGCGCTCCGGCAGATAACCGCCCAACGCCTTGCGCCGTTCCTGCAAGTAGATGCTCTCCGGGGCATCGGCGGCCGGACGGTAGAAGGGGGTTTCGGCAATCTCCTCGTCCGCGATGGGGATCTTGAACCGGGCGCGGAACTCGCGGAGTTCCTTTTCGTTCAGCTTCTTCTGCTGGTGGGTGATGTTGCGGCCCTCGCCAGCCTCGCCCAAGCCATAGCCCTTGACCGTCTTGGCCAGGATGACTGTAGGGGAGCCTTGGTGCGCGAGGGCGGCCTGGTAAGCGGTATACACCTTCACGGGATCGTGCCCGCCGCGGAGAAGTCGGTGAATCTGGTCGTCGGTCAGGTGGTTGACCAGTTCGAGCAACTCGGGGTACTTGCCGAAGAAGTGCTTGCGCGTGTAACTGCCCGGCTCGACGATGTACTTCTGGTAGTCGCCGTCGACCACCTCGCCCATCCGCTTGACCAGCAGGCCGGTCTTGTCAGCTTCGAGCAGCGCATCCCAATCCGAGCCCCAGACGACCTTGATAACATTCCATCCGGCGCCGCGGAAGGCGGCCTCGAGCTCTTGTATGATCTTGCCGTTGCCGCGCACGGGGCCGTCGAGCCGTTGCAGGTTGCAGTTGACTACCCAAATGAGGTTGTCGAGGTTCTCGCGCGAAGCCAGGGTAAGGGAGCCGAGGGTTTCGGGTTCATCGGACTCGCCGTCGCCCACGAAGCACCACACTTTCGGCTCGGGATCGGAGATGAAGCCGCGAGCCTTGAGGTAGCGGTTGAACCGGGCCTGATAGATGGACCCGATCGGGCCCAGCCCCATGGATACCGTGGGGAACTGCCAGAAATGCGGCATCAGGTAGGGATGCGGGTAGGAGGAAAGCCCCCCGCCCTCGGCGAGTTCCTGGCGGAAATGCTGAAGGTGGTGCTCCTCGAACCGGCCTTCGAGAAACGCCCGGGCATAAATGCCCGGAGAGGCGTGGCCTTGAAAGTAGATCTGGTCGGCGGGGTGCCCCTGGCCGGCGCCACGCCAGAAGTGGTTAAACCCGATCTCGTAAAGCGTGGCGCTCGAGGCGTAGGAGGAGATGTGCCCCCCAAGCCCGGTCTGGTTGTGGTTGGCGTTGACCACCATGGCCATGGCGTTCCAGCGGATCAGGCTCTTGATCCGCTGCTCCATGTCGCGGTCGCCCGGGAAGGTCGGCTGCTCCGCCACGGGGATGCTGTTCAGGTAGGGCGTGGAGATGGCGGCCGGGGCGTCAATGCCCGCCTGGCGGAGGTGTTCCAGCAACCCGGCGAGGAAGCCCCGGGTGCGGTGCGCGGGATAGCGCCGCAGGGCCAGTTCAACCACCTGTTCGAGCGCGTGCGACCACGCCTGCGCTTCCGAGCCTTGGCTGGCTGTGGCGCGCGGAGTGACCGGCGCACTGGCCTTGGCCCCCACTGTGGATTTGTCTTTCGTTGCCATGAGAATACAGATAGGCCCTGCGTCAGGGTCTCCGTCCGCAGAGGTAGCGGGTGGAGCACCATGCCTCAAGCCCTTTTGTCTAAATCACTTGCCAGCGCTTGCCAACCCAATTATGCAGACGGGGGGGCCGTGCATGGCATTCCCTAACATAGCGCATTCAGGGCAAAATGAAACACTTGGACCATTCGCTGCCCTCTCCGGCGGGCAATCTGGCGCTCGACGAGGCCTTGCTGGAAGGCTGTGAAACCGGCCGCACAGGGGCCGCCCTCCGCTTCTGGGAATCCCCCGTGCCCTTCGTGGTGGTGGGCTACGCCAATGAAGCGGCACGCGAGGTCGATCTGGACGCCTGCCGGGCCCTGGGGGTGCCGGTGCTTAGGCGGATCAGCGGCGGCGGAACGGTGGTGCAAGGCCCCGGCTGCCTGAATTACACCCTGGTCGTCCCCATCGCCGCCGACCCCGCCTGGGGAGGCATCACCACCACGAACCGGAAGGTGATGGAAGTCCACGCGCACGTCACCAGTCAGTTGTTGGGCCGGGAAGTGCGGCGCGAAGGGGACACCGACCTCGCGGTCGGCGGGGTCAAGTTCTCGGGCAACGCCCAGCGCCGCAAGCTCCGCAGCCTGGTCTTCCACGGCACCTTCCTTTTGGACTTTGACCTGGCGTTGATTGAACGCCTCCTGCCGATGCCCTCCCGCCAGCCGGGCTATCGCCAGGCGCGGGAGCATCTCGCCTTCGTAGCCAACGTGCCGATCGAGCGCACGGCCTTGAAAGCCGCATTGGCAGGGGCCTGGCAGGCCTCCGAACCACTTGAGGAGTGGCCCCTGGGGCTTACGCAGCAGCTGGTTTGTGAGAAATACTCCCGCGACGAGTGGAACCTGAAGTGCTGAAGGAGGCGGCCTTACGCCGGGTGGTGGCGGTTCCAGGCGCCGTTCGAACACCGTGGCGGCGAACCGTTGACGTGGATGAGCATCCAACTGGAAGGGGTGACTCTCGCGACCGCCTGAAAAGCGACCGGCCCCGTCTCGAGACGGGGCCGGGGCAAAACGAACCGCGAAGTCCGGAATAGGCTATTTCTTCTTGTCGTCCGTCTTGTCTTTGTCTTTGTCCTTCTCGTCGGTCTTGTCGCCGGTGAGGGCGCCGGTCGGTGCGGTGGCATTAAGCTGGGTGAGAATCTCGTCGGTGAGATCAGGGAGGCCGGTCTCGAACAACACGATCGGCGTCTGGTTCGCACTTTCCGCGGCTGTGTCGAGCACCAGACCGTAGCTGCCGGCCTTGGCTTTGGTGTTAATCAACTCGCGAATCTCGCGCAGGATCGTGTCCCGCATCCGCTTCTGCTGGGAGCCCAACTGTTCGCGGGCGTTGCGGTCGAACTGGCCGATGTTCTGCTCGATCTCGCGCAACTCCATGAGCTTGGACTCGGCGGTCTTCTTGCGCTTGTCGCGCTCATCCGCCGAGGCGGCCTGGTCGTTGGAACTCTCCACGAGCTTGCGGTAGTCCTCGTTGGCCTTCTGGTAGTCGTCCACCAAGCCGCGGCGGGCCTTGTCGAAGTCCGAGGCGCGGTCCTTGAGTTGCACGTCGGCCTGCTTGGTCTTCCAATAGCCGTCGAAGACGGTTTTGAGGTTAATGACGGCGATCTTGGTCTCGGCGCGCAGCGGGGTGGCCAGGGCGCCCAGAAGGGTGCAGAGCACGAGCGTGCGCAGGAGAGGAAGCATCGGGCGAGCGGAGGATTTCATCAGGTATCGATTTCGGTTTAGTAGTCGCGGGCGAAGCCCACGCCAAATTGGAAGCGGCCGCGGTCGCTGTTGAACCGGTCGTGCCGGATCGGGAATGCGTAGTCCAGGCGGAGCGGGCCGACATAGGGAATGTTCAGGCGGATGCCCACGCCCCAGTCATCGCTGTAAAGGCCGTACGAGTCGTCCTTGGGCGAGAAGCTGAAGGCTTTGGGGTAAACGTTGCCGACATCGTAGAAGACCGCGAAGCGCAGGCGCTCGACGATGGGGATGCTGTACTCGACCGAGCCCAGCCAGTACGTGCCGCCGCCGATCGGCTCCGTTTCATCCGAAGTGAACGGGCCGACGTGCCGGTACTTGTAGCCGCGCAGGCTGGTCATGCCGCCCAGGAAGTAGCGGTCAAACAGGGGCACGCGGGTGGCGTCGCCCCAGTTTTCCACCACCCCGATGCGGCCGATGGCCTCGATGATGTGGCCCTCGAAGAGCCCGCGGAAATAGTGCGCCGTGTTGAGCTCCAGCTTGTAGAACTGCGATTCCCCGCCCAACGGGCCGCCGGCCACTTCGGTGATGAGCGACGTGCGCTGGCCGCGGTCGGGCAGCATGGTGCTGTTGCGGGTGTCGTAGGAAAGCGACGTGCCGAACTTGGAGCTGAGGTAGGTGCCCTCCTCATCCCGGATTTCCCACGGCGCATCGCCCGGCACATTGCGAATGCCGATCTGCTCGATGGTGTAGCTGACCCCGCCGATCCAGAAGTCGCTCCCGAGGGCGCGGGTCAGGCCCAGGCGCATGCCGGCCTGGGTGGTGTCGTAAAGATCGCTGTAGTAATTCAGCTCCCGGTAGTAGAAATCAGTCGAGAGCGCCAGCTTGCGGCCCAGGAACCAGGGCTCGACGAACGAGACCACATAATCCTGCCGCCGCGTGCCGTACTGGACCCGCAGGCGGATCTTCTGGCCGCCGCCGGTACCCATGAAGTAAGGCGGCTTGAACAGGTCGAAGTTGCCCTGGCCGATTTCGGCAAAGCCGACCAGCGAATCCACGGAACTGAACCCCGCGCCCACCTTCAGATCGCCGGTGTTCTTTTCCTCGACCCCCAGAACCAGGTTCTTCCGGTTCGGGATCTCGGTGGGCTCCGGTTGGGCGTTAACCTTCTCGAAATAGTTCAGACCGTACAGCCGGTTGGTGCTCAGCTTCACGCGGACCATGTCGAAGATCTCGCCGGGCGCCACCGCCAATTCACGGCGGATCACCTTGTCCTTCGTCTTGGTGTTGCCCTTGATCTCCACCTTCTCGATGTAGGACTTCTCGCCCTCCTCGATCCGGTAGACCAGGTCCATCGTCCCCTTCTCGACGTTCGGGGTGCGTTGCGGCGCCACCAAGGCGTCGATGAAGCCGCGCGCGCCGTAGAAGTCCTCAATCGCCTCGCGATCCCGCGCCAACCCCTTCGGAGTGAAGACCGACCCCACGCCCATGCCCAAGCCTTGGCGGACCTTCATCTTTTCGCGCGTGGTGATGCGGGAAAGAATCTCCTGCGTGGCAAAGAGCTTGTTCCCCTGGAACTCGATCGAGCCCACCCGGTAGCGGCGTCCCTCGACCACGTAGAACTTGATCACCATCCGCTTCGGGCTGATCTGTTCGATCTTGATGTCCTTGATCTCGAAATCGATGTAACCCTCGTCGCGGTAGAAGTCCGCCAGCTTCTCCTTGTCCTCGTCAAACTGCTCGTCCTTGAGCACGCCGCTGCCGGTCAGCCAGGAGAACATCCACACGCGGCGGGTCTTGATTGCCTTGCGGAGCTTGCGTTGCGAGAACGCCTCGGCCCCGATGAACTGCACGTCGTCGATCTTGACCTTGGGCGACTCGGTAATCTCGAAGGTCACCGTGCCGCGGCCCAGCCGGTCGTCGATCACCGGCACGTACTTCACCAGGGTCTTCTGATAACCGGATTTCTGGTAGAGCTTCTGGATCTCCTTGGCATCGTTGAAGAGCTTGCGCTCGTCCAGCGGCTCCCCAACCTTCGAGGTGACCTTCTTGCGAAACTTGGACTCCTTGAGCTTCTTGTTGCCGGAGTAAATGATCTGGGTGATGGTGGGCTTGCCTTGGACCACGTAGGCGAGGGTCAATCCCTCCCGGCTGTCCTCCTCGACCTTCCGGATGTTGTAGAAATACCCCGTGCCGTAGAGATTGCGGACGTCATCGTCGATGCTGTTGGGATTGTAGGTGTCGCCCTCCTTGACCCGGATGTTGGCGCGGATCAACGCGTCGCTCACGGCTTGGGGGCCGACGTGCCGGATCTCCACCTTCTTGATCGTGCGGCCCACCTGCGCCCAGGCTGCGGAATGCGCCGCCAGCCAGAGCAGCATCAGCCCGGCAACGAGTCGGAACGCCCCTTGGATTCGGGAGCCCTTAATGGTCCGCTGGCACATCTTCAGCACTGATCTTCGACACGCTCTCGAAGCGTGTGTAGGTCTTGAGGAACGTCAAGTGAACATCCCCGGTGGGCCCGTTGCGTTGCTTGGCAATCAACAGGTTCACAGGTATGCCATCCTGACCGGCCGCCGCCGCCGCCGCTGCTTCTTCTTCATCTTCGGCGGTCGCAGCTTTCTTCGGGTTGGCCGGGTCCGCCTTGTAGAGCAGACCTACCAAGTCCGCATCCTGTTCAATGGCGCCCGATTCCCGCAGGTCCGAAAGCCGCGGTTTGCGGCTGTCCCGCTCGACTTCCCGGTTTAACTGGCTCAGGACGATCACCGGCACACTCAGTTCTTTGGCGAGGGCTTTCACCCCGCTCGAGATGTCCGAGATTTCCTGCTGCCGATTCTGATCGGCTCGTCGCGAAGTAGAATTGAGCAACTGCAAGTAGTCAATTACAAATAGCTTGATCCCAAACTGTTGCCACATGCGCCGCGCGCGGGCGCGGAGCTGCAAAACCGAAAGCCCCGGCGTATCGTCGATCACCAGCGGGGACCCCGCCAGCTTGCCCGCCGCCGCGGTGAGCTTGTGAAAATCGCGGCCGGCCAGAAAGCCTTCCCGGACGCTGCGCAGGTTGATCCGGGCCCGGGAGCAGAGCATGCGCAGCACCAGCGACTCCGAAGTCATTTCCAGGCTGAACACCCCCACCGGCAGTTGGGTGTCGATCGCCACATGCTCGGCGATGTTCATCGCCAGCGACGTCTTTCCCATGCTGGGACGGGCCGCGATGACCACCATCTCGCCTCCATGCAGGCCGCTGGTCATCTTGTCCAGCTCGGAGAAACCGGTGCTTAACCCGGTGATCTGGCCCTGGCGCTGGTGGTAGTCTTCGATGGTCTTGATCGCCTGCCGCACCAACTCCTTCACCGAACGGGAGGCGGTGTCATCCCGCTCCTCGTTGATGCGCAGGACATCCCGCTCCACCTCGTCCAGCAGTTGCTCGACGTTGTCCTGCTCCTCGTACACCCGCGCCACGGCGCCGGTGCAGGTACGGATAAGGCGGCGCAGGATCGACTTCTCCCGGACAATCTCGAGGTAGTATTCGAGGTTCGCCGCCGAAGGCACGGCGTCCATCAAGGAGGAGAGGTACGCCAGTCCGCCGATCCCCTCGAGTTGCTGCCGGTCCCGCAGGCGCTGGCCCAGCGTGACCAGGTCGATGGCGTCGCGCGCGTCGTACATCTCGACCAGCACGTCGAACAGGGCTTGGTGCCGCAGTTCGTAGAAGGCCTCCGAGCCGCGCTTGAGCTTCTCGATGCACAGGCCCAGGCCGTCGCGGGGCGAGAGCAACACGCAGCCCAACACGCCGCGTTCCGCCTCCACCGAGTGGGGCGGGAGGCGGTCCAGGACGGGGGTCGCGGACGCCGCTTTCTGGCGCCGGCTATGGTGCAAGTCCGGTGACGGACGGTCTGCCACCGTCGGTTGCGAATCGTCGCTCATGAGGTTCGGGCGGACACATCGGGCGCCGCCAAAGACCTCGGATCATGCGCGGGGAGGGCAACCCCCGCAACGCCTTTTCGCACGCCTGCGCGAGCCGTTCGGCCCGAACTATTTGGGTTGCTGGCGGCGACCCCAATGCGGCTCAGGCCGGCTTTGCCGGACGCTTGGCCTTGGCTGCCGGCGGCGCTTTGACGGGACAACTCGAGTCGATCCACTCCAAGTACTTGGCGGCACCGGCCTCGGGGCTCAAAACCAGGAATTCCGGCAGATCGTACGGATGATGGGTGATGATGTGCTCCTCCAGCGCGGGCAGCAGCTCCCGGCGTGTCTTGAGCAGAATCAGGGCCTCCTGCGAAGTTTCGACCTTGCCCTCCCACCAGAACAGCGACTCGAGTCGCGGTACGATGTTGGCGCAGGCCGCCAAGCGCGCCTGCAGGATGCCTTTGGCGAGGTCACGGGCCGCCTCCGTGGCCGGAGCGGTCACCAAGACAATGGCGTACGATTGTGCGCTTTGCATGCCTATACTAGGACATCGCTTCCCGCGCTTCGCAAGCGGGTTTCTCGTCCAGCGGGCGATCTTCCGGTCCCCCATCCGGGTCGAGGTGCGGTTTGCGGCAGGCCTTCCCCCCTCCCGCATTCCGCTTGCCGGGGCCGCTTGGCCCGGGTTTTCATGGGCGGGTCATGGCGTTGCCGTACAAAATCGCGGTCCTGCTCTATTGTTTCAACGAGCGGGGCGACGTTCTGCTGCTCGAGCGAGCCCAGCAGCCCAACCTGGGCCTCTGGAGCCCCCCCGGCGGCAAGCTCAAGACCGACCTGGGCGAGTCCCCCTATGCCTGCGCCTGCCGTGAAGCGCACGAAGAGATGGGGATCGCGCTCTCCCCCTCCGATCTCCACCTCACCGGTTTGGTCAGCGAGTACGGTTACCAGGGCCAATCTCACTGGCTGATGTTCCTCTTCGAGCTCAAGCGCCGCCTCACCGCGTTGCCGCCCCCCATGAGCGAGGGGCGTTTCGCCTTCTTTCCCCGGGAAGCCATCGCGGGGCTGCCGGTGCCGGAAACGGACCGCGCGCAGATCTGGCCGCTCTTCTGGCGGCACCGGGGCGGGTTCTTCGCCGCGCACTGCCACGTCCACCCCGGCGGTGGGTTCGACTGGTCTCTGGAGCAATCCTCGCCGGCCGCGCTGGGAGGTTGTCCATGAACGAGGTTCCGGTCATCGACCTGCAGAGTGACGAGCATTTCATGCGCGAGGCCCTGCGGCAGGCGCGCCGGGCGTTTGCGGCGGCCGAAGTGCCGGTGGGGGCGGTCATCGTGCGCGCAGGGCAGGTGATCGCGCGGGCGTTCAACCAGGTGGAACTGCTCAAGGACGCCACGGCTCACGCCGAGATGCTGGCCTTGACCCAGGCGCAGGCGGAGGTCGGCGACTGGCGTCTGACCGACTGCACGCTGTTCGTCACCAAGGAACCCTGCCCCATGTGCGCGGGGGCGTTGGTGCATACCCGGGTCAAGCGTGTGGTCTTTGGCGCGCCCGATCCCAAGGCCGGCGCCGCCGGCGGGGCCATGAATCTGCTCCAATTCCCCACGCTCAATCACCGGTGCGAAATTGCCGGGGGCGTTTGCGAGGCCGAGTGCCGCGCCCTGTTGAAGGACTTCTTCGCCGCCCAGCGCGCCTTGAGCAAGGCGGCTGGCGAGGGCGGCGCAACGAGCGGGGCTGTGGGGCCAAGTCCGTCGTAACCAGCGGTTTGGAAGGGTGTGAGACTAACTTCCGGAGGCCCGAACGCCGCCCCTCACTCTCACCTCGTCTTGCCGCCTACGGCAGCAGGACGGCCCGGTAGAAGCGCGCGGAGCCGTGGGCGGCGGGATCGGTGAAGGCCAGGGTGTCCGCCGCCAGGGTGGCGTTGGTGAGCGTCTGCCAGCCGCCCAAAAGGCCCTCCGACCATTCGATCCGGTAGGCGCGGCCCGGGATGCCGTTGAGGACCATCT
>CAYYMW010000007.1:0-47960 GCA_964472515.1 uncultured Verrucomicrobiota bacterium | reverse complement strand
CCGAACGGCGGCCTCCGCCACCCTCGGCACCCCCTGCAGCGCCACGCTCACCTGCCGGGCGCAATTCCCGCAGGTCATGCCCCTCACCCGCAGTAAGGTGATCCTTCCCACGTCGGCCGTTTCGGCCCTGACCGCGCCGTTATCCATATCTGGAGCCCAAGTTCCCCACAACAATGCCCCCAGTTGCCGCCTTTGCAAGCCGGCCTCAGACCGGTCAGGTCACGCGCACCGCCAACAGACTCCAGCCGGACCCGTCACCCTGCCTCCGCATCCCTCAAGATCCATTCCACGGCGGCAGGGAGATTGTCCACCACGATGGCGTTGCGCAGGGCGTCGGGCTGCTTGCGCTCCACCTCGGCCCCGTAGCCGGTGCGGCTCAGGAGGCTGCGTTTGACGCCCGCGTTCCAGCCGCATTCGAGGTCCACCAGTTTGTCCCCCACCATGTAGCTGGCGGCCAGCTCGACGCCGAACTCGTCGCGGGCATCGAACAGGAATTGGGGCGAGGGCTTGCGGCCCCGGCTCGGCTGTTCAGGTGCTTCCGGGGCAAAGTAGATGCGCGAGAAACGAACCCCGTCTCTGGCCAGCAGGTCCTCGATGTGGCGGTTTACGTCGTGCATCTCGGCCAAGGTGTAATACCCGCGCCCGATGCCGGACTGGTTGGTGACAACGAAAAGCAGAAAACCCGCGTCCCGCAACCGGCGGAGGGCCGGTCCCAAGCCGGGAAAGAGCACCACCTCCTCGACCTTGTGGAGGTAATGGCGCTCTTCGTTGATGACGCCGTCGCGGTCGAGAAACACCGCGCGCTTCATGAGGTTCGCTTGAAGCTGCCCAGCAGTTCGTCCGGATGCACCACGGCGGTGCCGACCTTGCCCACCACGATTCCGGCCGCGTGGTTGGAGAACATCGCGGCTTCCAAGGGCGAGGCGCCCGCCACGATGGCCAGCGTAAACGAGGCAATCACGGTATCGCCCGCACCCGAGACGTCGAACACCTCCTGCGCCACGGTGGGGATATGCACGGGCGCCTGACCGCGCTGGCACATCAACATGCCCTGTTCTCCCAGCGTGATGAGGAGGATCGCGGGCTGCAATTCGTTGAGCAGTTGCTCCGCCACCCCCCGCAGCGCCCGGTCTTCCAGTGGGTTGACAGCCCGGCTGCCATCGCGGACTCCCGCCAACTCGAATGCTTCCTTCCGGTTGGGCGTGACCAACGACAAGCCCGTCAGGTTCAGCCGGTGAATCGGCTTGGGATCGAGACTCAGCCAGATTCCCCGCTCGCGGCAGCGGCGCTTCAATTCGTCCAACAGCGGCTGGGTGACCACCCCCTTGCCATAATCCCCCACCACCACGGCGGCGGCGGACGCCAGACGCGGCTCGATCGCTTCCAAGAGGCGCTGGGTGGCGGCTTCTGCGAGGTCGGTACGGGTCTCCCGGTCCACGCGCACCATCTGCTGCTGATGCGCAATGACGCGCGTCTTGATGCTCGTGATCCGATCCTTGTGCTCCAGCCAGCCGGCGCAATCCACCCGGTCGGCCTCCAGCAGCGTATGCAGCCGTTTGCCGGCATCGTCCCGCCCAACCACCGTGAACACCTCCGTCGGGATGCCCAGTGTGGTCAGGTTGCGGGCCACGTTGGCCGCGCCGCCCGGCATGTAGCTTTCGCGGTCGAAGTCCACCACCGGCACCGGGGCCTCCGGCGAAATGCGGTTGACCTTGCCCCAGATGAACTGGTCCAACATCACGTCGCCCACCACCAGGATGCGTTCCTGAGCGGCCTGGGCCAGCAGGTTATTGGCCCGCTCCGGCTTCATGGCATTCGATTTCATAGGCTCAAAAGCTGTCGTGTTGCATCAGGCTTCGAAGGGAGTCAACCCCGCTCCTGTCCATCGTTCTCTCAACCGACAAAGGCTGTCAGCGGGCTGGTGGCACTGGCTGTCTCCGTGCTGCCGCCCAGGCCCATTTCATACGCCGCGCGCCCGGCCTCGACCGCGGCCGCGAAGGCGCGGCCCATCCGGCACGGGTCGGCGGCCACCGCCACGGCAGTGTTCACCAAGACGGCATCCGCGCCCAGTTCCATGGCCTCGGCGGCATGGCTCGGGGCGCCGAGGCCCGCGTCCACTACTACCGGCACGGTGGCTTGTTCGATGATGATCCGAATCTGGTCCCGCGTGCGCAACCCACGGTTTGACCCAATCGGAGAACCCAGCGGCATGACCGTAGCGACGCCCACCTCCTGCAAGCGCTTGGCCAGGACCGGGTCCGCGTTGATGTAAGGCAGGACGGTGAAACCCTCTTTCACCAACGTCTCGGCGGCGAGGAAAGTCTCCACGGGATCGGGCAGCAGGTAGCGCGGATCGGGGTGAATCTCCAGCTTCACCCACTTGGGCAGTCCCGCCGCCGCCGCCAACCGGGCCAACCGCACCGCCTCGGCGGCATTCATGGCGCCACTGGTGTTCGGCAGCAGGAGGTAGCGCTGGGGGTCGAGAAACTCGAGGATGTTTGCGAAGGGGTCTTTCTTCCCACTGAGGTCCGCGCGCCTGAGCGCCACAGTGACCATTTCGGCTCCACTGGCAGCCAAGGCGTCTCTCATCATCTCGGGCGACGAGAACTTGCCCGTGCCCAACACGAGCCGGGAGCTGAACTCCCGCCCCGCGATGACCAACTTTGTCCGTGCCAACGACATCCGGGCCACCTTAAGCCCACGCCGCCCCCCTGTCGAGCCCGGCGCATCCGGCTTGACAGACCTGAGAGCCACCCGGAAGGTTCGACCACACGGCGATGAAGATGTGAAACGATTCGTCGTCTGCCGGGTTTAATTACGGGATGGCACCCGCAGTGTGCATGCAACCAACGCCTTATGAACTCCACGCCCACACCTGAAGTCCCCCTCCAACCCTCGCCCGAGGTGCAGACCACGTCGTTGCTGAGCCGCTTGTTCAACGTCTTTGCCACTCCCGGGGACGTTTTTCAGGAAGTAAAGGCCTCCCCTGCCTGCGCGGCCAACTGGGTGGTGCCCGCCGTTTTGGTCATGCTGGTGGGCTGGCTCGGAGGATGGCTGGTTTACTCCCAGGCAACGATCTCCCAACAACTCCTCGAAATGCAGCGGAAGGGCATCCAAGAACTCGTCGAGAAAGGCAAGCTCAAGCAGGAGCAGGCTGATGCTCAAATGGCTGTGGTAGAGAAGGTTGGACCGATCATGACGAAGATCGCCGCCGCCGCTTTGCCGGTACTCGGAGGACTAGTACTTCCTTTCTGGTACGGCCTTCTGATCTGGTTGGCGGGGAGCAAGGCCATGGGGGCTGCTTTTCCCTTTATGAAGGCGGTGGAAGTGGCCGGATTGGTCAACACGATCTCGGTGCTGGAAGGAGTCATTAAGACGTTGCTCATCATCATCTTGGGCAACATCTTTGCCGGCCCGAATCTAGGGCTGTTCGTATTGAACCAATTCGACCAGAAGAACATACTGCATGGGGTTCTGGCTGCGATAGATATCATGACCCTCTGGCAGTTGCTGGCCCGCTCCTCCGGCTTGGCGGCGTTGGCCGGATGCTCGTTCGGCAAGGCAGCGGCTTGGATGTTCGGGCTCTGGATCCTGGTGACGGGGTGCTTCATGGGCATCGGAGTCGCGCTTACCAAGATATTCAGCTAAGTTCCGCTGGAACAGACTTAACCCGGCCAGCATGAGGCAGAAAGTGCCGGGAAAGTGAAACATTTGCGCACGGAACGTGTCTTAAAGGTATTCGACATGGCTAACAATAAGAGCAAGCGCCGGGTAAAATGGCTGGTGTTGGTGGTAGTCCTGTTGGTGGTCGCCGGATTGACGACGGCCGCGCTACTGAAACGCCGCGAACCGTTCATCAATGTCCAAACCGAGAAGGTGGGACGCACGAACCTGACCGAACTGGTCGTCGCCAACGGCCGCATCCAACCGGTGCTCACGGTCAAGATCAGCCCCGAGGTCAGCGGCGAGATCATCAAACTGCCGGTCAAGGAAGGGCAGCGCGTCAAGAAGGGCGACCTGCTGGTCCAGATCAAGGCCGATATGTACGAGGCCAGCCGTAATTCCGCCGAGGCGAGCTACCAAAGCTCGCTGGCGGGGCTGAGCACGGCCCAATCCAGCTTGGTCAAGGCGGAGTCGGAGTTCAAACGCTACGAGAACCTCTACAAGAGCCAGTTGGTGTCGGAATCGGTCTTTCTCGAGGCGAAGACCAGCTTCGATATCGCCAAGGCCCAACTCCAGTCCTCCACCCAGCAAGTGGAGATGGCCAAGGCGGCCTTGCAACGGGCCACGGAAGACCTGTCCAAGACCACCATCCTGGCGCCGTTGGACGGCACGGTCACCCGCCTCAACTCCCAACTGGGCGAGCGGGTGGTCGGCACGGCCATGATGGCCGGCACCGAGATCATGTCGATCGCCGACCTCAACATGATGGAAGCGCGGGTGGACATCGGCGAGATCGACGTCGTGCTCATCTCCACCGGCCAGGTGGCCCGCCTCGAAGTGGACGCTTTCAAGGACAAGAAGTTCAGCGGCCGGGTCTACGAGATTGCCAATTCCTCGAAGCTCTCCTCGCAGGGCGGCTCGCAGGAAGCGACCAAGTTCGAGGTGAAGATTCTGATCAACGAGAAAGAACCCTTCCGCCCCGGCATGACCGTTACGGCGGAAATCGAGACCCGCTATCGCACCAATGTGCTGGCGGTCCCCATCGCCAGCGTGACGACGCGCCTGCCCAAGCCGCCCGAGACCAAGGGCACCAACCAGCCCGCCGGCGGCACCAACAACGTCGCCTCCTCCACGAACGCTCCTGCCGACACCAACGCGACCACCACGACAAACGTCGCGACCGTGGCCACCAACGCGCCGAGCACTGGCAAGAAGGGGCCGGAAGGACCCAAGCCGATCGAGGTCGTTTTCCTCAAGGACGGCGACAAGGCCAAGATGGTGCCGGTGAAGCGCGGCATCAGCGATGACACCAGCATGGAGATTCTCGAAGGCCTCAAGGAAGGCGACGAAGTGATCTCCGGCGGCTACAAGGCCATTAGCAAGGAGTTGGAAGACGGCAAGAAGGTGAAGATCGGCACTGGAAAAACAGACGCCGGCAAGGATCGCAAATCGTAACGGCGACCGCACTCCGCCATCCGCCGAGCCCCTTGCGCACATGAGCCTCATCCGGCTGACCAACATCTCCCGCCGCTACCAGATGGGACAGGAGACCATCTACGCCCTGCGGGATGTCACCCTCGAAGTCCAACGCGGCGAGTATGTCGCCATCATGGGCCCCTCCGGCTCGGGCAAGTCCACCCTGATGAACCTGATCGGTTGCCTGGATACGCCGTCCTCGGGCACCTACGTCCTGAATGGGACCAGCGTCAGCGAAATGGACGACAACGATCTGGCGGAGATCCGCAACCGTGAGATCGGCTTCGTCTTTCAGACCTTCAACCTGCTCCCGCGCGCCAACGCCTTGCACAACGTGGAGCTTCCCTTGATCTATGCCGGCGCGCCAGCCGAAGAACGCCGCCAGACCGCCCTGCAGGCGCTGACGAATGTCGGTCTGGCCGACCGCATTCATCACAAACCCAACGAAATGTCCGGCGGCCAGCGCCAGCGCGTGGCCGTGGCCCGCGCCCTCGTCAACCGCCCCTCCATCCTCCTGGCGGACGAACCGACCGGCAACCTCGACTCGAAGACCGGCGTCGAGATCATGGCGCTCTTCGAGCAACTCGCCAACCAGGGCCACACGATCATCCTCGTCACCCACGAGGAGGACGTAGCCCGCCACGCCCGGCGCATCATCCGCATCCGCGACGGCCTGATCGCCAGCGATGAGGCGATTCGCGCCGCCTGAGCCCGGCCCTCATGCGCTTTCAATACGAGTTCATCGAGGGCCTCAAGATCGCTTGGGATGCGATCCGGGCCAACAAGATGCGGGCGGGACTCACCACGCTGGGCATCATCATCGGCATCGTCACCGTCACGCTGATGGGCACGGCCATCCAGGGCTTGCGCCGCAGTTTCATCAACAGCATCTCGGCGCTGGGAACCGATGTCCTCTACGTGCAACGCTACGATTGGTTCATTGACTCCCACGAGGAGTGGGTCAAGCAGAGCCGCCGCAAGGAGATCACCTGGCACCAAGTGAGGGAACTCGTCCGGCAGGTCAGCACCGCCCGGGCGGTGGCGCCGTTTGTCGATGTGGGCGCCAGCGTGGAGTACGGCAAGGTCAGCGCCGGCAGCGTGCAGGTCATCGGCACCTCGGAGCAGTTCTTGCTCACCTCGGGCACCTCGATTGCCGAAGGGCGCTTCCTGAGCCTCTCGGAGGCGGCGGGCGGGCGGCCGGTGTGCGTGCTCGGTTCGCAGACCGCAACCAACCTCTTCAAGGGGGAGTCACCGCTGGGCCACCGGGTCTCGGTGGGCGGCCATCCCTTCGAGGTGGTCGGGGTTCTGGACAAGCAAGGGGAGTTCCTGGGGGCTTTCAGCCTCGACAACCAGGTCGTGATCCCGATCCAGCAGTTGACCGCGCATTTCTGGCATTTCCCGGACTACACGCTCCAGATCAAAGCGCGCGACTTGGATTCGTTGGAGGACACGCGGGAGGAGGTCCGGGGTATTCTGCGGAAGATCCGGCACGTCGCTCCGGGCGAACCCGATGACTTCGCCATTAACCAGCAGGACCAGTTCATCAAGACCTTCAACCGGGTGGCGGGCACCATCGCCACGGTGGGACTCTTCATCACGGGGCTCTCCCTCTTCGTAGGTGGGATCGGGATCATGAACATCATGTTCGTTTCGGTGGCCGAGCGCACCAAGGAGATCGGCGTGCGAAAGGCCATCGGCGCAAAGCGTCGCGCCATCCTCCTGCAGTTCCTCACCGAAGCGGCCGCCATCTGCCTCGGAGGCGGTCTGGTGGGACTCGCCATCGCCTGGCCCCTCACCTTGTTGATCGGTCGGTTCATGCCCGCCACCATGTCGCTGCCCATCGTGGGACTGGCGTTGCTCGTTTCGTTGATCACCGGGATTGTGGCCGGTTTCATTCCCGCCTGGCGGGCGGCCCGCCTGAACCCTGTCGACGCCCTTCGCAATGAGTGATCCGGCCCCCAGCGCGGTCCTGCCCCCCCGCCAACACCATGGCGCCACCTTGGGCGCGGAGTTCGCGGAGAGTTTCTTCATGGCGATGGGCGCGGTCGCCGCGCACAAACTGCGCTCCGCGCTGACCCTGCTGGGCGTGCTGGTCGGGGTGTTCTCCATCATCGTGGTGATGACCGCGATGCGGGTCCTCCAGAACAACATCGAGAAGGAACTCAGCCAGTTGGGCAGCCATACCTTTCAGATCCGCAAGTGGCCCGCCGTCCACTTCGGCGGCCCCGGCGACTGGGAGAAATACTGGCGGCGCAAGAACCTCACGATGGCGCAGGGCAAGCTGCTCCAAGACCGGGCCACCATGGCCCTCTCCGTCGGGATGCAGAGCTACTTCTGGACGGGTGAGGCGGTCTCCCGCTACGAGAAGACACCTCCCAACGTGAACCTGGTCGGCGCCACCACCGGCGTCTTTCCTGCCCGCAATTGGAACGTCGAGGAAGGCCGCAGCCTGACGGAAGCGGATATCGACAGCGCCCATGACGTTTGCATCCTCGGAGGCAAACTCATGAAGTCGCTCTTTCCCTTCGGCACCGCCCTCGGCGAGAAGGTGAAGTTCGATGGCATCGGCTACACCGTCATCGGCGTGCTCGAATCCAAAGGCTCCTCCCTGGGCGGGGACCAGGACAATTTCGCCATCGTCCCCCTCACGACGGGGCTCAACCGTTACGGCCGTCACTGGCGCAGCCTGGACATCTTGATCCAGGCCACGGGCGCCGACACCTTCGAGGACACCAAGGAACAGGTCCGCGGCATCTTGCGCACGGTCCGCAAAGTCCCCCCGGGGGCTGAGGACGATTTCGAGCTCTTCTCCAACGATTCCCTCATTAACCAGTTCGCGAACTTCACCCGGACGGTCCGTATCGGCGTCGCGGTCGTAAGTTCCATTGCCTTGCTCGCGGCCGGCATCGGCATCATGAACATCATGCTCGTCTCAGTGACGGAACGCACCCGCGAAATCGGCATTCGCCGGGCCATCGGCGCCAAGAAGCGCAACATCATGGTCCAGTTCATCATGGAGGCCATCGTCCTGTGCGAGGTGGGCGGGGCGCTGGGTGTGGTCCTGGGCGTCCTCGGCGGCAACCTGGCCGCGTATTTCCTGAAGCTTCCCCCCGTCATCCCGGTCGATTGGGTGGTCATCGGCCTGGTGATCTGCTCGGTTGTCGGCGTGATTTTCGGCACCTATCCCGCCTACAAGGCCGCCAACCTCGATCCCATCGACTCACTCCGCTACGAATAGCGGGTCACCGTCGCGCACCCGTTGCTGCCGGCCCCGACCTGCCTTTGAAATCCCCTGACCGGCGCGCTACTCGTGCCGCGTCGGATCGGTGACGGAGATTTCCGAAGGGGCACTGCCAGGCCTGCGCGCCCGCATCTTCAAATCCCGTTTGAAGCCGGCCCTTCCCTAATCAGCCCGGGTATTGGGCGTCGCTCACCTGCTCCAGCCAGTCAACGGCCCTGCCATCGAGCTGCTCCTGAATGGCAATGTGCGTCAGGGCGGTGGTGATGGTCGCGCCATGCCAGTGTTTCTCGCCCGGCGGAAACCACACCACGTCGCCGGGCCGGATCGCCTCAACGGGGCCGCCCCACCGCTGCGCCCAACCGCAGCCGGCCGTGACGATCAGGGTCTGTCCGAGCGGGTGGGTGTGCCAGGCCGTGCGGGCGCCGGGCTCGAACGTGACGATGGCACCGGTCACCCGCGCGGGTTCGCTCCCCTTGAAGGGTGAATCGATGCGGACCGTGCCGGTGAACCAATCGGCCGGTCCCTGACTGGATGGCTGTGTGCCAACTCTCTTGATATCCATATTCGTCGATATGCCTCAAGGTTAGCACACGAGGCCGCCCCGAGGTCAGTTTCCCAGCACTGCGGCCCCGGCCAGGCGATGCCGCGTGCGCCATTCCCCAGGCGAAGTGCCTTCCCATCCCTGAAAGGCGCGAAAGAAGGAGTTGGCGTCCTCGTAGCCCAGCAGGAAGGCGGTCTCGTTGAGTTCGACGGCGCTGTGCTTGAGATAATGGTGCGCCAACTCACGGCGGGTGTCCTCGACGAGTTGCTGGAAGGTGAGGCCCGTATCCGTCAGCCGACGCTGCAAGGTGCGGGCGCTCGTACCGAGCGCCTGCGCGACCTCCTGGAGCGTGGGACGCCTTCCGGCCAGCGAGCGCTTGAGGGTATGCTTCACCTGCGCTCCGACATCCGCGCCCGCCTTTCGCTCCCGCAGTTCGGTCTCCAACTGGGCCCCAATGGCGGCCAGCAACTCAGTGTTGTGGGTCACAAACGGGCGGTCGAGGTCACGGTCACGAAACACGAGGGCGTTACGGCGGGCTTTGAATCGCACCGCGCAGCCGAAATGGGTTTCCAGCAATTCGCGGTGGCGAACCGGACGGCTGAGTTCCAAGCGGAGCGGTGTGATTTGTCCATCGGTGCCCCGGCGGCCAATGGACAAGATCCACGACAGGACCAGATCCACCAGCACGTCAGGCTGCTCCTCAGCCGCCTGCAGGTAAACGAACTCCACCGAAGCCTCCTCTCCGGTGGTGCGCACGTGGATTCCCTCCGGGCAAGTCAGTTGCTTGTAGCGGGCGATCCGCTGCAGCGCGTCCCGGAACGACCGGCTGCACACGGCGGCGATGGCGCTCGGTTGGTAGCGCTCGAACCGTGGCTCCGCCCCCAGCTTCAGCCCAATCGCCGGATCGGAACTCATTTCCCCGATGGCCCGCCACAGCGCGAAAAACTCCGCCGTCGTCGCGAGGACCTTCTCCTGCTGGAAGAAGCGAGCCGGTAGTCTCGCCCGTTGCAGCAACGCTGGCAGCGCGAGGTTCTGTTCCGTCAAACGCTGTGGCCAGAGGCTGGAGATGCGGAAACGATCGTTCATAACGGGAGCACCACGCGGACCAAGAGAGATCGCTCACCTCTCGGCCCGCGTAAGCCGCCTAACCAGGGAAATGGGTTGAGGTGGGCGCCCCTTACTTCGCCTTCACGTCGTAGCAATAGAGCGTGTCCTGGTCCCGAATGTACAGCTTGCCATTGGCGACGACCGGGTGTGCCCACGCGGGCAGGGAAGTGCGGTCGGGTTGCTCGAAGCGCCCGCGCTCGAGGTATTCCTTGGCGCTCGGCTCGATCAGGAGCACGGTGCCGCTCTCGGTGCGGTAGTAGAGCCGCCCGTCCGCCATGGCCACGGAGCCCTTCGTCACCTTGCGCTCAGCTGCCTTGCTTTGGTCCCAAAGGACGTTCCCCGTCTTGAAGTCGAGGCAAACCAACCCGCCTCCCTCATTGCCGCCATTGGCCCCATAGAGGCAGCCGCCGGTGACAATCATGCCACCGTGGTGGTTCTGCATTTTCTTGGTGAAGTAGACCTCTTCAGCCTTGACCCCGTCGGTCCCGTCCTTGCTCAGCTTCACCAATCCCCCGCCTGCGCCGTAGGCCGACGAGGCAAATACCTGGCCGTCCTGGTAGATCGGGGTGGAACAGTTGATCCCCATGCGGTTGGCGGGCTGGTCATAGCGCCAGAGGAATTTGCCGTCCGCCGCCGCCACGCCGATCACCGCTTTCGCAGTGAACTGCACATATTGGCGCTGCCCGGCAAAATCGATGGCAATGACCGACGAGTATGCCGCTCCGGCACGTGGCCCACGCCCGCCGGGACCGGCCGGGGCAGCGTCCGGACCGCCGGGCAACTGGCTCTTCCAGATCGTCTTGCCGGTCGCCTTATCGAGGGCCACTAGCATCGCGTCGTCGCCCCCCGGCGTGCAGATCAGTTTGCCACCATCGACGAGAGGAGACTCCCGGAAGCTCCACATTGGGACTCGTCCGCCAAAGTCCTTCTGCAGACTCCGCTGCCAGACGACCTTGCCGTCCTTCGCCTGCAGGCACGTCACGTCGCCAGCCAAGCCCTCGACATAGAGCCGATCGCCATCGACGGTCGGAGTACAGGCCGGACCCTCCTTGCCTTGGGGCGGTCCCTGCTTGAAAGCGGGTCCGAGGCGGGCGACCCAGAGTTCCTTGCCGTCCTTCTCGGACAGAGCCCAGACCACCTCGTCCTCACCGCGAATGCCCATGCCGTAAATCGTCCCCGCGGCCACGGCGGGCGCGCCGTCACCCCCGCCCAGTCCCTTCACCGTCCAAGCCGTAGCCGGGCCTTCTTTGGGCCACTCCTTGAGCAGGCCGGTTTCTTTGGAAATCGCGTTTCGATCAGGGCCTTGCCACTGCGGCCAATCGTCCGCAGTTGCCGCTGCCGGGAACGCGGTCGCGCTGAGCATGGTCAACGCAAGATAACAGGTGTGGAGTTTCATAGCGTGGTGCCGTTCTTGAGTTCGCGCGTCGGTGCGGTCGTTCTTTTCATGACGTCCCCGGCCGGGCCTTGGTTACGAGGATCATCGGACAACCTGGACGCACTTCAGACTGCTCTGGTCGCGCAGCAGGAGCTTTCCATCGGCCAGGGCCAGAGGGCCCCAGTTTTGGTTCTTGCCTCCGACGCTCGAGGCCAGACGATCATTCTCGTCCGCCCCTCCTTCTGCCAACAACGGTGCGGAGGCCAGTTGCTTGAACCCCGAGGGACTGGGCTCGACGAGATACAACGTCTTCGCTCCGTCCGTAGCCAGAATCAGCCCGTCCACCAGGATCATGCTACCCTTGTTGAAGTCCGGCGCGCGTTTGGTCTTCCACAGGATCTGGCCATCCATGCTCATGCATACCATGCCGTCACGCCGCCCGTTGGTGCCATACTGGGCATAGAAGTGACCCTGGTGCTGGACCGGCGGCTTGGTTTGATCGCCAAATTCCTTGGTGGTGAAGAGTTCGGTGGTGCCGTAGCGGCCTTCCGCGTTCTTCCCGACCTTGATCATGGTGGCGCCAAGCTCATATCCACCGACAATCAGGACTCGGTTCTCGCCGGCGTCCACGGCGCTCGCGACCGGGATGTGGCACTCCCATTTGTCGTATTTCCACAGGATTTCTCCCGTAAGCGGGTCCATGCCGACCACGTTGCCCAATTCATTATTCGGACTGGTCCGTTGGAAGGGGTTGGTGGATGACGTGACCATCACCACATGGTCCTTTCCGTCCACTTTGACGATGGCCGGGCTGGCGTAGCTGATCAGCCCAAGGGAGGGTGTTTTCCATTTGATGTTGCCGGTGGCTTTTTCATAGGCGACCACCCCGGCCTGGGGCGCCTGGGAAGCCACGATCACCAAGTCGCCGTAAACCAACGGGCACTGGGTGATGGCCCACATCGGAAGCTTGTCGCCACCGAAATCTTTCCAGACGTTCTTGTTCCAGACGGGCTTGTGGGTGGAGAGGTCGAGGCAATAGAGATCGCCGTTGTGCCCGCAGGAATAGACGTGCTTGCCGTCCACGGTTGGCACGCCTCGCGAGCCGGGGAACATCGCCGTGCCCGGAGCGTCGTAGGCAAACTGCCAGAGCTCCTTCCCACTGGAAAGGTCCAGACACCGGAGCGTGTCCCCCACCTTGTCATCCCTGTCGAGCAGGTAGACCTTGCCGTCTTTGACAACCGGACCGCCGAAACCTCTTCCCACGGGAACGGTCCAGAGAACCGCCGGGCCATTCGTGGGCCAAGTGCGCAGCACCCCTTTCTCGCCTGACGTGCTGTTCCGATGTGGCCCAAGGAACTGTGGCCAATCATCAGCGCGCGCGCAGGAGAGCGCGACAGTCCAACATAGGCAGTGGAAGAGCATTCTTGTCTGATGCGTAGGCTTCATGGTTTACAGATAGGGTTAATGATCTCGAAAGCTGGCTCAGCACACGAATAGCACTCAGGCACGTTGATCGGTTGAAGGGCTGAATCGAGATGCACGGGTGGTTAGTCTCTTAGTCCTGACTCGTTTGTAGCCGATCATCGGTCTCTCGGAGGCCCGCCGACACCACCAGGGCCGCCGTCCGGTCCGCCAGCGCGTCCACCGCGTCCAGCTGGCCCACCCGGACCCCGGGGACCACCTCCGAACGGCGAAAAACCCTGCGCTGCCGGCGGCAAGTCCTTTTCGATGCCCGCCCGAAGCTGCGCGAATGTGAGGCTGCCGCCCCCATCCGTGTTCCACTTCGGAAATAGCTTGGCGAAGCCCTCCGTGAATTCGGCCCGCGAGATGGAGGCATCCTCGTTCTTACCCAGTAACCGCAGCAGGGGCCGGCTGAACGCGCCCAGGCCAGCGCCGCCGCGTCTTCCCGGAAACCCGCCTTCTGGCGACAAGCCCTCTGACTTCCCCGCCAACTGATCGAGCACGGATGCCGTGCGCACCTTGACGAATGGCTTGATGGGCTTGGTCTGTCCGCCACCGAACGGGCCCGGCGAGGAAACCACTTCGCCGGCAACGAGTTTGTCGAACCGGGCCAGCCCCGCTTCCGATTCCTCCTGCACCGCTGGGCGGATCACCGCGCCAATCTGGTCGACCTGCTGGGCCAGCCGTTCGGGCCGGAAGAGGGTCTTGCCGAACTCGTCCAGCCGGGCCAGATAGAGCTGCTTGAAGGCAGCCACCTTGAATATCCGCTCCAAGAAGGCGTTCTCCCCCTGCCAGGGGCGATGGATGGTCAGTTGGTCGCGTTGGTCCTGGCTGACTCGGTTGAACTGGCCCCAAGAGTGGTCCTGATCCCACGGGATGAATTGAAACTGCCGGGTCCGGGGATGCCAGTGCAGGAAGAGGTTCTGCCCCGGCCCCAGGATCCCGTCCAAGTCCGAAAGATAGACCATGACGGCCATGAACCGGGCGAACTCGGGCAGGTCGATGAAGTCGCCGATGCGCGCGGCGAAGGCCGCATCGTCCGCCCGCGTCACGAAGCGAGCCAACTCCATCACCGCCTGCTTCTGCTCTTCGTACAGGGCCACTTTAGGATCGTAAACCTGATTGTAGGCCGCCCAGTCCGCACCGAGATCGGTGAACAAGGAAGGGGTGACCGGCTTGAAGATGGCCCCCTGTTTGGTCCCGAAGTGCCGCTCGGCAAACTGTTTATCCACCGCTTCCGTCATGGAGTACAGGCCGAGGTACTGGCGCTCGTGCTTGCCCGGCACCGTCACAAACACCTTCGCATACGCCGTCCGCGGTGCGGGCACCCCGGCGTCCCGGTAGAGCTGGTAAGCCAGCACCTCGTTCATCAGGCTCCCGTCGGTCACGTTGTTCTGTAGCGTCAGCGTGGTCACGCGGCCCAGGCTCTGCCCCTTGACGTACTTGTTGAGGTCGATCTTGAAGGAACGCTTGAGCGAGTTCCGCGCTTCCATGAACGTCCCGTTCCCCTTGTAGCGCACGCCCACATCGCTCAACCGCTGCCCCTCGAACTCCAAGTCCGCATGCACGTACTCGAACTCGATCCCCAGCGCGACGGCAATACCATTCCGCTTGCCTTCCGCACCCAAGAGCATCGTCGCTACGCCCTCGCCGGCCGGATTGCGGATGGCATCCAGACCCGCCCGGATCTGGTTGCCATCAAGTTTGCCCGTTCCCTTGATGTCCCACGCGTTGAACCACTTCTGTCCCAGACCGGCGAACTCCTCCGAGGAGATTCGTCCATCGCGGTTCACGTCGCTCTCGCTCATGAAAACCGGCGCCAATGTCCTGGCCCCGCTGCCGCCGCCCCCGAATCCTCCCCCGCGAGGGCCGCCGCCGAAGGGGTTGCCACCGCCTTTGGGTTCCATGGCCTCCCACTGTTCAGGCGCGAACCGCAGGTGAACCGTCCAGACGTTGGTTGAGGAATAGATGTGGTCAGCGTCCGACGGTTGAGGGACCGCCCCAGCCGGCACAACCTGTTGCAGCGCAATTGCCCCGTACAGGAAGAGGGCGCTGAGGGCCGCGCCAGCCAGGACCGATGCGGGTCGGCGCCACCGACCAAAATCACTCCCACCAACCGTCTTTTTCCCAAGTTGCGTTTCCATCGTTCGACGTTTGCGTTCTTCGCTCATTTGACTGCCATTTGACTTCTGACTGAAGTAACAGGCGGAAAACTCCTGCGAAACACGCCAACTTTCCCGCAATTACCTCCCGGTTCGCAGATTATCCCAGCTTTCGACTTGCCCTTTCCGCTCAGCAAGACAAGAGGATAAGGCGTGGGACTGCTGCAATGCCCCAGGACGCGAAGCGGCGGTCGAGGCGCGGGCGATTCGGCCGCTCCTGCACCCACGAAGGTGGCGACAGTTGACTGAAGGCTCCCTGCTTGACTACGGGGCGAGAGCATGGGGCTCCAGGACCATCCGGTTCGGACCCTTTCGCTCCCGTGACGCATCCAGCAACTGCAAGCCACGGGTTGTCTGGGCGGCAAGCCAGTCGCCGTCCGGCGAGAAGAGGATCTCGCCAAAGGGATCGGCCAGTCGTTGAATCGACAGGAGTTCCTGTTGCGTACGAAAATCCCAAAGCCGAAGGGTGCTGTCGCTGCTTGCGGACGCAAGCGTCCCGGCATCGGGAGAAAAGGCAAGCCACCTGACCCCCTGGGTATGCCCTTTGCAGACGCCGAGGAGTCTCCCACTCCGCGTGTCCCACAGCCGGATGGCGTTTTCCGTCTCCGTGATGGGGTTGGAGCCCACGGCGAGCGTAGCGCCGTCATCTGAAAGCGCCACGGGAGACCCAAAGCCAAATTCAGTCTCCACCGGGAACTCGGCTTTCAGCGACCGGGAGTGGGGATTCCATACCTTGATGGACTTATCGAGCAGCGTCACGAGCACCTTGCCGTCTCGAGCGAAAAGCGCCCGCTTGCCTTCCATTCGCGCCGGTGGCTCCGCAGGGTCCTGAAGATTCCACCACAGCACGGAATCGCCTCCCGCTCCCGCCAGAAGCGAGGCGCCATCGGGAGCGATTGCCGTCCAGGACTTGTGAGGTTCCCGGCTCTCCAGGTCCACCGACTTCCTGGAGGGCAGGTCCCAGACACGGAGCCCGCCTTTGGGCAGCGGATCGACCAGCACGCGGAAATCGTCGCTGATGGCGCCGGCCCACTGAGGCCATGGGCTTCGGCTCAGTTGGATTTGGTCGTTGGGCTCGCCCGTCCTGAGGTTCAGCAGCACGAACTTGGACTGATCCTCAAGGGCAGCCAGCACCTGCCCGTCTTGCGAGAACTTGATCGGCGTCCACTTGCCTTCGTAGAGCTTTTCCCTTGGGGCGGCGTTGGTTGGCCATACGCGAACCGTCCCATCTTTGGCGCCGCTGATAACGCCCTGCCCGTCGGCCGTGAACGCCGCCACCCAAACCTCGGAAGGATTCCCGTGCAACCGCTCGACACACTGCAGGGTCCTCAAGTCCCACAGCCGAACCGAATGGTCTCGGCTGCCGGACGCGAGGAGTCGCCCAGACGGATCGAACGCAACGCTGGAGATCAGGCCGGAATGTTCAGTCGTGCCGGGACCCTGGGGCACGCTGGCCACCTTCCCGCCCGTCGCAGAGTCCCACACCTCGAGCACGAAAATGCTGCCGTCGCGCAGCGTATTCCGGGCGGCCACAATCAGGCGGCCATCCGGAGAGAACGCCAGGTTGTTCAGGCCCCGCGACCAGGGGGTGGTGAACAGGCCCTCAGAATGCTGGAGCGTTCGCAAAGGCTTGCCCGCGTCCAGGTCCCAGACGGCAATTCCGTTGGTGGAGTCGACGGCGATCACACCGCCGTGCGGGCCAAGCGCAAAGGGCGGCATGCCCCCTGGAATGGCGGCCACCAGCCTCCCGTCCGAACTGTCATAGACATCCACTCCTTCGGACGAAGCCGCCGCGAGCCGTCGCCCGTCGGCCGAGAAGGCTGCCGGGGCCATATGCCCAGGAATCGAGTAGGCCTCAGCCCAGTCAGAAGTTTGCCAGACCCGAACCGTGCCTTTGCTGGCCGTCGCCAGCAAACCGGCAGGCGACAGCGCCACTGAAGCGCCCGACTTGGCCAAGTTTTTCACCAAGCTGCCGGTCTTCGAGTCGTAGATGCGAACCGAGTCCTGCAGTCCGACCGCCAGGAATGCCGGAGAACTCGCCAAGCAGAGGACACTGGAGGACTCCTGCGCGAACAGCCTGTGATCATCCCCCTGCGCCGCCCGCCATAGATAACGCCATTCGAAGCGCCTGCTGCCGTTGGTGCGGTGTTTGGCCAGCAGCTCCGTCGCCCGGCCCAGGTTTCCGGCCAGGACGCACTGGTGGGCGAGATTGACGTCCGCCACGTATTCGTTGAGCTCGGCTCTTTCCTGGCTGGCCAACGCGCGTTCCCGCTCCCGCTCCGCATTGCGCCGTAGCGCTTCTTCGCTGCTCCGGCCCTGTTCTGCGGCATGCTCCGCGCGCGTGGCCCGCAACGCCTGCCGAACGCTGACGCCGCTGCCGACGACCACCGTAATCGCAATGGCCGCGGCCGCCGCAAACGCGGTGCGATGCCTGCGGAAGGCTTTGTGCAGGCGATAGGCGGCGCTCTGCGGCCGGGCCAGGACTGGTTCCTGGTTCAGGTAGCGCTGGAGGTCCGCCGCCAACTCGCGCGCCGTGTCGTAACGGCGGGTGCGGTCCTTCTCCAGGCATTTCATGACGATCCAGTCCAGATCCCGATCCACCAGCATGGTCAGCGGGTTGGATTGGTTCCCAGCCACCGCCCGCCGCAGCCGGGTCGAGGGTCTGGGCGGTTCGACCTCCTTGATCGTTCGCCGCATCCCTTCCAGGCCGGATTGGGTCAACTCCTTCGCGTCGAAGGGGGTCACCCCGGTCAGCAATTCGTAGAGCAGCACGCCCAGCGAATAGATGTCGCTCCTGGTGTCCACGTCCGCTCCGGTCATCTCCGCCTGTTCGGGGCTGGTGTAGGCCGGGGTCCCGATAAACGCGTGGAAGTTGGTTAACACGGTCTTCTCGGTGAGTGGCTCTTCAATCGCCTTGGCCACGCCGAAATCGATGACTTTGGGGATCGGCTTCCCGTCCTGGGCCGTCACCAGAACGTTGGAAGGCTTGAGATCCCGGTGAATCACGCCTTTCTGATGGGCGTGCTGGACGGCGTGGCAAAGCTGGATGAAGAGGGCAAGGCGTTCTGGGAGAGGAAGTTGGCTCGCCTGGCAGTAATCCGTAATCCGGACGCCGCGCACCAGCTCCATCACGAAGAACGGCCGCCCCGCCACGGTGGCCCCGCCGTCGAGCACCCGCGCAATACTCGGATGATCCATGAGCGCGAGCGCCTGGCGTTCCGCCTCGAACCGGGCGACAATGCTCTTGGTGTCCATGCCCAGCTTGATCACCTTGACCGCAACCTGGCGGCGAACCGGTTCCCGTTGCTCCGCCCGGTAAACCACGCCGAAGCCCCCCTCGCCGATCTTCTCAAGCAGCCGGTACCGCCCAACGCAGTCACCGATCTGCTCCTCTTGGAGGGTCAGCTTGCCCGCGGCTTCCAAAGACCCACGGAGCAGACCAGCCGCGCCTTCTTCGAGAAAAGCGTCCTCCTTGTTGTTGTCGAGCAGCGCTTGAACGGCTGCTCTCAGGGCTGGGTCCCCTGCCGTCGCCCGCTCGACATACGCTGCGCGCGCCGCCGCCGAGGGCTGCTCCAAGGCCTCAAGGAATATCTCTTGCTCACGGGTCATACGACCGCTGTCCGGCATTCCGTCAGGGTAACATGCGGAAAAGCCAGGCCTTCTCTGCCAATCTTACGGGGTTTTTTCGGTTTTTGGATACTGCCCCCCGATTTTCCGTCTCAACCAGGCTCGTGCGTAGGTCCAAGTGTGCTCCGTGGTGCGCAACGGCATGCCCATGGTGGCAGACGCCTCCTTCATGCTCATCCCGACGAAATACCGCAGTTTAACCAGGTTGGCCGCTACCGGGTCCTCCACGGCCAGGGTTTCCAGCGCTTCATCCACCGCCAGCAGCTCCTCGGACCGAACGCCCTGGACGAGATGATCTTCCTCCAACTCCTCGTGTACCACGCCACCGCCGCGCTTCTGCGCTTTCTTCCGCCGGGCGGAGTCCACCAGGATCCGGCGCATCGCCTCCGCCGCCGCGCAGAAGAAGTGGGAACGATTCTCGAACTGCGGCTCCCCATCGCCGGCCAGCCTGATCCACGCTTCATGCACCAAGGCTGTCGGTTGCAGCGTGTTTCCGGGCGCTTCGCCGGCCATTTTCTGGGCCGCAATCCGCTTCAGCTCGGTATAAACGAGCGAGAGCAATTGCTCGGCGCCCCGTTCGTTGCCGTCCTTGATCTCCCGCAGGATTTGGGTGACTTCCGACATACTCTCCCGGCCGCAAACGGCGATTGGCTAAGCCCGCCTCTCTGCTCGCCTTCGCGCAGCGATACATTCAGCGTCTTGGCCGCAAGCCAGTCAAACGTAGCAGCGTGGGCAGCGCGATTCCATGCCGAAGTGACAGCTTGAGCCGGGGTGGTGGTTCCTGTCGCGGCCCTGGCCAATTGAGGGGGAACCCACCCGGTTTGCCGCGGCCTCAAACACGCCTCCCGCTCGCGGGTCATTCCGACTTCAGCGACGCCATGTCGATGGTGAAGCGGAACTTCACGTCAGACTTGAGCAGTCGCTCGTAGGCTTCGTTGACCTGCTGGATCGGGATGACTTCCACGCCACCGAGCAGCCTCCGCCCTTGCGCGAAGTCGTGTCGGGGCGGTCGGTCAGTCCGCCCGGTAGCGCTCCAGCCAGTGGGCGTACGGCGCGGGCAGGACCCAGGAGGGCCGGTCCACGCCCAGCTTCCGGGCGGCGGCGTACGGCCAGTGCGGGTTGGCCAGCAAGGGACGCCCGATCATCACCATGTTGACCATACCGGTGCTGACCAAGTTCTCCGCCAACTCCGGCGTGCCCACATTCCATGTGGTGGAACCGGCCAGGCCGGACTCTCTGAGCGCCCGCGCCGCAACCGGGGCGAGAAACGCCGGCCCCCAAGGGATCTTGGCCGTCGGCGTGGAAAAGCCCATGCTCACATCCAGGAAATCCAAGCCGCGCTGCTTGAACTGCCGGGCCAACTCGATGGACTCCGCCAGCGTGCTCTCGTCGTTGCCGTCGAACTCCAGCATGCCAAGCCGGACGCACAGCGGCCGGTCTTCGGGCCAGACCTGGCGAACGGCATCGAAGGTCTCCAGGAGGAACCGCGCCCGGTTCTCCGCGCTGCCACCATATTCGTCGGTCCGTTGATTTGACCAAGTGGAAAGGAAGTTCTGCGCCAGATACCCGTGCGAGAAATGCAGCATCAGAAAGCCCATTCCCAAATCGCGGGCCCGCACGGTGGCCGCGGCGAAATCGCTGCGCACCCGGGCAATGTCGGCCTTGGTCATCTCGCGGGGCACCCTCGGGAGATTCGCGCCAAACGGCACCGCCGACGCCGCAATGGGCTGCCAACCGCGGGCATCTCCCTCGGGGATATGATCGTCTCCCTCCCACGGCCGGTTGGCCGAGGCCTTGCGGCCAGCGTGTCCGATCTGGATGCCCGGCACCGCCCCGGCAGCCTTGATCGCGGCAACTGCGGGGGCCAGCGCCGCCGCCTGCGCGTCGTTCCAAAGGCCCAGGCAGGCCGGAGTGATGCGTCCTTCCGGGCTCACCGCCGTCGCCTCCACTACCACCAACCCCGCTCCGCCCCTCGCCAGTGTGGCGTAATGGCCCACATGCCAGTCGTTTGCCAGGCCGTCCGTGGCGCTATACTGGCACATCGGCGACGCGGCAATGCGGTTGCGGAAGGTCGCTCCCTTGAGCGTGTACGGGGTAAACAGCGTTGGCATGGTTGAGTTCGCTAACCGTCGATGCTGCGGTTTCGCTGCGTCGAATTCTTCGAGCCCCACCGCACGAACGCAAGCGCTTTTTCCAACGAACCGGCCCGCCGCAAGCGCCTGTTCCCATCATAGAATCCCGGAGATCGAAAGCTCTGCACCGGCGGGAAACGTAATGCACCCAACGATTATCCCCGCCGGTCAATCCCGCCGTGCGCATCACCGCCCTGGAGCGGGCGCGCAGATTCCCGGCACACCCTCCAGGCTGCCATGGGCTAAGTGGCATCCTTGATACCGAAGGCTGCGGTCCTGCTACGCGTGACCTTGCGCCCTGGCCAATCGCTCCCAGTCCTTCCAAGACTGTTCTCGCGCTGCCATCCTGCGCCTCCATCCAACCGCGGGCCCGGCTCCCCGAGCCCTGCAAGGGCAACATGCATTAGCCCTGGGCAAAGGCCCGCCACCCTGCCCACCGCAGGTGGCCCGCCTTAGGCGGGCACCGGAGCGGGCCGAACGCCCCGGGTTTCGCGCCCCTTGCTGAAAGAGTTGACAGCCCGCCACCAGTTATGCACTATAGTTCATAACCGACAGGTTCATGGCGCGTCCGATCCACCAACGAGTGATTGAAAAGCCCCCCATCATAGAGGGCTTCAAGCCCTTTGGCACTCCCATCCGGGACTTGGAGCCGGTGGTTCTGCTTTTCGAGGAGTACGAAGCCCTCCGCCTCGCCGATCATCTCGGTCTTCCCCACAAGGAGGCGGCCCAGCGAATGGGCGTTTCCCGCCCCACCTTCACCCGCATTTGCGAAAAGGCCCGGCGGACCGTCGCCACGGCCCTGGTGGACGGCAAGGCCCTTTTCATCGAGGGCGGCAACTACCAGACTGAGGATTACTGGTATCGCTGTGAGAAATGCTGGCAGATCGTCATCAGCGCCAAGGAGGCGTCCGCCTGTTCCTACTGCCGCGCGACCAGCCTGCGCCGCCTCAACCCCCATCCGCCCGTGTGCCAGACCAACGGACATTGCATCTGTCCCCACTGCAACACCCGGATTCCCCACCTCAAAGGCAAGCCCTGCCGCGCGAGTCGCTGCCCCACTTGCGGAAGGACCATGCTCCGCGAAGGCGAGTACCACCACCAGCTTTACCTCAAGAAGAAAGCTCAGATATGAACCCCATCATTGCCGTACCCACCCGCACCAACCGCACCGTGGATGATCACTTCGGCCACTGCGCCCAGTTCACCCTCTTTAGCGCCGATGACCAGCTGGCCGTTCAGGAGATCGGTGTTGTCCTGTCCCCGTCAGGCTGCGGATGCAAGTCCAATATCGCCTCCATCCTGAAACAAAAGGGCGTCTCCATCCTCCTTGCCGGCAACATGGGGGACGGCGCGCTCAGTGTCCTCAACCGCCATGGCATCCAGGTCCATCGAGGCTGCTCCGGCGACGCCTCCAGCGCGGTCGCGGCGTTCCTCGCTGGCCAGTGGAAAGACTCCGGCTCGGGCTGCAGCGCCCACCACTCCGACCCAGGGCACCAATGCCCATCTACCAAATGACACTTCTGTAAATCCGAGATTAGCAATCGATTGCAACTGGTTTGATCTTGTTCCAACAACCTCGATCTCCGACCTGTTACTGGCCCCTTCCACCCGCCCCGCGGGTTCCACGATGATGTCGTCTTGCCAAGGCACACCAACGAGCCACCGCTCCGGGCGGTCGGCCGGCTCTGACAACTTGGCGACGGCGCTGACAGCCGACTGCGCGGTACCGGCCGTGCTCCCTGAGTTCGGCCACCAGTCGTCACCGAAGATGCCGCTGGCTTAACCGCCGGGAGCCCATGAAAGACGGGATCACCATTCGCCCCGCCAAGTTGGCCGACCTCGCTGACATCAACGCCATTTACAATTACTACGTCGCGCACTCCACCTGCGTCTGGACGACGCAGCCGTGTTCAGAGAATGAGCGCGAGGCGTGGTATGCGGAGCATGGCAAGACCATGCCGGTGTTGGTGGCGGAATCCGGTGGACGCATTCTCGGGTGGGGCGCGCTCGGCTCGTTTCGGAGCGCCTATACCGCCGCAGGCACGTGGGAAGACTCCATCTACGTGCATCCTGAGTTCCAGCGTCGCAAGATCGGCAGTGGACTTCTGGCGGCGTTGATTGAGGAGGCACGGCGGTTGGGCCTTCGCTCTCTTCTCGCCAACATCTCAGCGGACCAGAGACCCAGCATCCGGTTGCACGAGCAGTTCGGATTTCAGCAGGTGGCGCATTTGCGGGCCGTAGGGCAGAAGTTCAATCAGAGGTTCGACGCTGTCTACCTGCAGTTGCTGCTGCTAACCGACAAACCAGCCGCATTAGACGCCGGCGATGCGCCCACATGTGCGGCGGAACACCATGGCACCGGTGCTGATGAGAAGAACCGACCATGAACCCTATCCCCAGCTTCCCCTCGGACAACGGGGCTCACAACCGCACTGATAACCAGCCTCTGAAGTACTCTCCCTTCTCGGAGGCCGCGTAACCGTTCACGCTCACCGTGGCGGGGGCAATGGCCGCCCCGAGCACGTCGATGGCCGCCGACACCCCCCGCCCGGTCAACTGGTTGGCCGCGTTGTTGGTCCACGAGCTTGACCGCAGGTTCGCCCCGTTGGCGTCGCCGCCCACCTTCGTCGAGATGCGGTTGCCGATGGGATCGAAGGCGTACTCGAACTGCTGCCCGGCCACGGGGGTCTGGTCCGCCCAGAAGCGCTTCCCCCCGACCACCTCGTTGCGGTCGTCGTAATCGTAGACCCAGGCCGAGTTGTCCGGCAACGTGGCCCGGATGCGCCGGTCCAGGGGGTCATAGGCGTAGGCGTGGCCGGAGACGGACGTGCCGCCCACGACGTTCTGGATGCCCCGCAACCGGTAGCCGCACTCCCAGGACCGCGTGGCGGTGAGCACGGTGGTCCCGTAGCTGCCCGTGGTGGTCTGGAGCAGGTCCGCGTTGGGCAGGTAGCCGTAGCTGAACGTGGCCGAACCCCGCGTGACCGTCTCGGGCCGCCCGTAGTCGTCGAACCCGTAATCCCAAGTCAGGGCGCTGCCGGAGGGCGGGGTCACCGTCAACCGGTCCCGGCCGTAGACGCGGTCGAGCCGGTTGCTGACGGTCAGGCCCGAGAGCAGCCCGCCGGTCCACCGCTCGGAGACCAGCCGCCCGGCGTGGTCGTAGTAAAGGGTGCGCCCGCCGCTGGCGTCGGCCAGCTCCCGGGGCAACCCCAGCCGGCTGTGGTTGGTGTAGGTGACGGCCGAACCGTCGCTGTAGACCACCGCCACATGGCCCAACGCCGGAGCGGTCACCAGCCAGGCCAACAGAACTGCAAGCCAACCCTTCATGCGCAATCGCGGGGTCAATGTCCAACGAACGGCTTGCGCTGGAAAGGCAAGTCTGGCTTCATCCCAAGGACATAGCTGGGGCGGTCGCATCCATGACCGAAGGCGAACCGGGTGTTGAGTGCGAAAGAGCCGCCCACAACACCCTTGGTTAACCGGGACAGTCCCGATTCAGAATCGGGGTTTGGGTGTTCAGTCGGACGTAGATGAGCTTTGCCTCCCTTGAGAGGCGTTCGTAATCGAGCCGCTGCGCCAGCGTCCAATTGCATGGCATGGAACTTCCTATGGTTGGCGTGTAAGGTTCACTTCTAATTGAGGACCTCGATTTCCTTGAACACGATATCCGTCAGTTTGAGAGATGTCACGGCGACCATGAAGTCCTCGCTAGCCACAACGATCCCAGGATACTCATTAATTCGTGCGAGATGAGCATGCTTAGGAAAGGTGCGACCATCGACGTGTATACAATCCCCTAACTCGTCACCAGCTAGTCTAGTTAAGAACTGTCCACAGGAAGGACAGCGTTCTCTCTCCGTGGCATTTACCTGACACGGCGTCATTCGCAACCACGGTTCCGCAGCCAATTCTAAATGACGAAAGGGTCTTCCCGAGGCCAGAACGATATTCGGCCTCACGGTTACCAAGCCTTTGACACCGATGGCAAGCAACCTCTGCAGTGCGGCTTCAGACAGCAACGGTATACTGGCACTTGGCCAAGCAAAGTCCCCAAACCGTCCACTGGCCTTGCCCCGGAGAGGTCCGAACTCGGTGCCTGCCGTGACTGGCAGGCCCGGGTTCATTCCTAGACTAATCGCTTTGACTAATTCTCGGAGTCGTTGCGGATCGACAGGCCATGGGGATAGATAGGGAGATGGATCGAGACTCTGGGGCAAATCAACGTGCGGATAGTATATTCCAAACCCAGATCCAACAAATCCACAATGTTCGCATTTACACCCAGGCAGACTCCATTTGTGAGTTGCCGAAACGTAGTAGCGGTAAGGAGACTCGTCGTCAGGCCCTATTTCGAATAAGCGCATACTTCGCAGAAAATAGCCGTCAATGTAGCTGACTTGCATCGACGCCATACTTCTTCATCATTACAATCGCAAAGTCAAACATCTCCTGCTGGGAACGCTCTCTGCCGCGTGGTGCTGAGGTCAGGAATGCATGCCAATCATCGTTCCAGTTCCCCCCCGTTTCCCCCCCTGGTGTATGCCTTTGTGAATACTCTTCTCAAGGCGCACCTGCCATTGGTGAATGTCTATTCCCGCCGCCTTGAACTTCGCAGCCAAGTCTTCACGTTGCGGAAATATGTGGTGCATCTCGAATTCCTTCGCACCTGCCTTTCCCAGCACTCCGAATGCAACCATGCCGGCCTTCTTTACTAAGGCGCCCTTTAGGACCTGAGCTGAGGCACTTAGGAGCACACCTAACAACTCGCCAGAATCCCCATTTGCAGCCGCCATCAAGTCCGCTGTGAACTCCTGCATCTGGTTGAAGTTGTCCACTGCGCTCTTCACCCTCCAATAGAGCGACAGGGCTTGCGCCCCCTCCGAGACCAGCGTCGAGCCAATTCCGGCAACGCTCTCCTCTTCGGCAAGGGAGGCATTTCCAATTGGGTCCAGATTGCGGATTGGTCCGTTACAAACAAACCCATACAAATTCCTCCCACCCTCCTCTTCAATCGGATCCCGGCTGATCCACCGGCCCAGGCTGGGGCTGTAGTAGCGGTAGCCGTAGTAGACCAGGGCCGTCTCCTCGTCCGTGTACTTCGTGCTCCACCGGAACGGGTTGGCCTTGGCCAGGGGACCCGTCGCCCGGAGCGGCTCCCCAAAGGGGCCGTACTCGTACCGCGCCACCGGCTGGCCGGAACCGGCCGCCACCAGCGCCGTCACGTTCCCGTTCCCGTCGTACGCCACCAGCGAGTTGGTCTGGCTCGTCCCGTGGTCCGTCACCATCAGCAGCCCCCCGATCCCCCCGGCCCTGTCGTGGGTGCCGCTCAGGTCCGTTCCCCACGTCCCGCTCCACACCACCGCCTTGGTCGAGGCCGACAACTCCGCCGCCAGGTTCCACCCGTCGTACACCCCCAGCACATCCCGGCTGGGCGTGGCCGCGTAATCGCTCGTGCCCCACGGGTACACCGTCTTGCGCACCCGCCGCCCCTGGTCGTCGTACGTGAACACCAGCTTCTTGCGGGCCGTGGTGGGCACCGCCGTCGTGTTCGTCATCTGCACCAGCCGGTTCTCCGCGTCCCACCGGTACACCCACACCGTGTCGTTGGTCAGGTTCCCGTCCGCGTCGTACTGGAAGGTCTGCCCCGCCGGGGGTGTCAGCACATACCCCGTGGGCCAGGGGGTGTTGGTGGTGCCCGAGGTCGCCACCACGTTGACCGCCGTCCACGCCGGCGCGGTGGTGTTGGTCACCGGCAGGGCCTTCCAGAAGTACTCCCCCTTCTCCGTGGCCGCGTAACCGTTCACGCTCACCGTGGCGGGCGCAATGGCCGCCCCGAGCACGTCGATGGCGGCGGACACCCCCCGCCCGGTCAACTGGTTGGCCGCGTTGTTGGTCCACGAGCTCGACCGCAGGTTCGCCCCGCTGGCGTCGCCCCCCACCTTGGCCGAGGTGCGGTTGCCGATGGGATCGAAGGCGTACTCGAACTGCTGTCCGGCCACGGGAGACTGGTCCGCCCAGTAGCGCTTCCCCCCGACCACCTCGTTGCGGTCGTCGTAGTCGTAGACCCAGGCCGAGTTGTCCGGCAGCGTGGCCCGGATGCGCCGGTCCAAGGGGTCGTAGGCGTAGGCGTGGCCGGAGACGGACGTGCCGCCCACGGCGTTCTGGATGCCCCGCAACCGGTAGCCGTAGTCCCAGGACCGCGTGGCGGTGAGCACGGTGGTCCCGTAGCTGCTCGTGGTGGTCTGGAGCAGGTCCGCGTTGGGCAGGTAGCCGTAGGTGAAGGTGGCCGAACCCCGCGTGACCGTCTCGGGCCGCCCGTAGTCGTCGAACCCGTAGTCCCACGTCAGGGCGCTGCCGCTGGGCGGGGTCACGGTCAACCGATCCCGGCCGTAGACGCGGTCGAGCCGGTTGCTGACCGTCAGGCCCGAGAGCAGCCCGCCGGTCCACCGCTCGGAGACCAGCCTCCCGGCATGGTCGTAGTAAAGGGTGCGCCCGCCGCTGGCATCAGCCAATTCCCGGGGCAGCCCCAGCCGGCTGTGGTTGGTGTAGGTGACGGCCGAGCCGTCGCTGTAGACCACCGCCACCAGGCTGTTGACCTCGTCGTAAACGTTGGAACGCCAGACCCCCCGCGCCCAGGTCTGGAGCCGGGGCAGGTGGGTGTTGTAGTAGTCGTAGGCGACGGCGCGGCCCAGGGCGTCGGTCTTGTTGGTCAGGAGGCCCGTCGGGCCGTCGTACTGCCACCGGGTCCAGCCGTTGGTCGTCCCGGTCCCGTTGGTGGGCCAGAGCGTGCCGCTCCACTGGCTCCCCTGGGTGTAGGTGGTGAGGAGCAGCCACCCCAGGAGCAGAGCAATCATGACGTTGTTCGCGACGAAGCCCAGCAACCTACCTCGTCAAACCCCGCTGATCGAGTCACTTGAGGCGCGGAAACCGGCTAAACTGGGGTATCCAATCGTAAAGGTCTCCTGCGAGCCCATCACTGACGTTCTTCAGATCCTCGACCTGCCCCTTCTCGGTCTCGACCGCAACCTTCACATGGTCCACCTGTTCGAGCGTCCACAGGAGGTGGTGAAGGCACTGGTCGACAATTCCTGGGAGGAGCCGCTTCATGATCGCAACTTGCTCCGGATTGAAGTCCTTGATCAACTGGCGAACCACAATCGCCGTGTCACCCTTCATCCGTCCGTCCAGGATCATCTCCCAGTCGTTAATGCCCCTATCCCGCACGGACTCCATGAGCAACTCACCGAACGCTTTGAGGGCCGCTTTCTCTCGATCTTGTTTCATAATTGAATGGTGCTAATCTCCCCAAGGGATTCTGGTTGGCACCGTAACACCCTGTCGTTTTAGGTCGGCTAGTGAGGTGCTCCCCATCTAAAGGACCAGTAGAGTCAGTTTTTAAGTTAGTATGACTCGCTGATTTCCTGCCCTGAATTGAACCAAAGGAGATCTGGGACTGATGGGCCATTGCAGCCCCCCTTCCGGCTCGTTCTAAGGGTAGTGCCAGACTACTTCCGCAGGGGTGCGGTTGGCAAGTCCCTGATGCCACCGCTCCTCGCTGTAAAACGGGAAGTAGCCGCCCAGCCCTTGGTGCAACACTGGCACGGTCTGGTAGTCGTGCAGGTACACGTGCTCGTACTTCACCGTCCGCCAGAGCCGTTCCACCATCACGTTGTCCAGCGCCCGGCCCCGCCCGTCCTGGCTAATTGAGTGCTCAATGCCTTGTGTGGAATCCCAAGGCATGCTTCTTCTGCTTCTGGCGGGCCGCTGGATCCGCACAAGCTCGCGGCGAGGGAACCGGCGCCCTTGGCACCCATCGCGCCCTCATCGGTGTCACCGCGTCCGTCGCTCAGAACACCCCGGACAAAGGCGACCGCCGGATTCCACCGAGGCGAGAACGACTGGCCAACATTGCTATGCATTACGGGCGTGACTACCTCCACGTCCCCACCCGCACCCACCGCGCCGGCTGGGAACCCGAACCTTGTGGACGCTTTCCCAAGAGACAGGGGGCCTTTGGCGGGCGGGGGAGCGTCATGCCCCAAGGTCGCAATGTGGCGAAAACGTCAGTGATTCAACAGTTTAGCTGCGACAGTCTGGTCCGAGGCGGTTTTGACGATTGCGGCTGGCTTCGGCTCAGGCTAGAAGTAGCGGATGTTGCCCGAGCTATTGCAGCACGGCGGTTCGATGATGTGGTTGCTCCTGTTCGCGGGGGCCGTGGCGGTCGCGGTCTTCGCCGAGCGGGTGCTCTATTGCCACCGCCAGCAGATCAACTCGCTCGAGTTCCTGAACGGCGTGCGCAATGTGCTCAAGAAAGACAACGTCGTGGAGGCCCTCTCGATCTGCGACGCAACGCCAGGTCCGGTGGCCCGGCTGGTGAAGGTGGCCATCCTCAACCGCGATCGCAGTCTGGAAGCCGTGCGCGAAGCGGTCAAGGACGCCGGGGCGTTGGAAGTGCCGCGCCTCGAAGACCGGCTGACCCTGCTGGCCACCATCGGGCAGATTGCCCCCATGCTGGGCTTGTTGGGAACCGTGCTGGGTTTCATCGAGGTCTTCCGCACTCTGCAGACAGCCGGCGTGGCGGCGCCGCCGAACGAATTGGCGCGCGGCGTATGGATGGCGCTGGTCTCGACGGCCGGCGGCCTGGCGCTGGCCATCCCCTGCTATGCGGGCTACAACTACCTGGTCAGCCGGGTGGGAAAAATCGTGCAGGACATGGAGAAATCCTCGGTGGAAATTCTGACCATGATCGCGGAACTGCAGAATCCAAAGTGAGCCCATGATCCTTCGCTTCGAACGCAGACTCAAGCCCATCACCGGACGGCTGGAGATCGCGCCGTTTGTCGGGGTGTGCCTGCTCGTGATCCTGTTTCTGACCCTGCAATCCCAACTGGCTCCCCCGCCCGGCATCCGCATCCGGCTGCCCGAGTCCGCCACCGCCGCCCCGATGGGAGCGGCAAGTCTGACGCTGGTGGTCGCCGTCGACCGGGAGGAAGTGTTTTACTACGACCATCAGGCGATCAAGGAGGATGACTTGAAGCTCCGCTTGACCGCCCGCATCAAGGAGGCGCGAGAGCCTGTCACCGTGCTGGTCCAGGCGGATGAGGCGGTGCGGCAGGCCGCCGTGGTTCGCGTGGCGGCCATCGCCCGTGCGGCGGGCGCGCAGGAGGTGGTCATCGCCACCCGTCCGCCCTTGTTCCCTCCTCCAGCTCCCGCGAAGAAGTGAACGCGCCACCATCAGCCTGGGGCGGTTGGAGTCTGCGCCGCTGGTCGATCACGGTCGCTTTGATCATGGCCGCGCAGGTGGCCTTGGTGTTTCTGCTCTCGAATCCCGCGTCGGTTGCCCCCCATGGTTTGCCGCCCGCCAGCCGCTTCCGGCTGGCTGCTGAACCGGCGGCCCCGCCCGCCATGCACCAGCCATGGCTGGTCGATCCCGCCGGTTTCGCGCTGGTAACACGGCAGGGCTTCTCGGGCAAGGCCTGGTTGGATCTGCCGACCTTCCGGTACGATATCCCTGACTGGGCGGAACCGCCGCAGTGGCTGCCCATGGAAACCGCCCGGCTGGCCTCGCCGCCGCCGCCGTTGGCCGCTCCGGCGGCGGGCGGGTCGCTCACCGCCCGGCCGTTTCCGGTGTTCGTCGCGCCAAGGACCGTGGAACGGCCGATCCTGACCAACTCCTGGTGGCGGGTGGAAGGCGATTTGGCGGCACGCCCTCTGCAAACCCCCGTGAGCGCCCCGGTTTGGCCTTTCAATCAACAGTTAAACCCCACCGTGGTGCTGTGCTCAGTCACGCCCGAGGGCTGGGTGTTCTCCTGCATCATTCTGGGCAGCAGCGACTTGCCCCAAGCCGATCAGTTCGCGCTCGAACAAGTGCGCCCGGCCCGTTTCGCCCCCCTCCCGGCTCCCGCCACCGGCTTGGGCCTCCAATGGGGACGCTTCGACTTCCACTGGCTGGCCGTGCCGGCAACTCCGGCCCCGGCCACCCCCAAGCCATGAGTGTCGAGGGGTTGCTCCTGACTTACGTCGTTTCTGTGCTTGCTGCCCTTTCCGGCGTGGCTCTATATTCCGAATTCCGACGCCGGAGCTTCGGACCCACTCCGACGGAGGACCACATCTTCCGCTGTGAGAAGTGTGGCTATGTTTATACGGACGACCCGGATGTGGACCGGTCCCGCTGCCCACAGTGCGGAACGATGAACAACGTTTGCACGTTCTGAGCGGCGGAAACCACCCGGATCGCTGTACCGAAGCAACCGAACCAGATAACTGCGCATTTGACCTATGGGAATGTGGATTGGCCGCAATCGCAAAGCCCGCGTCACCTATGGCTTCGACGAGATCGCCTTGGTGCCGGGAGAAGTCACCATCAACCCCGCCGAGGTGGATACCAGCTTCGCGATTCCCTGCAAGGACGGGAAAGCGATCCGCCTGGGCATCCCCATCATCGCCAGCGCGATGGACGGCGTCACCGACGTGCGCTTCTGCATCGAGATGGGCAAGCTGGGCGGCTTGGGGGTGATTAACCTCGAGGGCGTCCAGACCCGGTACGAGAACCCCAGCGAACCGCTTCAACGGGTGGTGGAAGCCAAGAAGGAAGAGGTCACGGCCCTGCTCCAGAAGATTTACACCGAACCCATCAAGGAAGAGTTGATCAGCCGGCGCGTCGCCGAACTGAAGAAGGCCGGGGTGCTGGCCGCCGTCAGCTCCATCCCCCAGAAGGCGGAGCGCTTCGGCGCCATCGCCCAGGAAGCCGGGGCCGACCTCTTTGTCGTTCAGTCCACCGTTTCGACGGTGCGACACATTTCGACCGAGTACAAGTCCTTGGAGTTGGCGGCTTTCTGCAAGGAAATGAAGATCCCGGTGATCATCGGGAACGCGGTCACCTACAACGTCACTTTGGAACTGATGGAGTGCGGCGTGGCGGGGGTGCTCATCGGCGTCGGGCCGGGAGCCGCATGCACCAGCCGCGGGGTGCTGGGACTGGGCGTCCCGCAAGTCACCGCCACCGTCGATTGCGCCGCCGCTCGCGACTACCATTTCAAGCGGTCAGGCCGTTACCTCCCCATCATCACCGATGGCGGCATGAGCAAGGGCGGCGACGTCTGCAAGGCCCTCGCGTGCGGCTCCGACGCCGTCATGGTGGGCAGCGCCTTTGCCCGGGCCAAGGAAGCCCCCGGCCAGGGCAACCACTGGGGCATGGCCACGCCGCACGCCAACCTGCCGCGCGGCACGCGCATCAAGGTCGGCCTGAGCGGCTCGCTCAAGCAGATTCTCTTCGGCCCGGCCGATGTGGACGACGGTTCGCAAAACCTCGTCGGCGCCATCACCACTTGCATGGGCAACGTGGGAGCCGCCAACATCCGCCAGTTCCAGGAAACCGAGATCATCATTGCCCCGAGCATCAAGACCGAGGGCAAGCTCTTCCAAACGGTCCAGAGCGTGGGCATGGGCACACGCTAGAGGGACTGCCTCAACTCTTTTCGCCGGGCCGTGGTGCATGCGCGCCACGGCCTTTTGTCTGACCCCGGAGGGGAAACCGACGACGAACTCCCGGAGGCCGGCGCCGAAGGCTGGCTCAGCCGCGCTGCTGCGATTGCAGCTTCTCGGCCACAAACGCGGCGCGGCTGTTCCCGTTCACCGTGCATTCCTTGAGCCGGCACCACTCCACCAACTCGGCCACCGGCACCTCGACCATGACGGCGGTGACCCCCATGCCGCGCAGCCGGTACAACTGCGCCCGTGCCAGGCGCAGCCACTCCTCATACGTCCGCTCCAGCGTGTTGCCGTCTTCGCAACAAGCCAGCAACAGCGGCCATTCCTCCTGCCGATACCACGCCACACCGGTCATCAATCCACTCATGCGATTCGCGCCGGCACTCCGCCGGCTCTGACTGTTTTTCGTCCGCGGCCGCAGCCGCGCAACGAGCATGCCGTGGCCCGGAGGCGATGTAAAGCCGGGCTGCAAGCGTCGCGGTTCCAGCGGCCCCAATTCAACCGCCCTGCGCCCCCGGGGTAGCGTCCTCCGCTGCCTGCTTTCGGTCCCTGGTCGGCTGCTCCCCCCCGGACGCGACCTTGAGCGCCGCCAGCTTGGCCCGGTCGCCGAACCAGGAGACCAACCCGCAGCGGGGGCACATTCGCGCCGTCGTCTCCACATTGGCCTGCTGCAGCGTCCAGAACTTCGTCTGCTTCGGCCGGAAGTAGCAGAGCCCCGTGCTCTGAACGTGCCCTTCCACCAACTCGGGGTGGTGACAAGCGGGGCAAAATACGTGGACCTCCTGGACATCCTTCTCGCTGCGGTAGATTTGCACCACCGCATCGAGGTCTTCCACCAGAAAGCGAGTGGAATCCCCCACCTTCCGATACGTGATCTTCCCCTCGCGCATCCATCTATAGAGGGTAGGCTCGCCTACGTCGAGGTACTCGGCAGCCTGTTGAATGGAGAGCCAATGAGGCTTCTTGGGTGCGAATGGGGTCGTGTCCATAGACTTCAATCCGATTAGCAAGGATAAAATCGCTTATTCCTGATAGAAAATCAACACAAAAACACCTTTGTTATATTAAACGATTGACAATGATATCTCTTGATATTATATAACACCCAACACACATCCGCAGGCATCATCCAAACCGCAACTCTGCAGCCCCAAATAACCTGATCAAGAGAGGCGTTATGAACCCCGAAGATCCCAGACTCACGGCGTTAGAGGATACCCCCTGCACAGATCATCCGATGGCGGTCACCGCCCCGAGCGATCCCCCGCCCTGGCAACACTGGCTGAAACTGATTCTGGACGGTAATCCCTTCTACCTGCTGAGCGCGGCCCTGATCCTGTGGGCCACGTATCGGCTGTCGATCGATCCGCATTTCTTCAAGCGAGAGGTCACCCAGCTCTACTTTAACTTCGGGTCCCTGCAAGCCTACGAGATCGTGCTGGCGATCACGGCGGCATTCCTGGCCAAACGGCTCATCCTCTACGATGCGACCCTGCTGGTTTGCGTGGATAACCTGCTGGTGTTCACTCCCTTCGTGCTCATCAGCCAGGCCATCTTTTTAGGCCAGCCGTTGGCGGCGGGCTTGGGCATCGGCGGCGGCCTTCTCATCGCGTTGCGAAGCGCGCTGGCTAGACGATCCATCCCTGGACTCAACGCACCTCCCGTGCTCCTGGCCAGCGGAGCCGCATTCCTGCTGGCGCACGCGGCTTTCCCGGTGATGTTCCGGCAAATTCACTCGCAGGGCGACGCCCTGAGCGGGGAGGGATTCCTGTTCGGTGCCATCCAGTCTACGCTCTTCTGGCTGCTTCCAGTGCTGGCGGGGTTGCCCAACCTGCTGCCCCGGCCAACCCAGTGGGGAGGACCGGCTCCCCAACGAAGCTGGCTTCCCCAACTCATCATGGGTCTGTGGCTGGCCGCCACTGCGGTTCACCTGTCGGCCATCGCCTATGTTTACGATTTGAAGTGGCACTGGTGGTATCTGATTCCGGCCTGCTGGGTGGCGGCATGGACCCTGTATAACCGCCTCGGAGACTTCGCCGCCGAAGTGAATCCGACCTGGCGCAAGGCCACCATGGCTCTCCCCATGGCCGCAGCGTGGTGGGCCTTGGCTGCCGGACAGACCAACTGGTTTCTGGCCGCCACTGTCCTCAATACCTTGTTGTTCACCGGTCTGTGGCTCGGGGGCAGGGAACCGGCGACGGCCAGGCAGTCGGCCTTGGTTTCCCTCGTCAGTCTGGTGGCGGCCATGCCCTTGGAGTGGCTGGAAAAGTGGCATCCGGACGGTGGGCGTGGGCTCACGGTCTGGCTGGCCATCGGCCTGTACACCCTGCTGCGAACCTTGGCGCGCCGTTCCCCCAAAGCAGGCGTGGTCGGGGCATTGGTCGTCTTCGTTGGCGCGATGGTGGCGTTGCGCTCCTCGCCGGAATCCGGTTGGTGGGCGCTCCAATGCTCGCTGCTGTTTCTGCTGGCTCACAGTCTGAGCTGGAGGGAAAAGCAGGAGGACGGAGCCGAGGCCATCCGCTGGATGACGGCGATCGCCTGGATCGCCAACTCCTGGTTTCTGCCCACCGACGCAGCCTGGACGCTCAGGACCACGATCTGGGGCGGCGCACTGCTCCTCCTGTCCGCCTACGCCTGGCTGAGCTGGTATCGCAGAACTTGGCAACCGTGGTGCCTGCCGATGGCCGCCGGATTGGTGTTGGCCGTCTATCCGGGGCGCTGGCTCCGGGGCGATTTCCAGGCCATCCCGGCCGGGCTCTTGGGGCTCATGGCCGGCTTCGTGGTATTCGGGTTGGGCACCGCGCTCGCTGTCTGGCGCTCCCACCTGCTGCCCAGCCGAACGGCTGAGTCCGGCGAGCGAGCCGGCCGCCCGGCAAGAACCGAAGGGGCGGGGTTGAGCTGAGCCTGAGAGTCATTGCCCGGCGCGGCGACCGTGACCCTGCCGGGCGCACCACGGCAGAAAACGGCCGGGAGCGAACTCCCGGCCGTTGGCGAGCGAAGCCCGCAGGCTTCGCCAAGAGGCGTGCTGGCTTACTTGTCTTCCGGAATGCGCATCCCGTAGAACGAGCGATAGACGAAGACCAAGGCAACCACGAAGAGGGCCACGGCGATGCCCAGCTTCAGACCGTTCTGTTTGGCCTTTTCCATGGCCAGCGCGATCTCCACCGCGAGCAGGCCGAAGAGGGTGGTGAACTTGATGATCGGGTTCATGGCCACCGAGGAGGTGTCCTTGAACGGATCGCCGACGGTATCGCCCACGACGCTGGCGGCGTGGAGTTCGGTGCCCTTGGCGCGGAGGTCGACTTCGACGACCTTCTTGGCGTTATCCCAGGCGCCACCGGCGTTGGCCATGAAGATGGCCTGGTACAGGCCGAAGAAGGCGATGGAGATGAGGTAACCGATGAAGAAGTAGGAGTTGAAGAACGCCAGCGCGAGCGACAAGCAGAAGATCGCGACGAAGATGTTGAACATGCCCTTCTGCGCGTAGACCGTGCAGATGCGGACGACTTCGTTGCTGTCCTTGGTCGAGGCCGTCTTGGCGTCCAGCTTGATGTTCTCCTTGATGTACACCACGGCGCGATAGGCGCCGGTGACGACCGCCTGGGTGGAGGCGCCGGTGAACCAGTAGATGACCGCGCCGCCCATGAGGAGGCCGAGCACGATTTCCGGCTGCACGAGGCTGAGGGCGGCGATGACAACATCGATGCCAGCCTTGACTTGGTCCGGAGTAAGGACCGCGCCAGCTTCCAGCGCACCGCCGGGGAGCAGCTTCTCGGCCGCCACCTTGCCCAAGAGCAGGATGATGCCGAAGATCATGGTGGTGGCGCCGACGACCGCGGTGCCGATGAGCACCGGCTTGGCGGTCGCCTTGAAAGTGTTGCCCGCGCCGTCGTTGCGCTCGAGGTTGAGCTTGGCGTTCTCGAAGTCGGGCTCGAAACCGAACTTTTCCTTGATCTCCTTCTTGACGTTCGGGATGGATTCGATCTGGCTCAACTCGTACACCGATTGGGCGTTGTCGGAGACGGGGCCGAAGCTGTCCACCGCGATGGTAACGGGCCCCATGCCCAGGAAGCCGAAGGCGACCAGGCCGAAGGCGAAGATCGGGGCGGCGAAGCCCAGACCGGTCGGCATCATGCCCGTGACGGCGGGGTTGTTCGCCAGGAGGGCGGCGCCGAGCATCAGCACGAGCATGGTGAGGCCTTCCCAGAAGGCGGAAAAGTTGCCGGCCACGAAACCGGAGAGCACGTTGAGCGACGCGCCACCCTGCTTGGAGGCGGTGACCACCTCGCGCACGTGGCGGGAGTCGGTGCTGGTGAAGACCTTGGTGAACTCAGGAATCAGCGCGCCGGCGATGGTGCCGCAACTGATGATGGTGGAGAGCACCCACCAGAGGTCCTTGTGGATCTTGCCGTCGGCGCTGCCCGGGATCAGGAGGTAGCTGGCGATGTAGGTCACCACGATCGAGATGATCGAGGTCAGCCAGACCAGCACCGTCAGCGGATGCTCGGGGTTGAACGCCTTGGCATTTTGGTACTTGGCGGTATAGATCTTGTCGTTGATGAAATAGGACACGAGCGAGGTTCCGATCATCAGAATGCGCATGACAAAGATCCAGACGATCAACTGCGCGCAGAGCGGCGAATCACCCAGGGTGAGCGCCAGGAAGGAGATCAGGGCAACGCCCGTCACACCGTAGGTTTCGAAACCGTCGGCCGTGGGCCCGACGCTGTCGCCGGCGTTGTCACCGGTGCAGTCCGCGATCACGCCCGGGTTCTTCGGGTCGTCTTCGGGGAGCTTGAAGACGATCTTCATGAGGTCGGAGCCGATGTCGGCGATCTTGGTGAAGATACCACCGCAAATACGCAGGGCGGAGGCGCCGAGCGACTCGCCGATGGCGAAGCCGATGAAGCAGGCGCCCTTGAGGTGCGCCGGGAGGAACACCAGGATGCAGATCATGAAGAACAACTCGACCGTGATCAGCAGCAGGCCGACGCTCATGCCCGAGCGCATCGGGATGGCCAGCGCCGGCCAGGGCAGACCGCGCAGGGCGGCGAAAGCGGAGCGGCTGTTCGCGAAGGTGTTCAACCGCATGCCGAACCAGGCGACGCCATACGAGCCCAGAATACCGAGGATCGAGGCGAGCAGAATCACGATGACATCCCCAATGGGCTTATGCTCCAGCACCATGAAGTAGTAGACCATGCAGACGCCGATCAACACCCAGAGGATCGCCAGGAACTTGCCCTGCTGGGCCAGGTAGCTCTTGCACGCCTGCCAGATCACCTCCGACACGTTGAGCATCGAGCTGTGGGCCGGCAGATTCTTGGTCTGCATGTACTGGTAGAGGCCGAAGGCCAGCCCGATGAAGCAGACGAGGATGCCCGCCATCATCAACTGATTGCCGGTGAAGTTGCCGAGGAACTTGACGGTTCCCAGATCGGGGAGTTTCAGATCAGCCTCGCTCGCCAGGGCGCCGACCGCGCCCAGGTTCAAGGCGGCCAGACTCAAGAGTCTCGACCAGTTCAGGTGTCGTTGGACCATAGTGCTAGTTACAGTTCGTGCGTAGGGTTTGGTTACGCGTGGTTCAGACGGCTCGGACGAACCGTCCGTAAGACTTCCTTCATAATCGGATTCGCTGAATCACGTCAAGTGCTTAATCGGCAATCGTTGGGCATGAACCAGATAGGAATTTGGGCTTTTGCCGCGGCGGCAGCCAGTCTAGGCTCTCCGACATTTGTGCTATGGCGTTGCAGGTCTTTAATACCCTGAGTCGGTCCCTTCAGCCCTTCGTGCCCCTTGACCCGGCGGGGAAGAAGGTGGGCATGTATTGCTGCGGGCCGACCGTCTACGACTTCGGTCACATCGGCAACTTCCGAACCTTCGTGTTCGCGGACTTGGTCCGGCGTTTTCTCGACTTCAGAGGATACGCTGTCACGCACGTCATGAACATCACCGACGTGGAGGACAAGATCATCGCCCGCGTGCGCGCCGCGAGCACCACGCTGGCCGAGTTCACCGGCAAGTTCGAACGCGCCTTTCTGGAGGACTCTCAGAGCCTGAACCTGTTGCCGCCGCACCATCGTCCACACGCCACCGAGTACGTGGCGGAGATCATCCGGTTAATCGAGGACTTGATGGCCCGTGGCTTCGCCTACCGAACCGCCGACGGCTCGGTCTACTTCGGCATCGAGAAGTACCGCGGCAGCGGGGCGCGCTACGGGCAGTTAATGAACCTCAACTTCGACCAGATGCGCGTCGGCGAGCGGGTCCGAAACGATGAGTACGCCAAGGAATCGGTGGCGGACTTTGCGCTGTGGAAGGCGCGGGTGCCCGAGGACGGCGCGGTCTTCTGGCCGAGTCCCTGGGGCGAGGGCCGCCCCGGCTGGCACATCGAGTGCAGCGCCATGAGCATGAAGCTCCTGGGCCCCAGTTTTGACCTCCACCTGGGGGGCGAGGACCTGGTCTTCCCCCACCACGAGGACGAGATCGCCCAAAGCGAGGCCGCCGGCCGCCAGCTCCCGGGCCAACCGTTCGTCAAATACTGGATGCACGGCGCTTTTCTACTGGTCGAGGGACAGAAGATGAGCAAGTCCTTGGGCAACTACTTCACCTTGCGTGACTTGCTGGGCAAAGGCTTCACCGGCCGCGAAGTGCGCTACGCCCTGCTGACCGCCCACTATCGCGAGTCCTTCAACTTTACCCTGGAAGGGTTGCAGGCCGCCCGCGCCGCCCTGGGCCGGATCGACGAATGCGTGCTCAAGTTGCGTGAATTGGCCGGGCAAACCGTGGCCGAGCCCGAGCCGGGCTTGCTCGCCCAAGTCACCGAGGCGCTCGACGACGATTTGAACATCTCCGCCGCCTGGGGCGCGGTGTTCGAGTGGGTGCGCACGCAGAACCGCCGGCTCGCCGAGCAGAGCCTGACGCCTGCCCAAGCCGCCGCCGCGTTGGCGGCCTGGCAGAAGGTGGACGGCGTCCTGGGCGTCGGCGCCGCCGCCACCGAGGAAGCGCCGCCCGAAATCGTGGCGCTGCTCGAAGCCCGGCAAGCCGCGCGCAAAGCGAAGGATTTTGCCAAGGCCGATGCCCTGCGTGGCGAACTGAAGGCCAAGGGCTGGGTCATTGAAGACACGCCCAAGGGCCCGCGGTTGAAGAAAGGCTGAGCCTCGGCGCCACCACGACGGCCCGCCCCACCCGCCTCGCCGGTCAAAGCCCTCCGCGCCGAAGTGCGCGGATGCGCCGACTTGCTGTCACTTTTGCCTTTTGTGAAGCTCGGATTCTGGCATTTGATATAGCTCGTGCGTCGTGAATTGCTCAAGCATGTCACTCGAATCGTGGTCAAAGTCGGGACCGGAGTCCTGACCGACCGCCGGAAACAGCCTGACCTGGGCCAGATGGAACAGTTGGTCGGGCAGTTGGCTGAGCAGCGGAAGGCGGGCCGTGAAGTCGTCCTGGTGACCTCCGGGGCCGTCGGGGCCGGGATGGGCACCCTCGGGTTCGAGCGCCGTCCCAGTGAATTGGCGGAGTTGCAGGCCTGTGCCGCGGTCGGCCAGTCCCGCTTGATGGCCACCTACGAGCAGCTTTTCGCCCACCACGGCCTCCACGTCGCGCAAATCCTCCTGACCCACGACGACCTGGAACACCACGAGCGGCACCTGAATGTGCGCAACACGCTCGTGGCCTTGCTGCAACGGGGCGTCGTGCCCATCATCAATGAGAACGACACGGTGTCGTTCGAGGAACTGCGCTTCGGGGACAACGACAAGCTGTCGGCCCTGGTGGCCTGCCTCCTGCCGGCCGACCTGCTGGTAATCCTCACCACGGTGGACGGCTTGATCGAGGGCTACGGCCAGCCCAACGCCCGCGTGGTGCCGACCGTGGAGAAGTTGGACGCCACGCTCGAACGCATGGCCGGCGGCACGGAAAGCGCCACGGCGGTGGGGGGCATGGCCTCCAAACTGAAGGCCGCCCACATTGCCATGAGGGCAGGTATTCCGCTGGTGATCGCCTCGGGAAAGCGGGCGGGCCTGCTGGCCAAAGCCGTCGCGGGCAACGACGTCGGGACCCTTTTCGTGCCGCGCCCGAACAAGCTCAAGGGACGCAAGCGCTGGATCGCCTTCTTCCACCATCCCAAGGGCGCGTTGATCGTGGACGACGGCGCCCGCAAGGCGCTCAGAGAACAGGGAAAGAGCCTCCTCTTCCCGGGGATCACGCGGTCCGAAGGTGGTTTTGCCGCCGGCGAGGTGGTGGCCATTCGCGACCTCAACGGCACGGAATTCGCCCGCGGCATCATCGCCTGCGACGCCAGCGCTCTGGCCGACCCGCGCGTGCGCCGGGCCGAAATCGTGCATCGCGACAACCTGGTGATCCTCTGACCCCATGAAGCGCGCCCAAGCCGCCCTCGAGGAACTCCTGCGCATCATGGCCCGGCTGCGGGCTCCGAACGGCTGCCCCTGGGACAAGGAGCAGGACCACCGTTCGATTCGCTTCCATGCCGTCGAGGAAGTCTACGAGCTGATCGACGCCATCGAGGCCGGCGATGACCACGAGTTGGAAGAAGAGTTGGGCGACTTGTTGCTCCAGGTGGTGTTCCATTGCCAACTGGCCAGCGAGCGGAAGGCCTTCGATTTCGCCCGCGTCGCCAAACGGATCAGCCAGAAACTCCTCCACCGCCATCCGCACGTGTTCGGCGAGGCCAAGGTCAAGAGCGTCGAGGCGGTCTGGACGCAGTGGGAGAAGCTCAAGCGTGAGGAGAAGCGGGGAACCGGGGCCGAGCGGCATTCGGCCCTGGATGGCATCCCCCGCCATCTGCCCGCTTTGTTCTACGCGGAAAAACTGGTCAAGAAGGCGCGCAAAGCGGGGCTGGCCGCCGGGAGCGCGCCTGCGGGCACCCCTCCTCCGCACACCAAGACTGCCTTGGCACGACTCCTCTTCGAACTGGCCGCCCACGCCCAGCAGCAGGGGTGGCACCCCGAGGAACTCCTGCGGGCCGAAGCGCTGCGGCGGGAGCGCCGATGGCGTGCGCAAGAGAAGCGCCCCTCCCCAAGCCCACCGCGTGCTTCCGGCTCCCGCCGCCGGGCTCGCGCGCGGTAGCCTATGAGTGTCATGCATCTGCCCATTTCGTCGCGTCCAGCCCTCCTGCTTGGCCTGATGTCGGGCACCAGCCTGGATGGCGTGGATTGCGCCCTCTGCGAGGTCAGCGACCGCCGTCTCCGGCTGGTCCGTTGGTGGCCCACCGCCTTTCCCACCGCGCTGAGGCGACGGCTGCACGCAGCGGCCCGGGGCGCGGCTTCCAGCCACGAAACCGGCCAACTGCATCACGACCTGGGACGGTTCTACGTCGCGGCAGCCAAGCGCGAGCTGGGAGGAGCCCGGCTGACCGGGGTAGGCCTCCACGGACAGACCATCTACCACCAACCGGGTGGGAAATCGCCGGCCACCTTCCAGCTTGGCGAACCAGCCTGGCTGGCAGAAGCGCTACGGGTCCCGGTGGTCTGCAACTTCCGGGCAGGCGATCTCGCCGCCGGCGGACAGGGCGCACCCTTGGCCACCCTGTTCCATCAGCGGGTCTTTGGCCGCCGCGGGGAACGCGTGTGCGTCAACAACCTGGGCGGGATCAGCAACGTCACGCTGTTGGACGATGCCTCCAGCCTGGGAGGCCCGCTGCTGGCCTTCGACACCGGCCCCGCCAATATGCTGCTGGACCTGGCGATGCGGGAACTCACCCACGGTCGCCGCGCCTTTGACCGGAACGGCGCCTGGGCCGCCCGCGGGCGGAGTCACGAGGCACTGGTCCGGCGCTGGCTGCGGCATCCGTATTTTCGCCGGGAGCCACCGAAGAGCACCGGCCGGGAACTCTTTGGTGAACCGTTCTGGCAAAAAATCCAACCGGAGGTCGCGGCGGCCAAACTGGGGCGCTACGACCTTATGGCAACGTTGACGGAGTTCACCGCCCGTTCCATCGCCCAGAACTACCGGGCTCACCTGCCCCAACCGTTGGACCGGATCATCCTGACCGGCGGAGGCGTTGCCAACTCGAGCTTGGTACGCCGCCTGTTTGCGGCCCTCCAAGGCGAGGGAATCCGGGCGCAATTCGAGTCGGTTGAGGACCTGGGATGGCCGCTGCAATCCGTTGAGCCATCAGCTTTTGCATTGCTGGCTTATCATCGGTTGCGCGGTTGCCCGTCGAACCTCCCGGAGACCACCGGAGCGCTTCGGAAGGTGGTGCTGGGCCAGTGTGTCTTCCCTTAGGGGGGCCGCGTTGCCGGATGCCTGCCTTTGGCATAACGCTTGCTAGTTGGGAAGCGCCGGGGCTATAAACCGGCTTCGATTTGGCTGGCGCTGCGTGACTGCGCCGGCCTTCCTGAGATGAGAAGCGCCTTTTGTATTGCCGTCCTCGCTCCCTGCGTAAGCCTGGCCCTCCTCGGCCAGGGCACCCCGAACACCCCCCGCAACCTCTCGTTGCGCGACTGCATGGAGCTCGCGCTCAAGCGCAACCGGGAGCTCCAAATCGAGCGGTACAACCCACGGGTGGCCCAACTCTCCCTCAAGGAAGCCTACGGTGCCTTCGATCCCGTCTTCTTCATGGATGCCCGCCGGCTCCATTCCACCAGCGATGTCGCCTTCGATCCGGAAGACTTCAGCCGCGACGCCCAGTATGATGCTGATTCCCACGAGGTGAAGACCGGCTTCACCGGCCGGCTCCCCACCGGCATGACGTATGAGCTGTCCGGCCTGTACGCCAACAGCTCCGGCCTCCGCAATTCCCTCAACTTCGATTCCTATAATCTCAACGCCGGCATCTCGGTCAGCCAACCGCTCCTCAAGGACTTCTGGATCGATGCCGAGCGCATGACCATCAAAGTCAACAAGCGCAACCTGCGCATCACCGAACTCGGGGTCGAGCATCTGGTGACGGACGTGCTCTGCCGGGTGCAACTGGCCTACGCCGAATGGGTGTACGCGCGCGAACAGGTGACCATCAAGGAGGAACTCCTCACCGTCCGCCAGAACCTGAACGAGGCCATCGCGCAGAAGGTGGCGGCGGGGGCTCTGCCCTCCTTGGAGCAAAAGCTCACTCAAGCCGAGGTGGCGCGCGTCCAAGCCGACCTCCTGGCGGCCCGCAACGCCGTGGGGCTGGCCGAGAACAACCTCAAGTCGCTCTTCGGCGACGACTTCGTCCATTCGCTGGACACCCAACTGACGCCGACCGACCGCCTGATGGCCGTACCAGAGCCGTTCAGCACGCGCGATAGTTGGCAGCGAGGACTGGCCGAGCGCCGCGACCTGGCCCAACTGCGGCTGGAATTCGAGCAGACCGGCACCATCCGCAGTTATCGGTACAATCAGCTCTTTCCGTCCCTCAATGTGGTGGCCGGCTATCAACGCCGCGGCGCCAGCACCGACCAGGTGATTCCGCCCGCGGAAGGCCGCGCCTCCTCCTCGATGGCCTTCGGCCAGATCCGGGACGGCGATTCGCCCTCCGACATGGTGGGCGTGGTCTTCGCCATCCCGCTCAGCCGCAAGGCGGAGCTTTCCCGTTACCGCGCCAGCAAGGAACTGCAGGAGCAGGCTTCGGCCCGGGTGAAACAAATGGAGGAGGTGGTTCTGCGCGAAGTAGACGATGCCATCAAGAACGCCCGCTCCAGCTATGAGCGGATCGCGGCCACCCGCCAGGCCGCGGAGTTCGCGCAAGCGGCCCTCGACGTGGAGCAACAGAAGCTCGCGGTCGGCAGCACCACTCTCTTCTTCGTCTTCGAACTCCAGGAGAAGCTCGCCACGGCCCGGGCCGAGGCGACCCGCGCCCAGGCCGATTACCAGATCGCGTTGGCCCAACTCTACTTTGCCGAAGGCAGCACCCTCGAACGCGCGAAGGTGAGCGTGGAGGTCAAATAGCCCTGCTTCCTCCGCCGCCGCACGGTCACTCCAGACTGCGCGCCCGGAAGAAGCGCGCCGAACCGCCAGCGTCGGCGGGCAACTCGATCACCATGCCGTTGGTGCCTTGGACGGTCGTCCACAGGCTCCAATCCAGCAGATTCGCCGACCAGTCGAGCATCGTCTCCCGGGGGTGTGAAGTCAGAATCTCCAACCTGAGCGGAAGGCCGGGGCCGGTTTGCGGCTGGCGCAACTCCAAGAGCGGCTCCGGAAGTCTCGCGTTGAGCGCCAACTCAAGATCCCCGGAGTTCGCTCCGAGCGCCTGGACCGCGATGCGGTACACTTCACCGGCTTGGGCCACCCAACGCGTCACGGTCACCGGACCAACGCAGGCTTCCGCCTGAAGCGCGCCCACAGCGGCGGACTCCAACCCGCCAACCTGGCTGCCACGGTAGACTGCCACCCCCACCTTGAAGGGCTGCGTCGCCGTGGTAACCGTTCCGGTCGGCCACCCGCGGACACTCAAGAAGACGGCGCCATCCGCCGGAGCCTGCCATTGCCACCAAGCGCTGCCTCCCAACGCGCCTTCGGCATGCACCGGTTCGCCGGCCTCGAGAGTGGTCAGCCGGTACGGCCAATTGCCGGCGGTCAAGAATCGCTCCAGGGTGATCGCGTTCGCAAACGCATCATTCGCGGATGGCTGAGTGACATCCTCCGGCTCGGCAAGGGCCAGGCGCAAAGTGAAGTCGCCTTGCCCTCCCTGCAGGCCGTCCAGGGCGATTTCGTAGGTCTTGCCTTGGACAACCTCGAGGGAGATCAGACTGGCTGGAGCCTCGTCCGGATCGTCATCGTTGCGAGCCAACAGCGCCAGCCCCGTGACATCGGATGCCGCCCGATAGACGCTGAGCACCGTGTCAAAGCCGCTGCCCCGCGTCGAGAGCTCAAGGCGTCCGGCTTGAGGCGCCTTCCACTCATACCACACCGAGCTGCGGGCTTTCGTACCGTCGTGGGGTGGCTCGCCTTTTTCGGCGGTGGCACCGCGGTTGTTCCCCACCACAGTGGCGGCCACGCCCACCAAACCCACGCGGTTCGAGAACGCATCATTCTCCGGAGCAGGGTGGTCGGCAAACACCTCGGGTGCCCGCCAAAGCACCGCGACGCCGACATCCCCCGCTTCACCCGGCGACGCTCCCCCCACCCGGAACAGGTAGGTCTTGTCGGCCTGGGTAACCAGTTTGACCATGCTGGCCGGGGCATGGGACCGGGCATCGTCATTCGCGGCCTCAAGCTTCAGGTTTGCCAGGGCGACACCGGAGTATACCTCAAGCGTGGTGTCAAAACTGCTCCCGGCGGTCGAAATCGTGGCAACCCCCACCCCGGGCGACGCCCAACTCCACCAGAGCGTCTTCTCCGGCACCGTGGCACGGGTTGATTGCGCGAACCTCGGCTCGCCGGTTTGAGTGGTGGCCCACGAGTTGTTGCCGTAGACCACGACGTTCGTTCCGGCAGTCTCCACCGGCCGGTTGAAGTCGTCCCCGGGCAAGCCGATGATGTTCAGGTCCATGTTGACCGCGTTGCTCGCCCCTTGGTCGTCCCAGGCCACGGCCCGCAGGATGCCTTGGATCCCCACGAAATCCTTCAACGGCAAGCGATACGGCGCCTCCCGGACGATGCCAAGGCTGACGAATTGGAAGGTCTTTGGTGCGTAGAAGAACTCCACTCGGTCCACCCGCCCATCCGGATCGTCCGCCAAGGCCTCCAGGGTAAAGGTGGCGGGCGAGATCAAAGGCCCGCTCTCGGCTGGGTTCAGTAAAGTGAGGTCGGGCCTTTGATTGGCCGGGGTCGAGGCCTCCAGCCCCGGCAGGCTGACCATGGCCAGGCATACGCCGGCCACTGCCGCTCGCGCGGCGGCTGACTCGCATCCTTTTTTCATATGGTGACGTCGGTTGGATTGACGCTCCAACCCCTTTTATCGGCACCTTCTCCAATTCACTTTACCTTGCTTCCAAAACCAGGCCGGGCCACTCTTTTTCACAACGCCACGCGCATGCGCTACCTCCTCATCACCCTCCTGGCCGGGTTGCTCAGCACATTGCCCGCCCGGGCCGATCTCACCCTCGCCGACGGCGGCAAGACCCGTTATGTGATCGTGCAAGACCCCGCTGCTTCCACGCCGGAGCGGAACGCGGCCAAGGAACTCGCCGAAACCCTCGAACAGATTACGGGTGCCAAGTTCCCGATCCAGGTCGCCAGCAACGACCTGCCACGCCGTGCCATCCTCGTCGGCAAAGGCGCGCTCACCCGCCGTCTGGCCCCGGACGTCGCTTGGGACAAGCTTGGCTTGGAAGAGATCGTGGTCCGGACCAAGGGCAACCGCCTCATCCTCGCGGGCGGTGATCCGCGCGGCACGCTCTATGCCGTTTCCCATTTCCTTCAGGATGCGTGCGGCGTGCGGTGGTGGACGCCCTGGGCCTCGCACATCCCCTCTACCCCGAAGCTCAAGGTCGGCGACCTCAACCTCCGCTACCAACCGCCCTTCGAATCGCGCGATCCCTTCTGGTATCCGGCCTTCGATGCCCGCTGGGCCGTGCGCAACTTCTCGAACAGCCAGTCGGCCAACATCCCGGAGGAGTGGGGCAACTGCATTCGCTACAAGGGCTTTGTTCACACCTTCTATCCCTTGGTGCCGCCCGAGGAGCACTTCGAGAAGCACCCCGAGTGGTACAGCCTGCTCAACGGGAAGCGCACCACCAAGAACGCGCAACTCTGTCTCTCGAACCCGGAACTCCGCAACTTCGTCACCGACAAAGTGCGTCAGTGGCTGCGCGAGTCGCCCCAGGCAAGAATCATCTCCATCTCGCAGAACGACTGGCACGGCAACTGCCAATGCGACGCCTGCCGGGCCATCGATGACCGCGAGGAGTCTCCTTCCGGTTCGTTGCTCGACTTCGTGAATGACATCGCCAGCCGCTTGGAGGCGGAATTCCCGCTGGTGGCCTTCGATACCCTCGCCTACCAGTACACCCGCAAGCCACCCAAGACGATCAAGCCCCGTCCCAGCGTCATCATCCGGCTCTGCTCCATCGAGTGCAACTTCCGCGTCCCCCTCGACGCGCCCGAGAACAAGAAGTTCGCGGGGGACATCCGAGGCTGGGCCAAAATCTGCCAGCGCCTCTACATCTGGGATTACACAACGGACTTCGGCCACTACGTCCAACCTCACCCGAATTGGTACACCCTGGGCGCCAACGTGCGCTTCTTCCGCGATCACAACGTCCGCGGCCTCTTCGAGCAGGGAGCCTACCAGGCCTTCGGATCGGAAATGACCGAAATGCGGTCCTGGGTACTCGCCCGGCTGCTCTGGAATCCTGCCCTCGATGACCGCGCCCTGATCAACGAGTTCCTGGAGGGCTATTACGGCAAGGCCGCCGCCCCCCTCACTCGCAGCTACTTCGACCTCATGTATCGCGCCTCGGAAGGGTTCAACCTCACCTGCTTCTCGCGCACGGACACCCCGTTCTTCAACTTCGCCACCCTCTGTGAAGCCGAGCGGTTGTGGAACCAGGCCGAAACCGCCGTCGCCACCGATCCGGGCCTGCTGCCCCGCGTCAAAATGGCTCGGTTGCCTTTGCATTACGTGTGGCTCTCACGCTGGGAAGCCTTGCGCAAGGAATGTGTCGCCGCGAATGCCCCATGGCCGCTCCCCGCCTCCCGCAAGGCGGTCGCGGACGCCTGGCTCAAAACCGCCCAAGGCCTCCCCGGCGCGCCCTGGACCAAGATCGCGTTGATCAATGAATCCGGGCTCACTCCGGAGAAG
>CAYYMW010000006.1:0-48436 GCA_964472515.1 uncultured Verrucomicrobiota bacterium | reverse complement strand
GGAGGCACGGACGGCGTCGTCAAAGGCGAGCAGGCCGGTGGCATCGCGCTGGCGGAGCAGTCTCCCCAAGTGCGGGTGCGGGCGGTGGATTGGCCGCGCGTGCTCGAGATCACCCGGCAAGTGGCGGCGCGGCACGGGGTGGCGGACCGGTTCACTCTCGCGCCCGGCGATTTCGTGACCGCCGACTTCGGGACGGGGCATCAAGTGGCGACGTTGGGCCACATCCTGCACAGCGAGGGGCCGGAACGGAGCCGCCAATTGTTGCGGAGGACCTTCGCCGCCCTGGCCCCCGGCGGGCTGATCGCCATCCAGGAGTTCATGCCCGATGACGACCGGCGGGGCCCGTCCCTGCCCCTGATCTTCGCGGTGAACATGCTGGTGAACACCGAGGAAGGAGACACCTTTACTTTTGAGGAAATGAGCGCCTGGCTGACCGAGGCGGGTTTCGTCAACCCCCGCCGGCTGCCAGTGCCCTCGGTCTCTCCATTGGTGTTGGCGGACAAGCCGGCCTGAGCTTTTGGTCAGGGCGGAATGCGGTTGGTCACGGAAGGCAACCTCGGTTTCCCCAAGGGTCGGCAAAGGCCGTTACTGGAACTTGCTTGTACTGGAAAGCGCAGTACATCGACCAATTCCCAGCCAAAGGTCGACTCGGTTGGTCAATCGGCGGAATGCTGTCGGGGACCCATCTCCCGTCCGAGCAATACGCCGGGCGGTGCGGAACTCAATCCAGGAAGGCCAGATCCAGCGGAACGGTGACCTTCCGGCCGCGTACGGAGACGAGCGTGACCGTATCGCGGTTGGCACCGGGCAGAATGTCCGCGACGCGGTCGAAGCCCTTGGGCGTCAGGGCCATGCCCATGATGTAATTCACCATGAGCGGTTTCTGGGGGCTGAGACTCAGATGGGTCGTGAAGCCTTTCTTGGAGAGGGGATTGGGCCGGGCGGACTCGGCGACTCCCAAGTGGAAGTACGCGGTGACATCTTCAATGCCCAACACGTTGACGTGCCGCCCGTTCCACGGGGCGTAGTGCCGGCCGCCGTTCGAGTGCCAGAAGACCGTGCCGCGCAGGACGCGGGGGTCTTTGAGGGCGAACCACACGTAGCGTTCCTCGGGGAAGCTCACGGCCGTCCAGGCGAAAGGCAATTCGGGATCCGCGATCACCATGGCGATGTCCTCGAAGCCCCGCCGGGCGGGATAGGAGGCCAGACTGGTGGTTTCGCCGGTGATGGTGGGTACCTTGTCGAGGCTCTGGAACCCGGCACCCGGTTTGAGCAGAGAATAGCCTTTGCACTCCGGGTTCTCGGTTGGCTGGGGAAAGACCTGGCCGTACAGAAACCGGCTGTTTGAGAGCAGGCCGCTGCCGGGGCGATCCGGGAACTTCACCATGGCGTGATGGCCCAGGCTCATGGGACCGCTCATGCCGGAGACGATGTGCCGGCAATAAACGGCCTGATGCCCGTCCTTGAGCGTGATGCTCTTGTCGACGCGTCCGGGACGGACCTTGGGTTCCAGGCTCAGGTGCAGGCTGATCTGCCCATTGCCGCTGCCCAAGGCCTCCAGTTCCCAGGTGGAGTTGGCGGTCTCGCCGTGCACCGGGTGGCGTTCGCCACGGAAGGCCGTGCCATTGCCGCCGAACGGGAGACAGAAGAAATCGCCACGCAGCGCCTTGAGCAGGGGGATGAGCGACGGATCGGCGGGTTCCTCCGCCCACGGGGCCACCGAGTAGGGGGTGAGCTTGCGTCCGCGCCGATCGAACGTGACCGGGCCCAGATGCCCGCCCAGTTTGGTCACGAACGCCTCGATTTCATCGTTGGCCAGCCGCCACGAAGCCTGGCCCTGCACCACTTTGCTTTCCGGTCTCATAGTAGATGTGCCCGCAGTTCAACCACCTGTCCAACCCCTGCGGGGAGGGTTGAACGGTAACGTTTGTAAACCTCCCGTCCAACGTCGTCGAGTCTTTAGCTGGCCTTCATTGGCTCGGCGGGATGCGCGGGGGACTATCGCTCGGACGGCAGGAGAGCCTGCACCGCGCCGAGCCCGGCAGGGCCGGAGGGTTCTCGGTGAAGGTGGAGGCGCCCGGCGGGGACGGCGGGCGGCCTGGGGCGGAGGGCAAGCCCCGCGTCGAGGTTCGATTGCCGCGATCGCGGTTGATGAAGCAAGCCGCGCGGAGGACAGAATCCCCCGCGCGGCGGTCCAGACAACCTCGTCCCGGCTACGGGACGGGGGTGAAATCGATGGAACGGAGGTTGATGGACTTCCAGCTTTGGGCGTCGCGGGGACGCACCTTGACCTCAACCTCGCCGGCCTGCTTAATCTCCAGCACCCCGAGCTCCACCGGCTTGAAAGTCTCCCAACTGCCCGTCTGCACGGCTTTGCCCTCGAGCGCCTGTCCGGCGGCCTCGACGACGAAGATCGATTCCGGATGCACCGTGGCAAAGGCAGTGGTGACCTTGAAACGGCCGGGCGCCTTGAAACTCACCTTCCAGGAAGCCCAGTCCGAGGCGTTATCCCAAAACCCAAGGTTGGGCGCGCCGCCCTGTGACTCCGGCTTGAGGTTGCCGTGCAGGTCCGCATCATCAGGACTCAATTTGAGCCGGCCTTGCGCGTCCGGCGTGAAGACGTTCGAGATGACCGGCAAGGGGACGTTCTTGAGGTTCTTGCCGGTGATCTTCAGGGCGGCGGTGAATTCCGAGACCTTCTGGGCGGGGAGGGTGACCAGCAGGCCCTCGGCGGTTTGCTTCCAGCTCAGTTTGCCTTTGTAGCCCAGGAGGCTCACCTTGCTGATGCGGTTGATGTCCTCGCCGGCAGGTTTCGCCAATGACCGTATCACGAGTTGTCCGTCCTCCGGCCAGCCCAGCGCCATCGCGTAGAGGGTCGAGCCCTTGGTCGTGAAGCGGATTTCCTTCGCGCTGTACTTGAAGTCCTCGTTGAAATGGCCGCCTTTCACGCGTAGCGCGCTTTCGCCGTAGACCAGCCAGGGGCGCGTGCCGAAGATGGCCTCGCCATGCACGGCGTTCCACGCCGCCAGTTGCTCGAGCATCCGCTCGACCTCGGGATCGAGCGAGCCGTCCGGGCGCTGCACCACGTTCAGGAGGAGGTTGCCGTTCTTGCTCACGTTGTCCACCAGCATGTGGATCACCCAGCTCACCGGCCGGAACTTCCAGTCGCGGTTGTAGTACCAGTCGCCAATCGACGTGTCGGTCTGCCAGGGATGCGGGTCGATCTTCGGCATGATGCCGCGTTCGAGGTCTTCCACCCAGCGGCCGTCGGACTTCTGTTTGCAGTTGTAGATCGCCTCGACTTTGCCTTTGTGGCGCGCGGCGTCCTGGTTGTAGAGGTGAGCGATCATGCTCCGGCCCACTTCGTTGCCGAACGGCACGCCGCCGTCGGTGTAGAGCAGGTCCGGGTGGTAGTTGTCGACCAGTTCCTGGATCTCGTTGTACCACTGCTGGTGCCACTTGGGATTCTTGCTGTACCAATCGGTGTCGCCGGGTTCAGCCGGGAAGTGGTAGAGCTCCTGGTATTTCGGATCGGCGCCGTCGTAGGGCACCCCGGCTTTGGGGCCTTCTTTGTCGGCGCGATGGCTGCTCTGGAACCAGGTGAAGCTGGCGCCCAGGTGCTCCGAGACGCCAAAGCGCAGGCCATGCTTCTTCGCCGCCTTCTGCCAATCCCCGACGACGTCGCGCTTGGGACCCATGTTGACCGCGTTCCACGAGTGGAGCTTCGAGTTCCACAGGAAGAAGTTATCGTGGTGGGTGCCCATGCTCACGAAGTACTTGGCGCCGGCCCGCTTGTAGAGTTGCATCAGGCGGTCGGGGTCCCACTTCTCCGCCTTCCAGAGCGGGATGATGTCCTTGTACCCGAACACGGAAGGGTGCCCGTAGTGCTCCACGTGATACTTGTAGTGCTTGTTGCCGGGCTCGTACATGCCGCGAGCATACCAGTCACCGTCCATGGGCACCGCTTGCGGGCCCCAATGCGCCCAGATGCCGAACTTGGCATCGCGGAACCACTCCGGACAGCGGTAGTTGGCCAGGGACTCCATCGTCGGCTGGAAAGGCCCCGGGGCGACGGGCAGTTTCAAAGGCGCGGTCTCGGCCGCGTGGGCCATCGAGCCGGCGACGGTCAACGCCACCAGGGTGACGAGGGTGGGAGGGATCGGTTTGGTTGTCATGCTTTGCGCGGCGCCGCCTGCCGCCTCGCGGGCAGTCTCGGTGCTACCCAGGCAGCCTAGCAGCCAAGGGATGCGCTGCCGATGGCGATTATTGACCAAGGCATGCCGATCTTTGACCTCGGCGGCTGGAAACACCCGCCAGGCACCGGCGGGTCAGCGCGAGGGCAGGGGGGCCAGCAAGGCGGCGGCTTTGGTGCGGTTGGGGTCCAGTTCGAGGGCGAGGCGGGCATGCCGCCGGGCTTCCGTCTCGCGCCCGAACTGAGCGTGGAGCAGGGCCAGGGCTTCGTGGCTCTTGGCGTGGTCGGGATTGACGTCGACGGCCCGGCGGAATAGCGCCAGCGCCTCCTCCGCTTGGCCCTGCTGCACGGCCAGCAGACCGAGTTCGAAGTAGCTGGTGGCGTCGTGCGGTTGGAGCCGGGCGGCTTCGCGCCACGCGGCAATCGCGCCTGCCACATCATCCACCCCCGCCAAGGACCGGGCCAGCGAGGCGCGGAGCACGGGGTCCTCCGGAGCCGCCGCGACCGCCTGCCGGCAGAGCTGAACCGCCCGCTGCCGCGCCGCCGGCTTGTTCTGCGCGCGCAGTTCGGTGAGGCGGCGCTCCAACCGTTCGGTTCGGGTGGCGGCCTCGAGTTGGCCGGCGTAGACCTGCTCGGACAGACGCCGGGCCACCAGCTCAACGATTTCGTACTGCCAGTTTACCGTGTAAGCCAGGCGGGCGGCGCAGTCTGCCTCGGAGAGCCAGGCGGGGGCGGCGTTGGTTTGCGCCATGGCGGCGGGGAGACCGGCGACGATCTCGTCGGCGAACGCGCGGGCCAGCAGGTAATTGCCGGCGAAGGTGAAATGCACGTGTTCAAGAAACCACTCGTTGCCGGGCAGGCCGTTGGTGCTTTGCGCGGCGAATCGGGCCTCCGTGTCCACGAGGCGGATGGCTTCGGAAGCCCGGGCCCGGGCGGTGTCGCGGATGATCTGGTTGAGGCGGGTATCGGTGCGGAAGCGCAGGGCATCGCAGTCGCGGGCCAGGATGAAGTGCGGGCGGGCGGCTTCGGCCCGGCCCGTGGCCATCAGACAGCGGGCCCAGCGGAAATGGAGGTCGGCGAAACGGTCGTCGAGTTGGGCGGCTTGGTCGAATTGGCGGATGGCCTTGGCGAAGTCGCCGTCCGCTTCGGCCTTGGCGCCGGCATCATAGGCGGCCGTCCAGGCTGCAAGTTGCGCGGCGGAAAGGCCGGGACGGTGCAGCGAGGCGAACGGGGGCCACTCGCGGAGGTTGCTGGCCACGGTACCGAGCAAGACCTGGGCGCCCGAACTCCGGCCCGCGCGGATGAGGTCGTCAAGATTGCGCTGGAAGCTCGCGTAGACCGCCGCCAGCCGGGCATCTTCGGGCAGGAATTGGCGGCCGCTGAACATGGTCATGCCGCCCCAGCCCTTCACGGCGTCCTCGGACGGGTGCCACCGCTGATTCAGCGCGTCCACCAGTTGGCCCAAACGCAGGCCCTTGAGCGCCACGGCGGCGCGGATAAGCGGCAGTGGCAGGGTCTGCCCGGTGAAGGCCGTGCCCGGGCCGTACGGACCGATGACCTCGTTATTACCCATGTAGACGAGCCACAAATCGCTTTCGAGGGCGGCGCAATCACGGGCCTGGGGGAGGATCACGTGAGAATTGATGGCGGTGAAGGCGACGTTGATAATCTCGAACTTCGCGCCGGGATACCTTGCCTGGAGCAATACCTGCAAGATGCGGGCGAAGCTGAAAGGAGGCGCCGGATCACCCTCCGCAGCCGATTCGCCAAGGACTACGATGCGAAACACTCCCGCCGGTTTGTGGAGTTTGACCTGCGCGGGCTGGGGATGCCGAGCGAGCGTGCGCGGGAAGAAGCGCCAGGGGAAACGTTGATTCTCCACCAGCGTGCCGGGTGCTGCGGCCGGGTGGGACACCCAATAATGCGGGTTGTAGCCGAAGCCCACCAGGCGCAACCCGCCTTCCAGCAGCACCAGGAAGAGCAACGGCACCACCAGCACCGCGAGCACTCGGAAGAGTTGGCGGCGACCGCTTCCCAGCCGCCCTGCGGGAGAAGCCGGGGCGGTTGCCTGCTGGTCAACTTGATGGCGGTGCTGCTTCAAGGTATGCTCGGCGATAGCGTGCGGGGAAAAGCTAGCAGCCAGACCGGGTGCTGGGTACCGAAAAACCGCGCGCCAGAAACCTGCCGATAGCTCACCGCGAAGGCGGACGGGGTTGGATTTGCCCGTCAGGGGTGAGTGTGATCTCGTTGGCTTCGGGAGGCAGGTCGGTGGTGGTCTCCTTGCCTCCGGGCCAGCGGACCCACAAACGGGCCGGGCCGGGTGGAACGCTGAGCACCTGGACCACGCCATCTTGCGACCAATACCCAGCGCCGCCGTGAATCTCCCGCGCCGGGCCAAGGCGGTTGCCCGCACCGAGGCGCAGGACGGCTCCAACCGCGTCCGGATTGCCGGGGGGACCCATCAAACGGACGCGAAGGCCGGGGCGGCCGCGGACGTTCCGGTAGAGCTTCGTGGGACCGCTGTTCTCGGTAACGACCAAGTCGATCCGGCCGTCGCCATCGTAATCCGCCAAGGCTGCCCCCCGCTGCTCGCCATAAACGAGAATTCCGGATTCCTGACCTGGCACCGCGCTGAGCCCGCCGCGGCCATCGCCCTTCAGCCACAGGCCCCGCCCGGCATCGCAACGGGGGAACTTGGTCTGGGTGGCAAAGAAGTTCTGGCTCAGAAACACATCTTCGGTGCCGTCGCCGTCGAAGTCGCCCACGCACGCGGCCAAGGCCGGAGCGAACTGGGCCTCGCGCGGCAGCGGAAGCGCGACGAATCGGTTCGTGCGGTTGAGGAGCAGCAAGGAGGCGAGGGTGGTCACCTCGAGGTGACGGGACGGCGCCGGGCCGAGGATGTCTGCGACCGTGGCGCGGCCAAAGGCCGCAAAGGTCGGGAACCGGCCGTGCAGCAGCGGGAGCGCCGCGGCAAGGGCGGCGAGGTCGCGTTCCGGGACATCGGTTCCCGAGAGGGGGTCCCGGCTGGCCTCGAGCATCCCCACCGCGCCGCTCTCGTCCCACTCGCCGTAGTACAACCGAAAGGGCGAAGCGCGTGACGCCCGATAGGCCGTGTTCAGGCCCCAGTTGGTGAGGAGCAGGTCCAGGTTGCCATCACCGTCGAAGTCGCCCGCCGTGACTCCATTCCACCAGCCGGCCAGGTTTGCGAGCGTCGCGCCTGGCGAACCGAGGAAGTCGCCTTCGACCGGCAGATTGCGTTGAACCAACCGGCCCTTGTCGTTGTGAAACAGGAGGCTCGAACCCCATTCGCGCGCCAGGACGAGGTCTGGCCAGCCATCGCCGTCGAGATCGGTCCAGACCGCGCCGCTCACCAGGCCGGCCTCCAACAACCGCGATGTATTCGCGGCATCCATTACCCATTCGCCGCCACGCCACTGGTACAGGCCGGATGCTGCCGCCTCCGGGTAACGACCGGGGACGCTGCGTCCGCCCACAAAGAGGTCAAGCTGGCCGTCGCCGTCATAATCGGCCAGGGCGAGCGGGCCCGAACTGGAAGGCGTGGCGGCAATGACATCCGCCGCAGTGGAGCGGCCCGGCTGGAACAGCCGCACTGCCCCACTGCTGGCCTGGCCATCTTCGTAGTTCGAGCTGCCAACCAGGAGGCCGTTCGTTCCGCCCGGCTCGTGCCAGCCGAGGATGGTGGTCTGATCGCGATTCACCGTCTGATTCCACGGTGGCGCATCGAGGCGCTGGAAGCCTCCCTGGCCATCGTTGCGGAAAGCGGCGAGTTGCCCGCCTTTGCCGCTGCCGACAATCAGATCTTCGCGGCCATCTCCGTCCAGATCGAACCAACATGCCCCGGGGCCAAGCTGGCTGAGGCGGCGAGGCATCAGCGGTTGGCGGGCGAAATCGTCGAACGGGTCTTCGTGGTGGGGGTGGTTGAGCCGCTCGCTTACATCCGCGAACCAAGGGGATGGAACTGGCGGTGATTGGCGGGGAGCCGGAGCGGTCAAGGGCTCCTCAATCTCATACAGGCAGTTGGCCTTTGCGTCCGGCACTACGCTGCGCCGGCCGCTACGCCAAACCACTTCAATCTGCAGTCTGGCTTCCGCCGTCCCCGCGGCGAAGACCCGCATCGCGTCGTCGCAGGAAAGATAACGGCCGCCGCCCATCATCTCCTGGCTTTGCGTCACCGGGCCACCGCTGAGGGTGATGCGTGCGCCGATGCCGGCGGTATTGGGCGGCTGCCCCTTGAGCCGCACCGCCAGACGCGGGGCGGAGGTCTCGTTGCGGTACAGTCCCACCGCCCCGTTGAGGTTGTTCACCACCAAGTCCAGATCGCCGTCATTGTCCAAGTCGGCCAGCGCCATGCCTTGTCCCACGCCGACCTGGTCGAAACCCCAGGCCTGCCCGCACTCCTCGAAGGTCAGATCGCCCCGGTTGCGGAAGGCGAGCCGGGCCTGCTTGAGCGGCGGCAGCATGAGGAGTTTCTTGGGGATCATGCTGCGAGGATAGGGCCCCTTGGCCGCAATCCGCGCCTGGGCGTCGAGGTCCTGGGTATCGAACATATGGCCGGTGGTGGCGAGCAGGTCTTCGTAGCCGTCGAGATCGACGTCCAGAAACAAGACCGACCAGTTCCATTCGGAGTTCTCCAAGCCGGCGTAGCTGGCCACCTCGGCAAAGGTGCCGTCGCCCCGGTTCCACTGCAGCACGGTGCGGTCCAGTTGCGGGCGATCATCGAACCGCCCCATCGCGTAATCGTAAGGCTCCATTCCTGCGATTTGCATCAGCCGGCGCGCCCGCTGCCGGCTGGTCATGTCGGAGACGAGCAGGTCGTCGCGGCCATCGCGGTCGACGTCGGCGAAATCGACCGCCATTGAGAAGGTGGCGGTATGGCGAAGCGACAGTCGTGGGGCGGCGCGGAAGCGGCCGTGGCCATCGTTGAGCCAGAGCCGATCCGGGGAATGAAAGTCATTGCAGACATAGAGATCGGGTGCGCCGTCGCCATTCAGGTCACGGAAGGCGCAGCTCAGGCCCCAATCGTGCGGAACGGCCCGCAAGGGTTGGCCGTCCTCGTCGAGGAAGGTGCCGTCGGTCCAAGCGAGGGGGTGGAACTTGCCATGGCCGTCGTTGTGATAAAGAAAATGCGGGTCGCCGTGCTCCAGGACGTGGCCGTCGGGCGTCATTTCCAAGTGGCCGCGTTCCTCGGGGGGGATCATCCGGCGGCCGCCCACATTGAGCAGGGCCAAGCCCGTCGAGCGGATCGTGTTGGTGCGGTAGTTGGCGACGTAAAGATCCAGCAGCCCATCGCCGTCGATGTCCGCCAGCGCGCAGGTGGTGGCGCCAAACGCGCGGACCAAGCCGGTCTCCGTGGCCTCGGAGAAGTGCCCGTGGCCGTCATTAAGGAACAACCGCGTGCCGGTGCCGAGGCCGTTCAGGAGCAGGTCCAAATCATCGTCGCCATCCACGTCTACCAGCGCCAGACCCGTGGTATAGTTGCCGGGAAGATCGAGGCCGGCGGCGGCGGAGACGTTCGTAAACTGCCATCCACCCAGGTTGCGGAAAACGGCTAGATGACCTTCGAGTGCGCCCAGAACGAGGTCGCAGCGGCCGTCGCCGTCCAGGTCGCCCAAGGCGAGCCCTGAACCGTTCAATCGGATCTGGTTTTCGGCCGCGTGCTCATCGGAGAGCGTATTGGTGAAGTTGACGCCTGTCACGGTGGGCGCCATTAGCGTGAAGCCGGCATGGCCACTGGCGGGGGCGACGAGGGACGTGACCCGATAACCTGGACCGGATTCGGCCCTCGAGGCCACCGGCGCACCGAGTGCCCAGAGAGCCAGCCATACCGCGCAGACGAAGCACCAATGGAGAGCGGGGCCGGTGAAGCGAGCGCCCAACCGACTGGGGTGCCCCGGCTTCCCCCCCAGTGGACGGGGGCGGACGAACCGCGCGCCGCGGGTGGCGGCGAAGGCGGGTTGCAGGTGCTTCCGCGTGTTGTGTTCCCAGGCCATCTGAGGACGGCGGGATGGTGCGTCATCCCATTTGCGCACGCAAGGATCGACCGGCTTCCGCCACGGGACCATGGGAAAACAGGCGGATGGCGTTGGATGCGGCGTTGACACTGCCCCAAGGCCCGGGTACCAAGCTGGCGTGCCGAGCGCCGCGCGACACTTCGGGACTGCTCTCGCCCTGATCCTGCCAGGGTTGTGCGGCCTTGTCGCGTTCGCGGAAACGGCAAGCGAACCAACCCCCAACCCTGCCGCTACCGCTTCGACGGCTGCTGCCAACCCTGCGGAGTTTCGGATTCTCTATCCTTTCGACGGCACGCTCTTTCCTCCGGACCTGGCGCCGCCCTTGTTCCGATGGCAGGGGACGAAGCCCGAACCCGGTGGCTGGCCGTTGAGCTTCCAGTTTCAGGACGGCCTCCCGCCGCTGTCGGCGAACGCCGGAACCAACGAGTGGCGGCCGGATGCGGCGATGTGGCAGACCATCCTGCGCCGATCACGGGAGAAACCCGCACGATTTGCCGTCCGGGGGGCGCAGGGGACGGAGGCGGCCTTGAGTTTCCGGACCTCCCCGGACGAGGTCGGCGCCTCCATCTTCTACCGCGACGTCAACCTGCCGTTCATCGAGGCGGTCAAGGACCCGTCGGACATTCGTTGGCGGCTGGGGTCCGTCGGTTCCACCAGCGCTCCGCCGGTGGTGCTCGCGCACCTGCCGGTCTGTGGCAACTGCCATTCTTTCTCGGCCAACGGCGAGGTCATGGGGATGGATGTGGACTACGCCAACAGCAAGGCCTCGTACGCCATCGCCCGCACCGCGCCGGAGATGCGGTTGACGCCCCAGGATGTCATTACCTGGGACGACTTCCGCCGGGAAGATGGCGAGCAGACCTTTGGCCTTCTGTCGCAGTTGTCACCGGACGGTCGCTGGGTGGTGAGCACGGTCAAAGACAAGTCCGTCTTCGTGCCCATGCCCGAATTGGCCTTCTCCCAGTTGTTTTTCCCGATCAAGGGTCTCCTTGCCGTGTACAACCGGGAAACCAAGGCGTTCGCCTCCCTTCCGGGGGCTGACGATCCGGCTTACGTGCAGAGCAATCCGGCGTGGAGCCCGGACGGACGTTACCTGGTTTTTGCGCGCGCCAAGGCCTACAACCTGAGCTACACGGCCGGGCAGGGCCGGGTGTTGCTCACGCCGGAGGAGTGCCGCGAGTTCACCCGGGACGGCAAGCCGTTTCGGTTCGAACTCTGCCGGCTCCCGTTCAACGACGGTCGCGGGGGCGTGGCCGAACCGCTGGCGGGGGCTTCGGACCCGGCCTTCAGCTACTACTTTCCCAAGTACTCGCCGGACGGTCGGTGGATTGTGTTCTGCCGGGCCCGGAGCTACATGCTCCTGCGACCGGACAGTGAGTTGTTCATCATGCCGGCGGCCGGCGGGGAGGCGCGGCGGTTGCGCGGCAACCTGGCCCGGATGAACTCGTGGCACAGTTGGTCTCCCAACGGGCGCTGGCTGGTATTCTCTTCGAAGGCGTTTTCCGACTATACCCAGCTCTTCCTCACGCATATCGATGCCGAAGGCGAAAGCACTCCGCCGGTGTGGCTCGAGCATTTCAGCGCCACCAACCGCGCGGCCAACATTCCCGAGTTTCTCAACCTGCCGCCGGGCGGGTTGGCGAAGATCGAGGCCAAGTTCCTCAACGACTACTCGTTCGAGCGGGCGGGCAACGAACTCTACCGTTCCGGGGACGTGGAGCGTGCCATCGAGCGCTACCGGCAGGCACTGGAACTGAACCCGGCCAACGTGACGGCCCACCAGCGCCTCGGTTTTCTCTATTACCACGTCAAGAAGGACTTCAAGGAGGGCATCGCCCACACGACGGAGGCGTTGCGGCTGGATCCCAAGCACAGCTTTGCCCACGGCGACATGGGAGTCATCCTGCTGCATCAGGCCCAGCCGGCCCAGGCGGTGCCCCACTTCCTGGCCGCCCTCCAATCCCTGCCGGCAATCAACCCGGAAGCGCAATACCAGCCGCAGACCCTCCGCAGCCACCTGGGCAAGGCCTGCCTGCAACTGAGCCGCTTCGCCGAGGCCGCCACCCACTGGCGTGAAGCTGTGCGGTTGGCGCCTGGGAATGCCGAGGCGCACTATCTGCTGGCCCTCTCGCTGGCCTGCCAGGGGGTGATCGACGAGACGGTTCAACACTTGGCCGAGGCGGTGAAGCTCCGTCCCGCGATCGACACTTCGGTCCGGTTGCACGAGCTGCTGGCGGAGAACTACGCCAAGGCAGGCCAATTCCCGCAAGCGGTCCGCTCGGCCGAGCATGCCTTGGAACTGGCGCGGGCCGCCGGAAAGAACGACTTGGCGGAGCGGATCGCCACCCGCCTGGTCCGCCTCAAAGCGGGCGTCTCGCCGTGAAGAGGTCCAATGGAGTCCGCGTGCTTTGGGCTGTGAACCTATTCAACCATGCGCGGTTCACCCGGTCTTTGCTTCCTCTGCTGAGACGCCCGCTTGGCCTCCTGTCGGCGGTGGCCCTGCTCGGGGGCCGGTTGGCCGGGGCTGAGTCTGCGGCCTCACCCGCGTCTCCGGAGGGAGGCGGGCCGGTTGCCATTGAGCTGCAGCATCCCCTTCCAGGGGCGATCATGCCGGCGAACATGCCTGCGCCGGTGCTCTACTGGAATACGAACACGGCCAAGGTGGGGAATTGGGCCGCGACCTTCAAGGCAGGCGGCCGGACCTGGTCGTTCGCGAGCGTTCAACCCCGCTGGCGTCCGGATGAGGCTGCCTGGCTGCAAATGAAAGCGGCCGCGAGTGGGACGCCCCTCGAAGTCACGCTTACCGGACACGAGGCCGGTCATCCCGACGCCATCAGGGCCCGGGGGGCCGTTCAGTTCTCGATCGCGCAGGAGGCGGTGGAGACCCCGATCTTCTTCCGGGACGTGAACCTGCCTTTTCTGGAGGCCGTGAAAGATCCCTCCAAGATCCGCTGGCGCTTCGGATCGCTGGGCACCGGCACGCTGGCGCCGGTGGTGTTGGCGAACCTGCCGGTCTGCGGCAACTGCCATTCCTTCAGCCGCAACGGGGAGTACCTGGCGATGGACGTCGATTACGCCAACAACAAGGGCTCCTATGTCATCGCCCGGACCGCGCCGGAGATGAACCTGACGACCAGCGATATCATCACGTGGGACGATTACCGGCGGGATGACGGCCAGGAGACCCTGGGCCTGCTGTCGCAGATCTCGCCGGATGGCCGCTATGTGCTCAGCACGGTGAAGGATCTCTCGATCTTCATGCCGAAGCCCGACCTCGCCTTCTCGCAGTTGTTCTTTCCCATCCTCGGCGTCGTGGGCGTGTACGATCGCGAAACGAAGCAGTTCTCCGCGCTTCCCGGGGCCGACGATCCGGAATTCGTCCAAAGCAACCCGACCTGGAGTCCGGACGGCCAGTGGGTCCTGTTTGCGCGGCACACGGCCGTCAAGCTCAAGCACAAGCCGGCCCGGGGCCGGCTCCTGTTGAGCAGCGACGAGGATGAGGAGATGTTCCGCCAGACCCAGGATTTCCGCTACGACCTCTACCGGATTCCGTTCAACCATGGCAAGGGGGGCCAGGCCGAGCCGCTGCGGGGCGCCGCGCAGAACGGCCGCAGCAACTACTTCCCCAAGTATTCCCCCGACGGCCGCTGGATCGTGTTCTGCCAGTCGTCGAACTACATGTTGCTCCGGCCGGACAGCCAGCTCTTCATCCTCCCGGCGGAAGGCGGTGAGCCCCGGCGGATGGGCTGCAATCTGAGCCGGATGAACTCCTGGCACAGTTGGTCGCCTGACGGGCGCTGGCTCGTGTTCACCTCGAAGGCGCATTCGGACTACACACAGCTCTACCTCGCGCGGATCGACGAGCGAGGCGAGGCGAGGCCGCCGGTCTGGCTCGAGCACATGGTGCCGCCAAGCCGCGTCGCCAATATTCCGGAGTTTGTGGACCTGCCCCCCGCCTTCATCCACAAGATCAACGAGCAGTTTCTGGATGACCATTCATACGTCCGGGCCGGCAACGAGTTTCTCCGGGCGAGAGAACCGGACCGGGCGATCGAAAAGTACCGGCTCGCCCTGACCGTCAATTCGAACAACGCGACGGCGCACGAGTTGGTGGGGCAATTGCTGAAGGGAGCGGCGCAGCGCCAGGAAGCCATGGCGCACATGCAGGCAGTGGTGCGGTTGAAGCCGGACTATCCGCTCGGGCGGTTTGTGCTTGGCTGCGCCCTCGCCAGCAGCGGCGATCTGACCAACGCCATCCTGCACCTGGAGGCCGGGGCCCGCACGCTGACGAACGAGACCGACCGCCCCTACGACGTCGTGGACCAGCAACATCGTTTGCCCGAGGCGCTCCATTACAAACTCGGCCTGGCGCTCGAACAGACCGGCCGGCCCGCGGACGGGGAGAAGCATTATCGTGAAGCCCTGCGGCTGGCGCCTGATTACGCGGCGGTTCGCCAGAATCTTGGCCTCCTGCTGCTCCGCTCCGGCCGGGTGGCGGAGGCTGGAGAGCAATTTGCCAAGGTCATCGAAGCGCTGCCGAACTTCGGCCAGGCGCACAATTGCCTGGGGATCGTCTACCAACGGCAGAACCGCAAGGCCGAGGCGATGGTATGCTTCGAGAAGGCGGTGCAATGCGAGCCGCGGGATTGGCAGGCGCAACTGAACCTGGCGAACGCCCGCTTTGCCGACGGCAAACGGGAGCAGGCCGTCGCGGGGTGGCGCGAGGTGCTGCGCCTCAACCCCGCCTGCGAGCCCGCGCAACGGGCCCTGCGCCAGGCGCAGGAGTAAGCGGCGCGGGTACGCTTCGCGCGGCCCGGGAGGCTTGACCCCGCTTCCGATCCGGACGCCCCGGCCATGGCCCGGTGGGCGGTCGAGCCAGACCGTCAACGTTTGGCCGCCGGCGAGGCCTCCCCCTCCTTCAGGCGAAGGAGTTGGTCGCACGCAACCTGGGTGTAACTCTCTTCCAGACCGTTGGGCCAGCGGATGGACAGTTGGTCCACGACCGAGTTGGTGCCCAGGCCAAAGTGCAGACGCAGATCCTCAGCGCTCTGATAGCCGCGCCCGGCCCGGACTTCGTCCACTTGCGTTCGCCCGCCGGCGGTCACCCGGACCAAGGCGCCCACCGCGGATCGATTGCTCCTGGTCCCGGTGAGTTTGAGCAGCAGCCAGTGGTTGGTGGTCGCGGTGTCGTTGATGAGGACCGAGGGGCGGCTGCGCGCGTTGAGCATGACGAGGTCGGGTTTTCCGTCGTTGTTGAGGTCGCCAAACACCGCTCCCCGGCTGCTCTCGAGGCGCTTGAGCCCCTCGCCGCCGCCGGACGTGACGTCCACAAACCGCCCGTTCTGCTGGCGCAACAAGAGGCTGCGCTGTTTGTAGGTGCTGCTGCGATCGTACTGCTCCACGGTGTCTTGCAGGTGCCCGGCGGCGGTGAACAACTCGCGGGTGCCGTCGTTGTCGAAATCCACCAGCCCACAGCCCCAGGTCACCAGTGGGCGCGAGCCCGTGCCCGCACCCGTTTCCACGGTGACGTCCTTGAACCGGACCATCCCGTGCATCACGCCCAGGTTGCGGTAGAGCGTGGTGACCTGGTTCTGGTAATCCGTGACGACGATATCGAACCGCCCGTCGCCGTCGTAGTCGCCCGCGTTGCAGCCCATGGTCCCTTGCGGCTCGCCGTACTGGTCCACCGCAACGCCCGCCAGCAGCCCGATCTCGTCGAAGGTCCCGTCGTGCTTGTTGCGGAAGAGGTAGTTTTCCGTCACATCGTTGCCGACGTAGATGTCCGGCCACCCGTCGCCATCGAGGTCCCCGCCCACCACTCCCATGGCGTAGCCTTTGTAGCGACCGATGCCCGAAGGCTCGCTGACATCCTCGAAGGTGCCGTTGCCCTGGTTGCGAAACAGGCGGTTCGGAGCCATCGGGTAGCTCCGCGGGCTGCAATACACCGGGACCCCGCCCTGCACGCAGGGTTTGGCGGCCGCCGGGTCGAACTCGACGTAGTTGCCGACGAACAGGTCAACGAGCCCGTCGCGGTCGAAGTCCAGAAACACGCAGCCGGCGCCGATGCAGTGGGCGCCGAAGGAAGCACTGGCCAAGCCGGCCTTCACCGTGACATCGGTGAAGGTGCCGTCCCCGCTATTGCGCAGGAGGCGGTGGGCGCCGAACTGCGTGATGAAGACGTCTTCATGTCCGTCGTTGTCGTAGTCCGCCACCGCGCACCCCATCCCGTAGCCGGGCAGGCCCACTCCGCTGCGTTCGGTAACGTCGGCAAAAGTGCCATCGCCGTTATTGCGATAGAGTTCATTGGTGGGAGGACGGGCTGGCATCGGGGTCCCGGGCAAAGGACTCCCGTTGAGGAAGAGGATATCCAGTTGGCCATCGCCGTCGTAGTCGATCAACCCCAACCCCGAAGCCACCGTCTCCACGAAATGCCGTCGCCCCGAACCGCCGTCGGTATGCACAAACCGGATACCGCTGGTATCCGTGGCGTCGCGGAAGTGGATGGGTGGGGCGGCTTGGAGAGTTGGCAGCCACCCGACGAGGCTGGCGAGCCCGCAGAGGAGGGTCCGGAAAGGGGTGTGTGTGGCGGGGCTCATGGCAGGGCCCGAAGGCGCTCGAAGCGGGCGCGGTAACCCGTGTTAGTAGGTTCCAGATCAACGGCTTGCCGGGCGGCGGCCCGGGCTTCGTTCGTCTGGCCGTTGGCGAAAAGGGCCCAGCCCAGCAGGTCGTAGTTGGCGGCAACCGGACGAGCCTCGACCAACCGGCGGGTGAGTTCCAAGGCCTTGGGAAGCTCCCGCCGGTTCGCCAAGTAAAAGCGGGCCAAGTTGCCAAGGGCTTGGGGTTGTTTAGGATCGATGGCCAGCGCAGCTTTCATGGCCTGGACGGCGGCGGGGTAGTCCTTTAATTCCAACAGCAGCGTGCCCAGGTTGAGGTGGCTGGCGGCTTGGTTGGGCTGGAGACGGACCAAGCTCTCGTAGCAGGTCCGGGCCTCGGTCAACCTGCCTGCTTGCCGCAGGAGCGTGGCCAGCGCCTCGTGGGCTGGGAGTTCGTCCGGGCTGATGCGCAAGGCCTGCCGCAGATGGGTCTCCGCCAGGCCCGGCTGCTTCTGCGCGAGCAGGAGCGTTGCCGCTTCGATGTGAAAGCCGGCCGCCAGGGCGGTCATGAACTTCCGGTCGTCGTAGGCCAGGTTCTGGTCGTCGAGTTCCGTTTTCTCCCGCTGCTTCAGCCGTTGGAAGGTCTGCATCGACGTCTTGGCCCCCTCGTCGTCTCCCAGTTGGCCTTGTGCCTCGGACAAAGCGTAGAAGGCCCCCGACAGCCCGGGGTTGAGGCGGCAGGCCTCCTGCAGGTTGGTCAGCGCTTCGCGGGGTTGGCCGGTGTCGAGCAGGAGCCTCCCCAGCAGCAGCCGGGCGGTGGCATCCCGGGGGGCTTGCTGCACGGCGGTCTCGAATGCTTTGCGGGCGCCCTCCCGGTCACCCAGGCGGTCGAGCACGCCCCCCAGTTGGCGTTGCCCCCCCGCCAAGTCCGGCTTGGCTGCCAGGGCCTGCCGCAGGGTCTGCGCAGCTTCCTCCATGCGATCTTGGCGCACCAGCAGATCAGCTAGAAATAGCTGGATATCAACACGATTGGAAGCAAGTCTCAAGCCGCGCCTGGCCCAGTATTCGGCCGCTTCCTTCTCGCCCAGATGGCTCTGCACGCGAGCCTGCGCGAAGCAGGCGTCGGGCAAGGTTGCCTTGTTGGTTGTAACAGTTTGTACCTGAACTATTTGGATGATGTTAGTCAGGTACTCCCTGGCGGTGCCGGATCGGAATTCTGGCAACGGGCTTGCTTCCGGAAGGCTTTCCCCTAGGGCGTGGCAGCACAGGGCTATGGCGACGATGGCCAAGTACTTCCTCCCAACCGCCGGAAGGGCACACCGCCGCTGTGGGTCAGGCGAGCGGCGTGAAAGGGCGAAGGCACCCATGGGTCGCTTGTGTCAGGGTGGAGAATGAGCCCTTTTCTGTCGAGCGGAAACTCCAGTTCGGCAGCGGTTGGAGGAGTCTTAAGGAATTCGACTGCGCAGTTTTTGCCACATTTATCTTGAGGAGATTTGTGAGTTCTGCTAAAAAAGGCCAGTTTCAGGTACATGCGATGGCTTGGCTTCGAGCCGAACCCGGTGGGTACTCATCGGGTTCCTTTCGGTGGGCACCGAGAGGGGGCTTTCACGCGGGCTGAGACTTTCAGATACAACCAAACACTCACAAACCCTATGCAGAAAGCGTTTGTACGAACCGCTGTACTGGCCGGGGCCGTGCTAGGCGTTGCCGCCTATTCGGGCTTGGCGCAGCCGGCAGGGCTTACGGGCATGGATGTCGGCACCCCTGGTGTGGCCGGTTTCCATTCCGTGGCCAACGGCACAATCACGGTCGCCGGTGGCGGCGGCGATATTTGGGGCAGCTCAGACAACTTCTATTACGCCTACATCCCGGTGACCGGCGACTTCGACTACGTGGTGAAGGTCGAACAGTTGATCGGTAACGTCGGTGATGGCGGCTGGGCCAAGGCCGAACTCATGGCGCGGTTGCCCTCGGCACCCGATGCGCTACCCGCTGGCGACGATCCCCACATCTCCAACATGACCACCCGGCCGTCTGCGGACGTTCCGACGGACGGAGAGACGACCGGTACCGCCGGCGTGAACCTCCGCGGGCCGCAGTGGCGCGCTCACCGCGCAGGCGGCGAGGCTGCCGGCGCAGGCGGCGGGCTTGACCCCGATGGGGCTGACTGGCCTGGCGACTCCGTTTGGACCGCGCCGAATCCGGCCGTCCCGCCCAACATGCCGAACAACTGGATGCGCCTCGAGCGCGTCGGCAACGTGTTCTACATGTACTGGAGCAACGACGGCACGACGTGGACCATGTACCAGCCGTACGACCCGCAGGGCTGGGATACCAGGGGATCGTGGCCTTCGGGCACGGACAACACAAGGATCGGGTATTTCACCAATGCGTGGCCCAGCAAGATCCACCTGGGTCTGGCGGTAACGGCGCACTCGGACGCCAACATCTCGACCGGCATCTTCAGCAACTTCAAGGCCTTCACCCCGGTGCCGATTGCCATCACGACCCAACCCCCGGCCACCAAGAGCTTGACGGCGTCGATGCCGCTCGAACTGACGGTGGCAGCCACGGGCGATCCCGTCCACTACGAGTGGCGCAAGAATGGCACGCCCATTCCCCGCCAAGTGGGCGCCAAGCTAACCATCCCGATCACCACCATGGATGACGCGGGCAAATACAGTTGCCGCGTCTTCGGCGGCGGCACGGAAATCATCAGCAGCGAGACGACCGTCACCATCACGGTGGACACCGAAGCGCCGACGCTGGTCAGCGCGCGGGCGGATGGCTCGTTTACCACGGTGAAAGTGACCTTCAGCGAGCCGCTGGGCGCCTCCGGGAGCAACATCGCCAACTACGCGATCAGCCCGAGCCTGGCCATCTCCGAGATCGTCCCGATTCCCATCGCCGGGAACGAGGGCTTCTTCAACGGGGTCAAACTGACGACCGCCAAGCAGGCCCTCCAGACGGAGTACACCCTCACGGTTAACAATGTGAAGGACTACTCCGGCAACACCATCGCCGCGGACAGCAAGGTGACCTTCATGTCGGCGCAGGAACTCAAGGGCTTCGCCTTCTACGAGCGCTGGATGGATAACACCGGCGACCTCGGCAGCCTTGATGCCTTCAGCACGGCGCTGGACGACACCACGACGCCGGTGCGCGCTCCCGACGTGACCTCCACGGAGAACGAATTCAACACGCCGTGGGGCGTGGAGGAGAACTACAACTCGCGGATTCGCACCTTCTTCACCCCGGCCAAGAGTGGCACCTACATCTTCTACATCTCGGCGGATGACAACGCGGTGCTGTATCTGAGCACGGACGACGATCCGGCCAACAAGAAGGCCATTGCCAAGGAAACCGGCTGGAGCAACGAGTATCAGTGGACGAATGCCGGCTCCCCGGCGATGAATGCCGAAGGCACCGGTGGTGACATCATGAAGTGCTCCGCCACCTGGGATGGCAACGAATGGGGCGGCGACATCGTGTTGACGGCGGGCAAGAAGTACTACATGGAGATTCGCCACAACGAAGGCACGGGCGGCGACGGCGCGGGCGCCACGTTCATCATGGCGGGCGATCCCACTCCGTCCAACAACGCCAATGGTGAAGGTGAATTCCTGAAAGGCGACGTCATCTCGTGGTACGAGTCCCTCGACAACGTGACTCCGAGCATCACGACTCAGCCGGCGGGCAGCCTCACGCTGGCCCCCGGGGCCTCGGCCGAAATGTCGGTTGTGGCTTTCGGGACCAAGCTGACCTACCAGTGGACGTTCAACGGCAAGAACATTGCTGGCGCCACCACCGACAAGTACACCATCGCCAACGCCAGCTTGGCTGACATCGGCCAATACGCAGTCGTGGTGACCAATCCGAATGGTTCCGCCACCAGCTCCCTCTGCAAGGTGCTGGTGACTGTGCCTGCCGCCTTCACGATTGAGGCGGAGGACTTCGACTACGACGGTGGCAAGACCATCGATGCGGCGAGCGTGATGCCCTACTTGGGCGGCGCTTACACGAACCTGACCGCGGTGTTCGATGTAGACTACCACAACACCGACGTGGCGACGGATTCGAACTCGGGTGCGAAGGATGAGACTGCTCACCCGATCTATCGATACAAGGTGAACTACGGCGGCGGGGTGGACGTGCTCTCCGACACCAACGTGAACCATGCGGTCAGCGTCGGCGAGAACATGGGCGGCCAATGGGGCTCAACCCGCGGCGGTGTCTGGACCATGACTTCCAACTACAAGATTGGCTGGGTCGCCTCCGGCGACTGGGGCAACTACACCCGCACCTTCCCGGCCACGCCGACGACCTACACGGTGTTTGCCGCACAATCCCATAGCGACCGCGGCGCCAGCCTGCTCAAGAGCAGCATCGCGCTGGTGACCACGGGCCTCGGCACAACCACCCAGACCACTGAGCCCATCGGCAAGTTCGATTGCACCGGTTCGGGCGGCTGGAGCCAGAATAACCTGGTCCCGCTGACCGACGACGCGGGCGCGGCGAAGCAGGTAACGCTCAGCGGCAAGCAGACCATCCGCTGGGCCTATGACAGCGGTGACGCCGACTACCTCCTGTTCATCCCGGAGACGACGGTGCAGGAAGTGAAGTTCACCGGCATCACGAAGAACGCAGACGGGACGATCACGGTCGAGTGGACCGGCGGCGGCACACTGCAGGCCGCGGCGGAGGTGACTGGACCTTGGCAGGATGTGCCCGGGGCCACCAGCCCGTACAAGCTCACGCCGACGGCGGCGATGACGTTCGGTCGTATTAAGAAGTAAGCTGACCGACTCCTTCCAGTGTCATTCAGAGAGGCCGGGCGAAAGCCCGGCCTCTTCCTTTATATGGCACGGACCGATGTCTACACCGGGGAAGTCGGGCTCAACTGGTTGCGGGGGACGGGGCGGTGGCAGACAAAGCTGGAAGCTGCCCGAGCAGTGCCGGTGGTGAACCGGGGCGATCTGGGCCTGCGGGCCCGGTGGTGTGGGAGTCTGGCGCGGGGTTGAGCCTAATCTCCTCCCGGGTCGGCGGGCACGAAAAGGAACCTCGATCCCCCGGTCAATCCAAGTCGATGGCGCGGCCGCCTTCGCGTTTGTCGTAGCTGCGGAAGGCGAACATCGTCTCGCTGCCGACGATGCCGTCGGTCTTCAGCAGGTGATCGGTGATGACCGACTCGATCATGTCGAGCGAGTCGCACTTGATGATGACCAGCAGGTCGAAGCGGCCCGAGATCGAATAGACGTCCGTTACGGCTGGAAAGTCGAGGAGCTTCTCGGCGGTGCCGGTGACCTTCTTCGGGTCGATCTTGAGTTGAATGATGGCGGTGGGCATAGCGTGGGTTGTCTAGACGGATCGAGCTGGGCGGGGTGGTGCTTCGCGAGTGCGGCTCCCGTCGTCGAACGGCGGATCCAGGGGTGCGACGTGGATGACGGTTTTCGGCGTGTGATGTCTCAGGCACCAACTCACGGCGAGCAGGAGAGTGGTGCCGAGCGCGAACCAAGCCCAACGTGGTGTGTCGGGGGAGAGCACGGTACCGCCCCACACGGTAAGCACCAGCGGGCCGGCTTCCGCCGTGCCCAGCCAGAAGAGCTTCCGGCGATCAGCGGCAGAACAACCGGTCAGCGGCGGCGGGCCGCCGGCTGCCACGAAACCTGGGGGTTCGGCACGCTGGTCAACCGGCTTGGTCGATGCCCGAGACACCGTCCGGGCGAGTAAATACCAATGCAGCATGGCGCTAAACGGTTTTTGATCAGACCAAGCCCGAGTGGCTGCGGCTTGCAGCCACAGCCAAAGCTATCTGCGGACAGCATAGCCCGCAAACCGGCCTGGCTCAACCCGAAACGCCCGCAGCAGGCGCCAGCCTGGATCGGATGAGAGGGATTTCGCGCCAGCGAGATGGACCTGGCTCAAGGCTGGGGCTTGGGTCCGGCGGGCGCAGACTGGCCGGCGGACGCCTGGTGCAAGACTGCGTCTTGCAGGGCGTACAGATGGGTGGTGGTACCGACGTACAGGACGCCGTTTGCCACCACCGGCGCGGAGTAGACCGGCGCGTTGAAGTTGGCCTCGGAGAGGAGCTTCTTCTCCCTGGTGGCGGCCATGATGGTGAAGTCGCCGTCCTCGTCACCGCAATAGACTTTGCCGTCCGCGACCAGGGTCGAACCCCAGATGTGGGCCTTGAGGTCATGGGTCCAGCAAGGCTTGCCGTTCTCGGCGTCGAAGCAGTAAAGGTAACCGGAAAAATCGCCGATGAAGAGCAGGCCGGAGGCCGGGTCGATGCTGGCGGTGGAGAGGCTGCGGTGGATGGTCCGGCTGTCCCAGAGAATCCCAGTCCGGGTGATATCCCCGGCTTGGGTGGCATCCACGCAGATCAACCGTCCGACCCCCTCGCCAGCCTCCGGATCCTGACCGATGGCCACGTAGACGCGGTCCTTGTAGAACACCGGTGTGGCATTGATTTCGCTGGGCCCTTCGGGCTTGGGGTACTTGATGGGCTTGCCGTCCTTGGCGCGGTATTCCGGTGGATTCGCATCGCACCACCACACCTTCTTCAATCGACTGCGCCCGCCGTCCTGCACCGGCTTGGCATCGAAGGCGTAGAGGAAGCCATCTCCCCCGCCGAGGAAGACCAGTTGGCGGCCCTTGACCGTTGCCGTTGAGGGGGAACTCCATTGGCCGTGGAAGAGGCGCGTGCCGATGCCGGCGTCGTCCTCGCCGGCCAGTTCCCCGGTGCGTTTGTCCAAGGCGATCAAGGTGGGGGCGAGGGGGGAGGGGACGTTGGTGTGCGTGTCATCCATGCCGTTCGAGGTGCAGGCATAGACGTAGTCGCCCCAGACCAAGGGCGAGCAGTTGGAGGCGTTATGCGGGAAGACCTTGGAACGGCCGATCAGGTCATAGACCCAGAGGATATCCGCGTCCTTGGGGCCGGGTGCTGCCGGAGGGTTGCCAGTGTCCCGGACAAAGTAGACCGCCTCGTCGGTAAAGGGACCATCGTTGCCGTTGGCCATGCCCTCGAGGTCGAGGCACATGACCTCGCAACGGCTGGTGACCACGTAGACCCGGTTGCTCTCCACCCGGCAGGAGGAAAGCAGGCCCAGGTTCTCATAGTCGTTGACCTTGGCGTCTTTGAGCTTGGGCACCACCAACTGCCAGAGCAGGGCGCCGGTTGGCTCATCCAGGCAGAGCAGGATGCTGCGGTCGCCCTTATGCCTGGGATCGCGCGGGACGTCGTTGTTCGTGCCGATCAGCACGCGGCCGTTGGCCACCACCACGTTGCCGTAGGTCTGCGTGCCCAGTTTGGCCACCCACTTGACGTTCCTGGTGGTTCCGAGATCGACGTCCTCGGTGCCGGCCTTGTATTTGCCGGCGTCGACGGCCGCCGGCAGTCCGCGTTCGTCGGAGTACATGTTCCGCGTGGTGTCGCGGCCCCATTGCGGCCAATCTGCGGCCGCCAGACTGGCGGCGCAAAGCGCCGCGCCTACCCCTGATGCCCAATAGCGTTTCATGATCAATGCGTCTCGGTTGGACTCTCGCGAGCAAGGCCGGATTCGATCCCGCCCACCCGGAACGGAGCAAGACCCCAAGGCGGCCAGGCCTCGTTGGCGGCCGCGCGATCCGGCGGCGCCGAGGGCACGGTCCGCCCTACTGGATGATCCGCAAATACCGCCCCATCCAATAAGGCAGGAGAAACTCGTCGCCCGCCAGTTCCGAGGTTCCGCCGTCCCCGCCATCCAGGGTGAAGGGGTTGCCGTTCCAGCGCGAGGTCGGGCGCTCCCCCGGCGGCAGCAATTCCACGACCGGCTGGTTCCGGAAATTGGCGGCCAGGGGGGTCAAGTCCTTCCGTCCGGAGTTCTTCACGGACCAGTTGATCATGTCGAGGGGATAGCGTTGCAGGGTCCAGATGGCGGCTTCCAGGTCGTATTGCGGGGCGCCGGTGAGCGCGTAAATGAAGTTCCAGAGGGGGTTGCGCTCGCCCCGTTCGAGTTCCCAGTGGTCGCGGATGGTCATCGCGAAGCGCCGCCGCAGATCATCGTTGAAAGCGTAGCGGTAGAGGGTCCAGTAGTTCACAAATCCCAGGAGATCGTCAGAGTGGTTCCATTCGTTGCCCATGTCGTTGCCGCGGAAGACGGCGCCGGTGGTGGGAGCGATCTTGGCCATGGTGTTCATGATGTTCTGGAGGTAGCCGTGCTGCTCCATGAGTTGCATGGCTTCCTGCCGGTACCGCTCGTTGCCACTGAGGCGGTAGGCGAATTGGAGAAACGCTACCATCTCCGCGCTGTTCAGGCGGCGGTCCACTACGGTCGGCGGGTACTGGTTGACGTACTCCGGATTCCAGCGGCCCCAGAGGGTCGGTTGGCCGTCCACATCCACCAGGTAGAGGCGATTCTTGAGCAGGTGATCGATGATGCGCAGGTACACCCCCGCGATCCGCGCTTTCTCCGCGGCGGTGCGGGTGGCCGTCTCGTAGAGCACCGCGTAGGCGAAGGTGTGGGCGGTGATTTCATCGCTGCTGGTGTGTGCCTTCCATTCCCAGGTGGGGTCGGGGGCCACGTGCCAGCGGTCCGGGTCCGAGACTTTGAAGCCGCGGCGCTCGAAGGTGCGCGCGGGGAAGCCCTCGACGTTGTGAATGCCTTGGAGCCGCTCCAGGGTATCGAAGGTCTCCCAAGCGTTCAGGCGGGCGTCCTCTTCGCCGGTAACCGCGAAACGAAAGGCCTGGCTGGCGAGGTAGTAGCTGCTCCAGGTGCCGTCGTTGTCGGTGTCGATCATCTCCGCGGTGGTGATGTCGCCGGGCGTGGTCAGCCGCAACTCCGAGCAAAACCCGTAGCGCATATGCCGCTGCCGGATCTTCCGCTCGTAGTAGGCTGCTTTTTGGAGCAAGGTCATGGGGCGGAGTTCGATCTTGCTCAAGCCGGCGCGCGTCAGGATGAGCGCGTCCCCCGTGCGCGACGCGCGGAGGTCCACCACTTGGTCGTCCTCCAGCCAGCGGCGCGAGGCGTAGTAGCGCATCTGGTTGGTTCCGGCGGCGAAAAATGCGCCTTGGGTCGTGCCGACCCACAGGCCGTCTTGCAGTGCCGCGAGACAGGTAATGTCGGTGGCCGGCAACCGCGTCTGCAAGGGCAGGAGCACACGTCCCGAGGTGGCGTCCACACTCAGGAAGCCCTGCTTCGAGCCGACGAACATGGTGGTGCCGCGAAACGCCAGGCAGGTCAGATCCTGTCCTTTGAGGAAGAGTTCCAGCCGGTTGCCCGCCCATTTGTAAACCGCGCGAGGCGTCAGAATATACACCGCACTGCCCCAGGCGTAGAGCCGTTCGCCGGTGCGCTCGACCACGAAGGGGATCGGGGCGGGCACCCCATTGTTGACGGGCGCGAGGTTGGTTTCTCCCGCCAGAAAGACCGCGCCGCCCTCCCCGATGCAGAATCGGCGATAAGCCCCGGTGGGGAGCTTCAGGTGGTCCTTCCCGGCGAAGCCGTTCGAGAGCAGGCCATCCTCAAACAGGTAGTAGAGGCTGCCCCGGTACACGCCGATGTCCCGCGCCAACTTGCCGTTCAGGGGGCGGAAGCTGTGGTCGAGCGATACGCGGTCGTCGAAGGCGCGGGCCACGCCGCGATCCGTCAGGACGTAGACGACGCCCTCCTTGTCGACTTCGAGCCGGAGGAACGCCGCGCCTTGCAGGTCCGGGGCCAGCGTGTAGCGCACGGCGACATCCTGGCGGAAAGGCACATCCTTGATCGCCGCCAAGGCGTTGAGGCCCAGCAGGCAGGTGATCCAGAGCATGGCTCGCATCATAGCGCGCAAACCCTACCCACCATGGCGGCGGCAGGAAAGCGGCAAATGACGCGACGAACACCGCAACGGAAAGGCTTGGAAAGCGCCGCTGGGCCGCCGGTGTGGGGCGCGAAGGCACGAACGTTCTTTCCCGAGAGGAGTTTGACCGATCCAGCGAACGGTGGCATTTTTTGTATGCAATCTGTCAATTTGGGGATTCGCTCAGGCGGGGTTTGTGGCAAGGTTGCAGCAGACACAGGAATCTCCGGAAGTGCAGGCCAGGGGTCGCGGCGATCGAAATCGAACGCGAGCGAAGGCTGCCTGAGTTCGTGCCGGCTCTGCGCGGCGCGGGAGGTGAGGCACGGTGCGGTCCGGAGGTCGGTTCGCCGGTTGGCCAACGTCTATGAAAGCATGTTTTGGCAGCACGGGTTTCCAGCTCGGACGCGGCGTGTCAACGATTCGACGGTGGGGTGGCTGGCTGGTTCGCCAGCGGGCGGGAATCGGCCGAGGTCTGAGCGGCCGGGCGTTCACGTTGATCGAGTTGTTGGTGGTGATCGCCATCATCGCGATTCTGGCCGGTTTGCTGCTGCCGGCCTTGTCGAGGGCCAAAGCCAAGGCCAACAAGGTGCTCTGCGCGAGCAATGGGCATCAGTGGGGGGTGGCGATAGCCATGTACGGCGGCGACAACCGCGAGTTTTTCCCGGACAACACGAAGGGCTATCATCTGAGTTGGATGATGCCGAGCATGAGCAACTTCTGGCGCAACTACCTGTTGCCCAACCGGCGGAGCACCAAGCAGAGTGAGCGCGCCAAAAACGACGTGCTGTTCTGCCCGACCGACCGCTGGCACCGCCTGTTCGAGGCTGGCAATATCACGAAGGACACCGATCCGCAGTTGCTGGGCTATTTCTATCTTCCCGGCCGCGACCCGAACGACGCCACCGCGAAGGCGGACGTGGAATCCTATGCCAAGGCTTACGGTACGTCGGAATGGTTCCTCCGCACCCGGTTGGGTTCCACCTTTTCCAAGGCGCCCTTCTTAATGGATAAGAATCAGGCGAGTGGCCCCAGGGTGACCAATATGTACGATTCGCGCCTGGTCTGGACGACAACTCTCGACGGCAAGCGGGTGGAAACGGCCACTCACCGTCGCGCCAACGGGGCGCCGGACGGGGGCAATTTCGTGTTCGAGGACGGCCACACCGAGTGGTTCAACGGCCAGAAGATCGGGGTGGGCGCGGCAGGCGGCAATATCGGCGATTGGACCGGGTTCTTCAAGATACCCGTGGATTAGCCCCGTACTCGCTTAGCGGGTGGATTTGGGCAGGTGTCGCAAGCGCCACCGGCTGGGCGCCAAGCCGGTATGGAGCTTGAAGGCGGTGGAGAAGTGATACAGGGAGTCAAAGCCCAGCAGCAGCGCGATTTCTTTCAGCGATTGGGAGGTGTTGAGCAGCAGTTCCTCGGCGCGGCGGAGGCGGAGCCGCAGGTGGTACTGCTTGGGGCTGATGCCCGCGTGTTCCCGAAACGCCTGGCGGAAGTGCGAGTATCCGGCCCCGACGGCGCGGGCGACCTCGCGCATATCGACTTTACGGTGGCAGTTCTCGGCCATCCAGACTTGGGCGCGGTGAATCGCTTCGTCAATCGGGGCCTGCGCTGGACGGTTGCGGCGCTCGATCTGCTCAAGGAGGGCGAAGAGATGGAGGGCCAGGGTGCAGAGGACGGCTTGGCTGCCGGCCGCGCGATGTTGCGCCCAAGCGTGGCAACGGTCGAAACACTCCACCAGGTCAGGGTCCAAGCCGGCGCGCACCACAGGTTGGGCAGGCACGGGACCGATCGTCTTCTGCAGGCGGTCAAAGGCGGGGCCGCGAACCTCGAGCCAGTGTTCGGTCCACCCGGTTTCGGGCGCCGGGGCGTAGCGATGCCAGACCCCGGGGAACACCACAAATACGGTGCCTGCCGTAATCTTCTGAGGAGGCAGGGTTCGATCCAATTCGAATACCCCACCCCCGGCGACAATATACACCAGCGTGTAGGTGCTCAGCACGCGGCCGTCGCTCCAGGTGAAATGGTGATCGGTGGGGTGCCGATACGGTGGATAGGGACTGTGGGGCGGCACGCGGGTGAAGCCGGCGGAGACGGCACTCCCCTCCCATGCGGCGGCGGCCGCGGTCTCAGGCAGATAGACGAAGTAGTCTTTCACGAACCGCAGGGGTTGGTGGCATTTATTGCAAGCTAGAGGTTGCGACGGCCATCTGCAAGCCCGGTTGCGGACGCGGGTGGCCGGCCGTCACCCGGGCTGGCTCGCCCTGCGGTCAGGGTGGTCCGCTGGCATGCCAGCGCAGCGTGGTTCCTGTTTTGGACTGAAAGGAGCTTGGCGCGACCCGTGCCTTGGGGGCAAAATGGTCCCGCATGCCGACTCGTCCGACATGGTTTCATGACTAGCATATTGGCGAAACGGGTTCTCAAGTCTGTTTTGGGCTTGGGAAGGGGCCTTCTACTGGCGGCGGGGTTGTGGTTGGCGGCACGAGCGGACAGCGTGGTGGTCTTCAATGAGATCATGTACCACCCGCGCACCAACGAAACCGCGCTGGAGTGGGTGGAACTCCACAACCAGATGGCGGTGGACGTGGACCTGTCCGGCTGGTCATTGGCTGGGGGGATTCAATTCAGCTTCCCGGAAGGCACCCTCATTGCGGGCGGAGGGTACTTGGTGGTGGCGGCTTCACCCACTGAACTGGCCGCCCAAGGGGTGGTCAATGTGCTGGGACCCTTTGCCGGACGGCTCTCGAACAACGGCGACCGCCTGCAACTGCGCAGCAACACCGACCGCCTGATGGACGAGGTCAACTATGGGGTGGACGGGGATTGGCCGGTGGGCCCGGATGGCGCGGGCGTGTCGCTGGCCAAGCGGGATGGAGACGCCGCCAGCGGACCCTCGCGCAACTGGACGGTGAGCGCGCTGGTGGGAGGCACCCCCGGGAGCCGCAACTTCGCGGCGAAGTCATTCGAAACGGTCCAGACCACGGCACTGAAGGTCAACGGCACCTGGCGCTACGATGCCTCGGGCAGCGACCTGGGCACGGCCTGGCGGGAGACGGGCTTCGATGATCGCGCGTGGGCCTCAGGCAACGGCGTGTTCCAGGCCGGCAATGTCACCTCGCCGTTGGGCGATCCGGAACCCATTCCCACGCTGTTCAGTTCCGGAATGGGCGACGACGGCGTTGTGCTCAGCCCCGGTCTGCCCGATCCGCATTATTCGCTAACCCAGTCCGCCCAGAGCACCCCGCCGCCGCCGTCCATTCCGGCCACGGTGATCCAGAACCACCCTGCGTGGGCGGCCAACAGCACCGCCTCGAGCTGGATTGGCCCGGTGAACCCGGGCGCCGTGGATGTGGCGGCGGGCGTGTACAACTACCGTACCGCTTTCAACCTGGACGGCTTCAACCCGGCCACCGCGCAGATCGCCTTCAACTTCGGCGCGGACAACAGCCTTAACGACGTGCTGCTCAACGGCGTTTCCAGGGGGATTTCCTACGAGGGTTTCTCCAGTTTGAGCGGGGCGTTTCCGATCACGACCGGCTTCGTCGCCGGCACCAACACGCTGGACTTCATCGCTGCTAACGCGGGCGACGGTCCCAATCCGGCGGGTTTTCGAGTCCAGGCCAGCGGTACGGCCCGCCGTCAGTTTCTGGTGGGCACGCCGTTCGCCGCCGGCCCGGCTTGCTACTACTTCCGCAAGGCCTTTGCGCTCAACGGCGCTCCCCATCTGAGCGCGCTGACTCTGAACGCCATTGTGGCGGACGGGGCGGTGTTCTACCTCAACGGCACCGAGGTTCTACGGCTCAACCTGCCCGCCGGGACGATCACCGCCGCGAGCCTCGCAGGAACCAACGTGCCGAATCCCGGCTATGTGGGTCCATTCCCGCTTCCTGTCTCGAGTCTGGTCACCGGCACGAATGTGCTCGCGGTGGAAATCCACCCTGCGCCTGGCAGCACGAACGACATTCTGTTCGGAGCCGACCTTTCGGTGGTGACGACGAACATCCTGGTGCCGCCGCCGGTGAGGCTGGCGTTCAACGAAGTCGCTTCCGCCACCAACGCTGAGTTCTGGGTCGAATTGGCCAACTACGGCGCCACCGATATCGACTTGGAAGGGTTTGCGGTGGCTCGTTTCGGAGGCGTCACGAACCGCAGCTACACCTTCCCGGCGCAGCCACTGCCGGCGGGCGCGTTCCTGCAAGTCGATAAGGCGACGCTTGGCTTTGCGGCCGACCCGGGCGACCGACTTGTCCTTTACAGTCCCTACCAGGAGAGTGTGCTCGATGCGGTGGTGGCGAAACGGCAACCCCGCGGCCGCTGGCCTGACGGCACCGGCCTGTGGTGGTACCCAACCTCGCTCACTCCCGGCGAGCCCAACCACTTCGAACTGCACGACGAGGTGGTCGTCAACGAGATCATGTATCACGCGCCGGGCGCGAGCGTGCCGGCGGCCGAGGCAAACTCCGTCACTGTACTGCCCATCACCGCGGCGTGGCGCTACAACCAGAGCGGAGCCGACTTGGGCGCCAGTTGGGTGTCGCCGGGTTTCGACGATTCGGCGTGGCCTGTCGGGGAAGGGCTGCTGTACGTTGAGGAGTCCGCCTTGCCCGCTCCCAAGAACACCCCGCTGAGCTTGGGCGTCATCACGTACTATTTCCGAGCTCCCTTTCTGCTGCCTCGGGGCACCAACGGTTTGGAACTGAGCCTGCGCGGGGTGATCGACGACGGGGCGGTGTTCTACCTGAACGGCACGGCGGTGCATCGCCTCAACCTGCCGGACGAGGGCGTGAACTACCTCACCCCCGCCTCACCCAGTGTGACGGACGCCGTTTACTCGGAACCGGTGCTGCTCCCGCTCACCAACCTGGTGGCCGGTACGAACTGGCTGGCCGTCGAGGTGCATCAGACCTCCAGTAACAGCACCGACATTGTGTTCGGCGCGGAACTGATCGCCACCTATCTGGGCGCTCCCGCCATCCCTTTTCGGGAGTCTCCCGAGTCCTGGGTGGAGTTGTACAACCGGAGCACTAACGCGGTGAACCTCGCCGGCTGGAGGCTGGCGCATGACCTCGATTACGCGTTTCCGACCAACACCACCCTGCCGGCTGGCGGTTACCTGGTGGTGGCCAAGGACGTCGGGTTCATGCAGACCAATTATCCAGAAGTCACGGTGCTGGGGCCATTTTCCGGCAACTTGCGCCGCAGCGGCAGCCACCTGCTGCTGCTCGATCCCGCAGGCAACCCGGCGGACGAGGTCCGGTACTATGACGGCAAACCCTGGCCCGCCGAAGCCGACGGCGGCGGTTGCAGCCTTGAACTGAGGGACCCTTCCGCAGACAACGCGCAGGCCGGCGCCTGGGCCGCGAGCAATGAAGCGGGCCATGCCCGGTGGAGCAACTACACCTACAAGGCGGTGGCCCGCAACGTGCTGGGGGACATTATCTGGCGGGAGTTTGTGATGGGCCTGCTCGATGCCGGCGAGTGCCTCATTGATGACCTGAGTGTGGTCGAGTCGCCGTCCGGCACCCCGGTCCAGATGCTGCAGAACGGGACGTTCGAGACCGGGTTGACGGCGTGGCGCGCTTTGGGCACGCACAACCGCAGCCGCATCGAATCAGACCCCGACAACCCCTCGAACCATGTGCTGCACCTGGTGGCGACGGGCCCGACCGAGCACATGCACAATCACCTCGAAACGACTCTGGCCGGGGGGCGTTCGGTGACGGATGGGCGGGAATACCAGGTTTCCTTCCGCGCCAAGTGTCTGTCCGGCAATCCACGTCTGAACACCCGCCTCTACTTCAACCGCGTGGCCAAGACGACGGCGCTGGCCGTGCCGCAGCGCCACGGCACGCCGGGGCAACGGAACTCGACCTATCTGGCCAACGCCGGCCCGACGTTCCAGGCATTCGCGCACAGCCCGATCTTGCCCGAACCCGGCCAACCGGTGACCGTCAGTGTTGCCGCCAGAGACCCGCAGGGGGTGGGCAAAGTGGCCCTGTGGTGGTCGGTGAACGGCGGGGGGTGGAACAACACACTCATGACTGCCGGCGGGGCAGCCTCCACTCCCGGCTACACGAACTACTTCGGCATGATTGCCGGGCTGCCTGCGGGTTCGTTGGTGCAGTTCTTTGTGCGCGCCAACGACAGCCTGGGGGTGGCCGCCGATTTCCCCGCCGCCGGCATCAACTCCCGCGCCCTGTACCGGGTGGATGAGGACAAGCCGGTGATGAGCCAGGTCCATCGCGTGCGGTTGCTGATGCCTCCGGCCGATGCGGAGGCGTTGCACGCGTCCACCAACGTCATGAGCAACGACCGCGTCGGGCTGACGGTGGTCTATGACGAACGCGAGGTGTTTTACGATGTGGGCGTTCATCTGCAGGGCAGCGAGCGCGGTCGCAACGATTCCTCCCGCGTCGGCTTCACCGTCGCCTTCAACCGCGACCATCTCTTCCGCGGGGTGCAGGACGGCTTTGCGGCCGACAAGTCCGGTGGCTACTCAGGCTTGGCGGGCAAGCACGACGAGATTCTGTTGTGGCATGCGGTGAACCATGCGGGCGGCATGCCGGGCATGTACAACGATCTGATGCAGGTGTTCGCGCCACGGGCACAGGAAGACGGCACCGCGCAGGTCCGGCTCGCCGCGTATGGGCCGGAGTTCCTGGATAGCCAGTACAAGGACGGCAGCGACGGCAATGTCTATAAGCTCGAACTGATCTACTATCCGACCACCACCGTCAACGGGAATCCCGAGTCGCCCAAGATGCCTCAACCCGACAACGTGCTGGACGTGGATTTCAGAAACTGGGGTGACGACGCCGAAGCCTACCGGTGGATGTTCCGGCAGGATAATCACTCGGACCGTGACGACTACGGCCAGTTGATCGCCCTGAACAAGGCGTTGAGCCTCACCGGCACGGCCTTCGATACGCAGACTTCCCAACTAATGGATGTGGACGAGTGGATGCGCTCGCTCTCCTTCCTGGCGCTGATCGGGGCGGGAGACATCTTCAGTTATGGCTTGAACCACAACCTCATGCTCTATTTCCGTCCGGAGGACAACAAGGCCATGGCGTTGCTCTTCGACATGGACTACGAGTTCGTGCAGTCCATCGACTATGCCTATCCCGGAGCCGGTTCGGCCAACGTCTACCGGTTCACCACGTTGCCGAACAACTACCGGCGTTACTGCAACCACCTGCTCGATATCATGACCACCACGGTCAACGAGGCGTACCTGCGTCCCTGGGCCGCCCGCTACGCGGGGCGGTTGGGGCAGAACTGGGACGGGGCGGTGAACTACCTCGTACAGCGCGCGGCTTACGTGCGCAATCGGATGCCGCTGAGCACGCCGTTTGCCATCACCAGCAACGCCGGACGGGACTACAGCGTGAATACCAACCGCATCACGCTGGTGGGCACCGCGCCGTTGACGGTGAAGGACATCGAGATCAACGGACGGCCCACCACCGTCACCTGGACCACCCTTACCAACTGGAGTGTGAGCGTCGCCCTGACTGGCTACACCAATCTACTGAGCCTCCAAGGCGTGCACAACGACGGCAGCCGCCCCAGCAAAGCCACGGACACCATCACCGTCACCAACCTCGCCGCGCCCGCCCTGCTCCCGGTGGTGATCAACGAGTGGATGGCCGATAACTCCGAACCGGGCGGGCTCCCTGATCCGGCCGACGGCAAGCGCCACGACTGGTTCGAACTCTACAATCCGAATCCCGTCGCGGTGGACCTGTCAGGATGCTTCCTGACCGACACTCCCACCTTGCCCAAGATGGACCAAGTGCCGGCCAATACGTTCATCGCCCCGCTGGGTTTCCTGTTGGTTTGGGCCGACGGCCTGACCAATCAGAATGGGGGTGGCGGGCTGCACGTGAGTTTCCAACTAGGCAAGAACGGCGACACCATCGCCCTTGCTTCGACGAACGGAACCCTCCAGCACTCCGTGACGTTTGGCCCGCAAGCGGCCAACGTCAGCCAGGGGCTCTACCCCGATGGCAACGTCACCACGCTCCATTCGATGAGTAACTGGACTCCGGGCGCCAGCAACTCCCTCGATGAACCGGCTTCCCCCGAGCTCGGTGGGTTCGCCTGGCAGGCGGGGGGCGCACTCTCCTTCGAAGTGGGCACGGTTCCGGGTCGATCCTACCGGGTCGAATTCAAAGAGGACCTCAACGCCTCCGTTTGGCTGCCCTTGACGGCCGATCGAGTGGCTACGGGCACGACGTTGACCGTGACCGACCCCACCAGCGGTCCCGCGCAACGCTTCTACCGCGTGATTCTGCTGCAATAGGCCGCTGGGCGAACGGCCACCTTTCGGCGGTGGTGCAAAGAAGCAGCGCCGGCCGTGTTGCCCACGGTCGGCGCCAGTCTATCGCCAGATACTAAATCGGCGCGCGAGGGGCCGGTTATTCCTTGGCGCGCTTCGCGTCCCAATCAAACGAGCGGGCTTCGCCACCGAAGTTCGCCTCGATCTTGCCCTTGAGGGAATCGCCTTCCACGGCGCCGGTGTACTTTACGGTGAACTTGTTGCCGTCCCGTTCGCGGGTCACTTGGAAGGACACCTTCTTTCCGTCCAGCTTCGCCTCTTCGATGGGGGTTTCGCTGTCGTTCCAGAAGCTCGTGCCGGAAAGCTTGCCCCCTTCCACCTTCAGCTTGATTTTTCGCTCCATCGTCTGGCCATCCGGCCGGGCCATGGTCCATTTCCAGAGGCCGGCGACCTCCGCGCCGGCGTCCCGCTTCGCGACCCAGTCGCGCTTGCGGGCCTCGCCGTTGCGTTCGGTCTCGGACGTGCCCTTGATGGTATCGCCTTCCAACTTGCCCGAGTACTTGGTGGTGAAGCTCTGGCCGTTGCGCTCCCGGGTGACCGTGAAAGAGAGGGTTTCCTTCTGGACCTTCCCCGCTTCAACCTTCACCTCGTTGCCGTTGCGGCCGGTCACGGTGCCGGTCAACTTCTCTCCCTCCTGCTTGAGTTTGAGGGTGCTTTCGTAGACCTGCCCGTTTTGGTTGGTCATACTCCACTTCCAGCTTCCGGTGGCGTCAGCGGCCTGAAGGCTCAGGCAGAGGCTGACCGCGGACAGGGTGGTGATGGTCGATTTGATCAGGGAGCTTAGGGTTGGTTGCATAAGTTATTGATGGTCGGTTCGAGTCCGAGTACACGCCCGGCGCGCGGGCGGGTCAATCCTATTGCGTCTCCGGTCAGGCTTCTTCGAGCACTTTCCACCCCAGGGCATCCGCCAGGGCGAACACCTGCTCGCGCAGATCGCCGTAGTAGGTGACGCGGTGCCAGCCCCATTGGTCCCATTGGGTGAAGAGTTTTTCCAGGTCGCCCACCGGTTCGCCGGCAATCTTGGTCCGGCAGGCCCGGTCGTCAGGATCGTTGCCCACGATCCTTGCCCGATGCAGCAGGATCTCCTTCCGCTCCTGGCCAACTTCCAGCGTGGTGGTCAGGTAGCCGACGGGCAGGATCGAGCGCACGGAAGCGCCTTGGCGGTCTTCTGAATGGGTCAGGATTTCAAAGGGATTGGCCGATCCTTGCGGGCCGAACGCCCGGTTCGACGCGACACAGTGGGCATAGATGATCTGGCGTTTGGAGGTGTCGATGACCGGGTCGGAGATATACCCCGGGCGACCCTGCGTCATGATGGTCATGGCCACCATGGTGGCGGTGGAACGGACGTCGCATTCGCAGGCGCCAACCAAGCCCTCGTTCAAGAGTTGGTGGAATCCCAGGCAGGGATAGGCATGGATATGCCCGCCATAGAAGCCGCCCAGGCAATTCATGGTGATGGCATTGGCCCCATGCTTCTTCATCACGGCCTTTTGGGCCAGATACATGGCTGCGGATTGCTCCAGCGTCTCCCGCGAGACACCCTCCACCTTGACCGCCGTCTTCTCCCATCGGTCGGCCACTGCCCGGGACTCGTCCTGGTCGGCTGCTTTCCAGGCGTCGTTGACCTCGGCGAAGGGGACGTGGACGACAGGGATGCCCATGATCTCGCCGGCCGGGCCGGACTCCAGCCCGCGCACCGCCAGGATTTTGGATTCCTTGAACCGGCGCAGGCACTCGGCCGTGCCCAGACAGGCTACGGAATCCACCGGCCCGGCCGCTTTGCCCTGCTTGGGCGTGGCTGCGAGTCTTGCCCGGGTGGTCGCGGCCGCGAAGTCGGCCGCGGAACCACTCTGTTTCACCGTCTCGAAGCATTTCACGGCGGCGATGAGATCCTTGATCCGCGACGAGGCCACGAAACCCACATTGGGAGTCTGCTTGCGCAGGAAGGCGGCCGTGTAGGTCAGGAAACCGCCGCTGCCGCCGAATTGGAAGTCCGCGTACAGAACCGGCTTGCCGGTGGCGGCGACCGTCTGGACCACTTGGTTCCAGCAGTTCATCTGGTAGACGATGTATCCGTCCACGGCGGCGGTCTGGTCCTCTTCCACGATTTTCTTGGCCTGCTCGGGGCCGGTGGCCAGGGTCGATACAAACTCCATGCCGGGAAACGCCTTGGTCAGTTCGCGGTTGATGCGGTCCATGACGGGGGCGAAGTCGAATCCCTTGTTGGGCCAGTCGGGGCCCGGTTGCTGCGCGGCGTGCAATGAGTAGATCGTTCGGATCCGCAGTTTTCCGGGAGCGGGAGCGGCGGAGAGCCATTGGGGGACGCCCAGCGCGCCCGCCATCAGGCCACCTGCGGTGAGGAATTGCCGACGGTTCAGGCTGCAGCAAGCGCAGCCAGCGAAGAATCGAATGGGGTTCATGGTAGGTGTATGCTGGCTCCTCGTGGGGAGGATCTCCCGACCGTTCCGCGCTTGAGGGCCATTAGGGTCATCGTCGCAGAGCGCTTCCCGCAAGTCAACGGCGACGGGGGACGCGGAGGGTTGCCGGCCTCGTTGGAGCACCGGTTGATGGCAAGGCGGACGCCTTACTTTGCCAAGGCCACCAGATAGCGTTGCAGGCGGGCGGATTCCTCCTTGAGTTCCAGATGGCAGTAGATCTGGTGGAGGTTCGAGCACATCCGCAGGAGCGTGCGTCCGTTGGTGACGGGGGCGAGGAAGCTCTCGTGAAAGCCGTGCGAGGTCTGCTGCAGGTACTTCACACAATCCGCGCGGGTCAGGAGCTTGCCGCGGTTGAAGGCATCGACGAAATAGCACTCGGTTGGCCCTTGGAAGCGGCAGAGGAAGTGGCCGGGCATGCCAATACCCACCACCGGGAGGCTCAGGCGATGCGCTACCAGCCAATAGAGCGCGCACAGCCCGATGGGGTTGCCGGTGCGGCGGTCCACGATCCGGTTAAAGTAGCTGTTGTCCGGATCATAGTAGTTCTCCTGGTTTCCCGTATAGCCCAGTTCTTCAAACAGATGCTGGTTGATAACGCGGAGAACCTCAAGCGGGGCGGTTTCGCCCTTGAGCCGTTCCTGGATTTCGGCGGCGTAAGTGTCCAGCAGCGCTTGGTAAGCACTGATGTTGATGTCCGGGTATTGGGTCTGGGCCAGCATCCAGATGCCCTCTTCGAGGTCGAGTTCGTCACCGTGGGAGAGGCAGAATCCGAGGAAATGATTATCGGCTTCCTGACGGGTCAGATGGGTCACGATCTCCGCCGCCCGGCGGCGCAGGATGGGGTCGCTGCTGAGCGTGTGACCGCGCATCCACGGAATGGCCTCGGCTCCCATGGCCAGAATTCGTGACCGCACCGTGTGATAGACCGAAGCGTCGTCGTCGGTCAACAGGGTGACCAAGGCGGTCTTCTGGCTATCGGATAGTGCTGGCGTGACGGCACTCACCGGGCTCGCGTTCATATGTGGCTATCTCCTAGGACACCACAACCGCGCCCGCTATTCAATCTCGAATCGCGTCAATATCTGGCCGCCCAGCCCTGACCGTGGTAGTCTGTCCAGCGCGGTCCCGGCCGGCGCATGTGCGAATCGGGCATGCCCCCGCGCTTGACGCGAGAGGTTGCGCTGGTATGCTCCCCGCTTCCGTGAAATCGCGGCACGGCAGGGGAACGTCACGCCCAAGCAGGGCGTGGGACTTGTAAAGTGCTGTGACTGTTCAGATTACATGAAACGTCAGTATCAACCGTCGAAGATCCGCCGGAAGCGGCAACACGGGTTCCTGAACCGTAATTCGTCCAAGAGTGGACGTGGCGTGCTGGCCAATCGGCGTCGCGTCGGGCGCAAACGCCTGACTCCGGTGTAGGCCCAACCCGGCGCACCATGACTGCGCCATCTTCACTGCCGCTGACCCTGCCTCGTTCGGCCCGCATGCGGGCCGGGCACGAGTATCGCCATGCGCGGGAGCAGGGGCGGAGGGTGGTGCGGCGCTCGTTTATCGCCAACTGGACCGCCTTGAAGCCGGACCAGCGGTCGAAAGTGGGCGTGATCGCCAGCCGCAAGCTGGGGCCAGCCGTGGTAAGGAATCGCGCCAAGCGCCTCTTGCGGGAGGCGTTTCGGGTGCATCAACACGCCTTGCGAGAGCCGCTGGCCTTGGTGCTGGTGGCGCGTCCGGCCATTTTGGGCAAGACCAGCCGGGCGGTTGCGCAGGAGTACTCGGTTTGGCTCAAGGACGCGCGCCTGGCGGCCGAGGGGCCGGCCTAGATGCCGACGGCCCAGCAGTTGTGCCATTGCGAATCAAGCACTGTGACCCACGGCCCGGAACCACCCCGGGGCCGCTTTCCGTCTTGGGCGGCCGCGGGCTTGGGGGTGGCGATTCAACTCTACCGCTGGGTGTTGTCGCCGGCCAAGAACGTGCTCTTTGGCCCGCTGGCGAGGTGCCGTTTCACCCCGAGTTGCTCGGAGTACGCGCTCGAGGCGGTGAGGGCGCACGGGGCTTGGCGCGGAGGGTGGCTGGCCATCAAACGCCTTATGCGCTGCCATCCGTGGCATGCGGGTGGGCACGATCCGGTGCCGCCGGCCGCCACCGGGCGCACCACCCGTCCGCCCGGTTGAAGGCCGAATGGTTGACCGCGGAAGCGGTTTGTCTCTAGCAGATATCTACTCATGGATCGAAAATCGATCGTTGTCCTGGTTGCCTGTTTCGTGCTGATGATGTTGTGGGCGCCGTTGGTGAACTGGATCTACCCGCCGGTGCCCGCGTCAGGCGGCACGAACCGGGTGGCGGTAGTGACCAACCGGCTGGGTGCGGCCAGCAACACCGTCGCCTCCACCTCGCCTGCTGGCACCAACCGCAATGCGGTGATCACCAACCCCTCGGCCCCGACGGCCGCCTGGGTCAAGCCTGCGGGGGAAGAGCAGTTGGTCACGGTGGAGAACGCCGACGCGGTCTACACCTTCACCTCCCATGGGGGCGGGCTCAAGAAGGTGGAACTCAAGGCGTATCCCGACACGGTGGGCTGCCGCAAGAAGGGGGTCACCAACCGAATCGAGCTGGCCACCCTCAACCACGATGCCCGGGTGCCCGCTTTGGCGCTTTTTGCAGGCACCGCGTTGGACGGTAGTCTGCCTTTCAGCGTGACCAAGACCGCCACAGGGGTGCGCGTCGACAAGGTGTTGGAAAACGGCCTCCGCATCAGCAAGGAGTTCGTGCCCGGCACCAACTTTGTGCTGACGGCGACGGTGCGGGTCGAGAACCTCTCGTCCAACCCCGTCGCCCTGCCCGAACAGGAATTGGTGGTCGGCACGGCCACGCCCATCAACCGGCGCGACAACGGCCAGTTTATCGGGCTCCAGTACTTTGACGGCAAGGAGGCGACGTTCATCAGCGATCCGTGGTTCCAGAACTCGACGCTGGGCTGCGGGTTGCTGCCCAGCACACCCAGGGTGGAGTACCGGCATGCGCCTCAAAGCGGGGTGGTGTGGGCCGCGGTGCATAACCAGTTCTTTGCGATGATCGGCGCCCCTCGGGAAAGCGCCGCCCAAGTAGTCTCGCGCAAGATCGATCTGCCCGGTCCAACGAAGGAAGAGAAGGCGAAGGATCCCAAGGTCGTGGACCGGCCGTTCGGCTTCGAGACGGCGCTGGTGTACCCGGGCCTGGTGCTGGCGCCGGGGCAGAAGGTGGAACGGGTCGTGGAGCTCTTCGCAGGGCCGAAGGAGTACTACACGCTGGCCAAGCTGAGCAAGGACCAGGACAAGGCGATGAACTTCGGGAAGTACTTTGGCTGGTTCGCCAAGACGCTCCTGCTCTCGATGAACGGGCTGCACCGGCTGGGCCTCCAGTATGGCCTGGCGATCATCGGCATTACGGTCATCATCAAGCTCCTCTTCTGGCCGCTTACCCAGGCCAGCACGCGTTCGATGAAGCGGATGCAGCAGTTGCAGCCGCAGATGAAGGCGCTGCAGGACAAGTACAAGGATGACCCGAAGAAGATGAACGCCAAGCTCATGGAGTTCATGAAGGAGAACAAGGTCAACCCCATGGGCGGGTGCCTCCCGATTCTCATTCAGATCCCCGTGTTCATCGGTTTCTACCAGATGTTGCAGAGCGCCATCGAACTCCGGGGCGCCAGTTTCCTCTGGGCTTGCGACCTCTCCCAACCCGACACGGTGTTGACGATCCTTGGCTTTCCGCTCAACCCCCTGCCGCTGATCATGGGCGTCACCCAGTTCTGGCAGGCCCGGATGACCCCGCCTTCGCCCGGCATGGACCCGATGCAGCAGAAGATCATGCAGTACATGCCGCTGATGTTCATCGTGATCCTCTACAATTTCCCCGCGGGCCTGGCCTTGTACTGGACCGTGCAGAACCTCCTCAGCATTCTGCAGATGAAGCTGGTCAAGACCAACACGGGGCCCGCTCCCGCACCCACGCCGGCGGCGCGCAAGAAGTAACGCTTTCCCAACCCCCACACGATCATGCCTGCGAACCCCAAAGTCATAACGGAAGAATTCCTCCAGTTGCTTGGTTTCAATGCCAAGGTTGAGGAAAAACCCTTCGACGACGGTCTCCTGCTGGACATCGTTTGCGACGACGCCGGGCGGCTCATCGGCCGCCAGGGCCAGACGCTCTCCGAGCTCCAGTACCTGGTCAACCGCATGATTTTTCAGCAGGACCCGGACTCTCCCAAGGTCACTTTGGATGTGGCCGGGTATCGCTCCCAAGCGCGCGAGGCCTTGATCCTGAAGGCGAAGGAAGCCGCCGAAAAGGTGCGCCGCTGGGGTGATATCGTCGAGCTCGAGCCCATGAACGCCTTTGACCGGCGCATCGTTCATCACGCGCTGAAGGACGACCCCGGCGTCGAGACGCACAGCGTGGAAGTGGACGGCACCAGCAAGAAGGCCATTTTGCTGCGGCCCAAACACTCTGCCTGATGGGCGGACTGGTCCTCGCCGCCAAGTCGGCGGCGATCGATGCCATCGGGGTTCCGGGCGGCTATTTTACGGCTGGCTGCGTTGCGGGCTGAGGCACCACGGTCAGACTCATTCCTTTGACGGCCAGGGCCACGTCGAAGATGCCCGGCACCTCCCAGCCGAGGTTCATGCCCGTAATTCGGTAGTCCGCCAAGGACTTGGATTGGATGAGAAATCCCTGCGCCCAAGCCGTGGCAAGTCCTTCCCGCATCAGGGGCAGCAGGTCGCGGTCGATTTCGATCCATTGCCCGTCGTGGGCGCTTTGCGCTGTGTAGGCGGTGCCCGGTGGAGTGTAGATGAACATCTCCGTTCCCCCGGTGTCTTTGGCGACATGCGCGCCGGGGCTGCGATGCCGGTCATCGTAGAGCGGCACGCCAAACCAAAGGTACTGCCCGAAACCAGGGGAAGTCCGATTCCGGTTTTGGACGGTGAAGAAGGCTTGGTACTGGGCCGCATGGCGGTCTGGCGAGTAGTCGTCCGTCCGCAGGAGGTGACTGCGCACCAGCCTGGTCTGGAGGCGCAGGCGGGCGGAGGCCAGCTCGCTCAACGATGGCGGATCGACAAATTCCTGCTGCACCAGCAAATGCACCCAGGGCTCGTCCGCACGGCGGGCGCGCGCGCCGTATTCCGCGCTGGCTTCCACGGCGAGCACCAGTTCCCCCTCCGGCGCCCCGGGCGAGCCGAGCAGGACTGATTTGGCAGCGTTGGTCCAAGCCAGCTTCCAGCCTCCCATTTCGTGGCGGCACGCGAGGTTCAAGGGATATTTGCTGGACCATTGGGCCAGATCCCAGACCGGTTCTGCCGACGAAGCCCACCCGGGCAGGCGAACGCTCACCACCCTTTTGCCCAATTGCGGTTCCAGCGCCCAGAAGCCCTGCTGGAAATGGGGATCGCGGATCAACTCACGCCCGGCCTCCGAGGTGGCGGATTCCGCACCTTGGGCGACGCCGTTGAAGAACAACAACGAAATCAGGAGGGCAGGGGACACGTTGGCGGCCCTTCCCACGCCAGACATTCCAGACAGAATCGTCGACATCCCCCTGTGTGCAAGGGGACGGGGGGTGCGGTCAAGCGAGATCGACGGTGACGGCGGCACCGCCCGGCGTTCGCGCATCTGTGCAAAAGAGATGTGGCTGTCCGCCCCGGCAAACGCTATCAACTTCGCCGTCATACGGATTCAGTTGTGAAAACGGTCATCATCTACTCAGACGGTGCATGTGAGGGCAATCCCGGCCCGGGTGGGTGGGCCGCCGTCCTCAAGTATGGAACGAGCACCAGGGAAATCGCCGGGGGTGAACCGGCCACCACCAACAACCGCATGGAGCTGCTGGCCGCCATCGAGGCCCTGCGCGCCTTGAAGGAGCCGTGCGCGGTCGAGTTTCATACCGACTCCGAGTACGTCAAGACGGGGATCGAGAAGTGGCTCAGGCTGTGGAAGGCGCGAGGTTGGCGGACTGTGGACCGCAAACCGGTCAAGAACGAGGATCTTTGGCGTGGTCTTGACGAGGCGGCCTCGCGCCACCGCGTGAACTGGCACTGGGTGAAAGGGCATGCGGGCGACCCGATGAACGAGCGGTGCGACGTGCTGGCCAAGCAAGAGATCGGCAAACTACGCCGGACTTACACGCGGGCGCAACTGGCGGCCAAGCTGACCGAGTTCCGCAACGCCAGTGGCAGCGACCCGATTCCGCAGGCCGCTTTGCCCGGATTGGCATCCGCGCCACTGCCAGGGTCAAAGCGGTGAATTCCTGGCTTTGGCCTCGTGCTCTCCCCCCAGGCGGAACGCTGCCGGCTGGGTAGCTGACGCTTTCTGCGGTTGCGAATATGGTTGCCACCGCCGGGCGGGGGCGGTTTGAATAAGGCCGATTCAAGCAAAGGCTTAGCATGGGAAGAATGGATCGATCCGAGCGCACGGCGCCCTTCGGCGGAAACGGGCGTCACAAGTTGTTTGCCTCCCTGGGTGTCGTCGCCCTCGTCCTCATCACTGGCTGCATGACCTCACGCACACCTGGCCATTTCGTTCACTGGCGATTGTCCCGGGACGTCTATCCCGTCACGGCCACGACCAATCAGGTGGACGATTACCACGGGGTGAAGGTGGCGGACCCCTACCGTTGGCTGGAGGATGACAACGCCCCCGCCACCAAGGCGTGGGTCGAGGCGCAAAACCGCGTCACCTTTGGCGAATTGGCCAGGATTCCCCAGCGGGAGACGCTGCGAAAGCGGCTCACCGAGCTTTGGAATTACGAGCGCTTTGGCCTGCCTTACCGGCAAGGCGGGCGGTACTTCTACAGCCGCAACGACGGCCTGCAGAACCAGAGCGTGCTTTTCACCTTGGAACGGCTCGACGGCGAACCGCGGGTGCTGTTGGACCCCAACACCCTTTCCAAGGACGGCACCGTTGCGCTGGCTGGCACCGCCATCAGCGAAGACGGCCATCTGCTGGCCTATGGCCTCGCTACCGCGGGCTCCGACTGGCAGGAGTGGAAGGTCCGTGACGTGCGCACCGGCCAGGACTTGGCGGATCACCTCAAGTGGATCAAGTTCTCCGGGGCGGCGTGGACCCATGACCACCAGGGCTTCTTTTACAGCCGCTACGACGAGCCGAAACCGGGCGAGCAGCTGAGTGGCGTCAACTACTTCCAGAAGCTGTATTACCACAAGCTGGGGACGCTGCAGGCGGAGGACCGTTTGGTCTACCACCGGCCTGACCACAAGGACTGGGGCTTCGGCGGGTCGGTGACCGACGACGGTCGTTACCTGATCATTACGATCAGCCAAGGCACCGATACCAAGAACCGGGTGTTCTACCAGGACTTGGCGACGGCTGGCGCCCCGGTCGTCGAGTTGTTGAACGACTTTGACGCTTCCTACAACTTCATCGACAACGATGGCCCGGTCTTCTGGTTCATGACCGATCTGAACGCTCCCCGCGGACGCGTGATCGCCATCGACACCCGTCAACCCCAGCGCGAGCATTGGAAGGAGCTGATCCCACAGGCCGCCGAGACGCTGACCGGGGTGGGCACCCTCAACCAGCAGTTTGTGGCCAACTACCTCAAGGATGCGCGCAGCCAGATCAAAGTAATGGATCTGGAGGGGCGGTTGGTCCGGGAGATCGAACTGCCCGGACTGGGCTCGGCGGGCGGGTTTGGCGGCAAACGGAAGGACACGGAGACGTTCTTTTCGTATACGAGCTTCAATACCCCGGCGATCATCTTCCGGCACGACATGGCCACCCGTGAGACGACGGTCTTTCGGCAGCCCAAGGTGGCCTTCCGCCCGGAGGACTACGAGACCAAGCAGGTCTTCTTCGCCAGCAAGGATGGCACGCGGGTTCCGATGTTCATCACCCACAAGCGGGGGGTGAAACTGGATGGCAGCAATCCCACCTATCTCTACGGTTACGGCGGTTTCGCGATCAGCCTGACGCCCTCCTTCTCGGTGGCCAACCTGGTGTGGATGGAGATGGGCGGCGTGTATGCCATGCCCAACCTGCGCGGAGGCAATGAGTACGGCGAAGACTGGCACCAAGCGGGCACCAAGCTCAGGAAACAGAATGTCTTCAACGACTTCATCGGCGCGGCCGAGTTCCTGATCGCCAACGGTTATACGCGTCCGGATCGGCTCGCCATTGGTGGAGGCAGCAACGGCGGTTTGCTGGTGGGGGCTTGCATGACGCAGCGGCCCGAGTTGTACGGCGCGGCGCTGCCGGCGGTCGGCGTGATGGACATGCTGCGGTTCCACAAGTTCACCATCGGGTGGGCATGGAAGTCGGACTACGGCAGTGCGGAAAACCCGGAGGAATTCAAGGCTCTGCTGGCGTATTCACCTTTGCACAACTTGCGCAAAGGGACCGCTTACCCGGCTACGATGGTGACCACGGCGGACCACGATGACCGCGTGGTGCCGGCCCACAGTTTCAAGTTCGCCGCCGCCCTGCAGGCGGCCCACGCCGGCCAGGCGCCGGTGTTGATCCGCATCGAAACCCGCGCCGGCCACGGCGCCGGCAAGCCGACCGCCAAGATCATCGAGGAAGCCGCTGACAAGTGGGCCTTCCTGGTCAAGGCGCTGGGCATGTAAGCCGACGAGGAAAGGAAGCCCCATGCTTCGCCCACACCAGCGGACAGCCAGCACCGAACGAAACCCGTGGCCGCGGCTGCCGCGGTGGGGACTCGGCGTGCTCCTCGCCGGGGTGTTCTTGGCTGCCGGTTGCCGGTCGGTGGAGCGGAGCATGTTCGGTTTGTCGCGAGTCAAGCTGCCCATGACCTTCCGGCTGCCGGCGCTCAACAAGCCGCTCACCCCGGAGGAGTTGAGCCAGGCCCGGATCAACCCGCACGAGTTGACTCCCGTTACCAACGAAGTGAAGGCCGTTCCGCCTGCCAAGGGGTGCCGGTACGACGACTTGGCGGACTTGGCGGCCCAGGACACGGTGGTGGTGGTATGCCTCTCGGGCGGGGGGTCGCGCGCGGCGCGGATGGCGGCCTTCGCCATGGAGCAGTTGGAGCGGAAATACAATGAGGTATGGGCGCAGACCGCCATCCACCAACCGCTGGCCCGGCGCATCGATGCCTGGTCCACGGTGAGCGGCGGGTCCGTGTACTCCAGCTATGTCGCCAGCTATCTGAGCGCGCTTGGGGCGGATAACAAGGTCTTTTGGCGCATCGCCGAGAGCCGGCGGGCGCGCTACGCCACCCAGAAGCTGGGTGCCATGGCCTCGGTCTTCTACTTCTGGCCGCCCAATGTCGCGGTGGGCCCCATCCTCCAGCTCTTCACCGAGTGGGACACCTACAACCTCTTCGCACGGACGCACGGGATGTTCCAGGAAGGAGCCTGGCCCGGAGTGTCGGTCTCTAATCTCCGCAAGCTCGGCGATCTGCCGCCCAAGCCGCGTTTCTTCTTCAACGCCACCTGCATGGAGACCACCCGGCCGATGATCTTCACCCAATCCGTGCTTCACCGGGACCTCCATGGGGATCCGCTTGCCCGGTTGGTGCGAGATCCGTTGGTGGCGTGGACGCTCCATGCGGAGGACACTCCCGGCGATCAGGAGGAACCGCTGCGCTATGCCACCACCTTGGAGGATCTGGGGAGTTCGACGGCTCGCTTCCCGGTCGCGCATTCCGTGCTGGCCAGTGCGGCCTTTCCCGGCGCCTTCCAGCCCTTGATCCTGCACAAGTTTGACCGGCCCACGAATGGAGTGGTGGTGAACCGCGACCGGTTGGAGAAGATCATTCGGCAACCGATGGAGAAGCTCCTGCCGGTACCGATCCCGCTCTGGCGTCAGGAGCGAGTGATCCGGGTGGTGGACGGCGGGGTGTACGACAATACGGGCTTGGTGACCGCACTGGAGTTATACGGCTATCTGTTGGCCCGTCAGTCCCCTTCCGCCAAGCCGCCCCGCTTGGTGCTGCTGTCCATCGACGCCAACAGCGAATCGGATGTTTACGAAGGGATTCCCACCGATTCGAAACTCCCCGTCCGGTTCGATTTCCCGTTGCGCGGCGTCATGCCGGCCTTGAGCACCTTCTCGCATGTCTACGCCAAGAAAAAGGTGCTGGTGCGGGCCGCCATCGAGTGGCGGTTGCGGCAACTGAAGGAGAAGAAGTTGATCGAGCACTACGAGATCAATCTGCTGGACGCCGTCAAAGCCTACCCCGGAGTCAAGGATATCCCGACCGACTTCGTCATCACCGATAAGGAGGACAAACTGCTCCGTCGAGCGGTGGATTACCTGGTCGCCGGGAGACCGCAGGAGGGCGACACGCTGGCCGAGGCGTTCGTCCGGGGACTGGGGCCGCCGCGGGCCGCCGCGGCGCGACCGTAGGGCGGGCTAGGGCTTTGCCTCCGCGGCCAACGCCTTCTCGATGGCTGCCGTGAGCTTGGCCCCGTCCGGTTCCTCGGCTGAGGGGAACCGCGCCAGCACCTTGCCATCCCTCCCAATCAGGAACTTGGTGAAGTTCCATTCCACTGCGCCGGGGAAGGCGGCTTCCTTGCCGGTGAGGGCGGCATAAAGGGGATGCTGCTCAGGACTCGGTTTGACCTTGAGCTTGTCGAACATCGGAAACGAGACGTCAAAGCGCGTCTGGCAGAAGTTGAGGATCTGGGTATTGCTACCCGGTTCCTGACCGCCAAAGTCGTTGCACGGGAAGCCCAAGACCACAAGTCCTCGGTCCTTGTACTTCCGGTAGACGGCCTCCAAGGGTTTGTACTGGCGGGTGAAGCCGCACTCCGAGGCAACATTGACCACCAAGAGCACCTTTCCCCGGTAAGCCCCCAGGCTCGTTTCCTTGCCATCGATGGTTTTGACTGGGATTTCGAGCAGGGCGGCATCCGCCAAGGTAGTGCCAACGAGTAGTCCGGCAGCGATCAGGCCAACGGCCATGAGTCTCATGCGTTTAATGTTGCGCCACCGGCCCGACAAGTCAAACCGGGCGGCCGGCCAGGCAAAGATCGAAGGGTTGGAGGGCTGCGGGGAGGGGTCCGAAG
>CAYYMW010000005.1:0-52067 GCA_964472515.1 uncultured Verrucomicrobiota bacterium | reverse complement strand
GCCAGAGGGGTGTCGGTCAATCGATCTGACGAAGGGGTTTACGCCAGTGTGCGCCTGGGGATCAAAGTGTTGGAGAAGGGGAGTTTGGGAGTTTTCTACACCCATTCGGAAAACATTTCGAACGCGAGCACTTTTCAGTACGCGAGCGACCAGTGCGGCGTTGAATTTGGGTATCGGCTCTAACCGCCAGCAACCGATGTGCGGTGGTGGCCGGCGCGTTGCCGGTTCGCCTCCACGTCCGCGAAGATGAATCTACTTGTCACCGGGGGGGCCGGCTTCATCGGCTCCAATGTCATTCGGCATATCATCGATCAACCGGAGATCGAGAAGCTCGTCAACCTCGATTGTCTGACCTACGCGGGCCATCTGGAGAATCTGACGGATTTCGAGCACAACGACCGCTACGTCTTTGAGAAGGTGGATTTGCGGGACCGTCCGGCGGTCTCCCGCGTGCTGCAAACCCATCGGATTTCCCATGTGATGCACTTGGCGGCGGAGTCCCATGTGGACCGGTCCATTTCCGGTCCCGGCGACTTCATCCAGACCAACATCGTGGGGACATTCAACCTGCTGGAGGCCTGTCGAGCCGCCTGGCAAGGCCGTTGGGAGGAAGTCCGCTTCCACCACGTCTCGACGGATGAGGTCTATGGCAGCCTGGGGTCGACGGGCTACTTTACAGAGAAGACGCCCTACGCTCCCAATTCGCCATATTCAGCCAGCAAGGCCGCGAGCGACATGCTCGTGCGGGCTTATCACCACACCTACGGCATGCCCGCGGTCATCACGAACTGCTCGAACAACTATGGACCGTACCAGTTTCCCGAGAAGCTGATCCCCGTGGTGATCCAGAGTCTGTTGGCGCGCCGTCCCGTGCCGGTCTATGGGGATGGGATGAATGTGCGGGACTGGCTTTACGTGGGCGACCACGCGCAGGCGCTCTGGGTGGTGTTGCGCCGCGGCAAGGTTGGCGAAACCTACAATATCGGCGGGAACAACGAGTGGCCCAACCTGCGGATCGTGGAGCAGATGTGCGACTTGGTGGATGAGATGCGGCCGGACTTGGGAGGCCAATCGCGAAGGCTGATCTCGTTTGTCAAGGACCGGCCGGGCCATGATCGTCGTTATGCCATCGACGCCGCCAAAATCCGGCACGAGCTGGGCTGGTCTCCCGCGCACACTTTTGAGCAGGGGCTCCGCGAGACGGTGCGCTGGTATTTGGAGCATCAGGATTGGGTGCACGCGGTCACTCGCAGCGCGGAATAGCGGTTCCGGAAGGAAACGTTCTTCCCTGCGACGGAGGCCTGCGCGGAATGAGGCATCAAGCCGCCCGGGGGCGGAGAGGCGGCGAATCACGGTTGTGAATTCGAAAGGACTATGAGCGAGGGAAACCAGCTGGAGCGGAAGCCTGGTTCAGCCGGGACAGACAAGGGTGACCAGACCACTGGCGGGCTGCCGTTGCCAGTGCGCCGTTTCTTCGGGTGGGCGGTGGCGGTTACGATTCTGCTGTCGTTGCCTTTGTGGGGGCTTGCCCGCTATTCGTTTGCTGAGGACCTGTTCTCGCACCTGTTCCTGATCCCGGTGATCTCCGGGTATCTGATCTATGTGCGCCGGGCGGAGTTCGTCCCGTGCTTCAGCCGCTCCGTGGGTGCGAGCGCGGCCCTTCTGGGGGCGGCGCTGCTTTCGCTGGGGCTGTGGGTAAAGCTGGCACGGGCGAGCCCCGCCTTGCCTCCCAACGACGTGCTCGCTCCGCTGGCGGCCGGGTATCTGAGCTTGCTGGCCGGTGGGGCGTGCTGGCTCTTGGGCTGGCGATATCTGCGCCAGATGCTCTTTCCGGTCGCGTTCCTGCTCTTCTTCATCCCTCTGCCGACGGTAGTGGTTGATGGGTTGGAGTGGTTCTTTCAGCATGCTTCGGCCCACGCAGCCCACGCCTTCTTCTGGCTCACCGGTACGCCGTTCTCCCGCTTTGATCTCGTGTTCCAGTTGCCGGGCATTCCCATCCAAGTCGCCAAGGAGTGCAGCGGCGTGCGCTCCACCCTGGTGCTCTTCATCACCAGCGTCCTCGCCGCCCATTGGTTTCTGCGGACGACTTGGCGGCGGGCGGCATTGGTGCTGTTTGTGGTGCCGCTGGGCATTCTCCGCAACGGTTTTCGCATTCTGGTGCTTGGGCTGCTCTGCGTGCACATCGACCCGGACATGATCCACTCGTGGATTCACCACCAGGGAGGACCGGTCTTTTTTGTTCTCTCGCTGATTCCATTTCTTGCGGTGGTGCTGTGGCTCCGCAAGACCGAGCAACGGCCGGCGAACACTGCCAAGGGGCAGGCCGCTGCGCCTCCCGGAAGGTGACCGGCGAGGGGGAGTAGTGTCAGAAACCGCATTTTGAGGATGAGGCTATGAACCGAAATCGACTGCTGATGGGGCGCATGCTGGCCAGTGGGCTGCTGCTGGCCTTGCTGTTGGGGCTGACGGGTTGTTCGAAGGAGGCGCGTAAGGAGAAACACCTTCAGAAGGCGAACCGCTTTTACACGGCCGAGCAATACGACAAGGCGGAGGTCGAGTTTGTCAACGTGCTCCGCCTGGATCCCGGGAACCCGCAGGCCATCCGGACCCTGGCGTTCATCTACCAGAGCCGGGGGAACCTGGCGCGAGCGTATCCCTTTCTGAACAAGGCCAAGCAGATTCTCCCCAACGATCTGGAGGTGCGCGTGCGTTTGGGGTTGGTGCATGTCGCCGCGGGTGAAACGGCCAAAGCCCGGGAAGAGGCCGTTTTCGTGCTCTCGAAGGTTCCGGATCACGCCGAAGCCGTGCTCTTGCTCGTGGATACGGTTCGCAGCGCCCAGGAAGCCACCGCCACCCGGAACCAACTCGACCAATTGGAGAAAGCGGTGGGCGAGCGGGCGATCTTCCATGTTGCCAGGGCCGATCTGGCTCTCAAGTTGCGGGATACCGCGGCCGCCGAGACCGCCGTCCAGCGTGCATTGGCGCTTGAACCCAAGTCGGCGGCGGCTCAAATCGCGCTGGCCAACCTGCGCACGGTGCAAGGCCGGCATCCCGAGGCGGACGCGGCTTTCAAGCTGGCCCGGGAATTGTCTCCCGTGCGGTCTTCGCGCCATCTGAAGTACGCCAACTACAAGCTGAACCGGGGTGAGGTGGCCGAAGCCCAACGATTACTCGAAGAAACCATCAAGCAGGCGCCGGACTACCTGCCTCCGTACCTCTATCTGGCCCAAATAGCTTTCCGCGATGGCAAGCATGACGACAGCCTGGCTGCGCTGAAGCGGTTGCTGGCGCGCGATCCGGCCAACTTCGAGGCGCTGTTGCTCACGGCGCGGGTGCAGATGGCCAAGCGTGAGCCGAAGGAGGCGCTGGCCGTACTGAACAAACTGCAGGCGATCTATCCCAAAGTGCCGGCCGTTCCTTACCAAATGGCCCTGGCCCATCTGCAGGGAAGGGACCAAACCAAGGCCATCACCAGTCTGATGCAGGCCATCCAATTGGACCCGTCCTACAACGAACCGGTCTTGATGTTGGCACAGATCAATCTGGCGAAGCGGGACTTCGGCGCGGTGCTGAACGGCCTGGCCGCGTTCCTGCGCCGCCAAGGATTGCCCGCAGCCGACCAGGCGCAGGCATTGCTGCTCCAAGCCGCGGCGTACCGGGGCCGGGGCACGCCCGAGGAAGCGCTGGCCATCTACCAGAAGCTGCTGGAGGCCAGTCCCAACAACCCGCAACCGATGATGCTGGCCGGCCAGACGCTGCGGGAACTCAAGCGAAACGCGGAGGCACGCAAGGTCTTCGAGAAGCTGCTCGAACGGTTTCCGAGCGAATTGGCCGTGATCGAGAACTTGGTGGGGTTGGATCTCGATGAGAATCGTGCGGCGGATGCCCAGGCGCGGGTCGAAGCCGCCCTTCAGAAGGAGGCTAAATCGACCCCGTTGCGAATGATGCTGGCCCGGATTCTATTGGCGCGAGGCCAGACGGAAGCCGCGCGTGAACTCCTCGAGAAGACCGCCCAGGAAGACCCGGAGGCCCGTGGCGCTTTCCTGCTGCTGGCCGAGCTCTACGTCAACGCGAAGCAAACGACGCAAGCCATGGAGCGCTTGCGGGCCGTGCTGACCCGGGATCCCAAGGACCCGGTGGCGCTTCTTCAGATGGGGTTGTTGCAGGAGTTCCTCGGAGATCGCAAGGCGGCCATAGACACCTATGAGCGGCTACTGGCGGTCAATCCTCGTTCCTCCATCGCCTTGAATAACTTGGCGAACCTCTACGCCGATCACCAGGGCAATCTGGAGCGTGGCTACGAAGTCGCCAAGCGAGCCAGAGAAGCCAGCCCCAACGACCCGCTGGCCGCAGACACCCTCGGTTGGATGCAGTTCCGCCGTCGGGAGTATCCTTGGGCGCTCAACCTGTTGCGCGAAAGCGTCGAGGGCATTTCGGCGGACACCAGGCTGCAAGAGTACCTCCCGGAAGTGCTCTACCATCTGGGCATGGCCGAGTCGATGAACGATGAGGAAGCCGCGGCAAAGACGACGCTGGAGCAAGCCCTCAAGCTCGCAGGCGGCGCTGGAAATGCCGTGCCATGGCGGCCGGCAGCGGAACAACGACTGCAACTGCTCAACGTGGATGCTCGCACGGCCGACCCAAGTCTGGTCGGCACGCTCGAAAAGGAGTTGGCCGCCCGTCCCAGCGATCCAGTGGTCCTTTCCCGGCTGGCGTCGATCTACACCCGGCAAGGAGGGGTGGACAAGGCGATCAAGGCCTATGAGAAGGCATTGGAAAGCGATCCGAAGTCCGTTTCCGCGCTGATCAAGCTGGCCGAACTCTACACGGTGAACCTGCGTCAACTCGAGAAGGGAATCGAGCTGGCCCGCAAAGCGCGCAACCTCGACCCGGAAGACGCCCAACTCTGCGCCCGGGCGGGCCGCATCGTATACCTGGCCGGAGACCCCAAGTGGGCGGTCAGTCTGCTGCAAGAAGCCGTTCGGAAGTTGCCCAAGGACGGAGGGTTGTTGTACGACTTGGCCGTCGCCCTGTATGCGGTGGGGAAGACCGCCGAAGCTCAGGATGCCTTGCGCGAGGCACTTGGCATGGCCGGTGGCTTCCCGCGCGCCCAGGAGGCGAAAGCGTTCCAGGAAATGGCCGCCTTGGCGGATGACGGCGCCCGTTCGGTGGCGCAGTTGGCACGGGTTCGGCAGATTGCGCAACAGCATCCCGAGCCGCTGCCCGCCCTGATGGCCGAGGCGGTGGCCTTGGAGCAGCAGGGCAACGCCGCCGGGGCAGCCCAAGCCTATCAGCGGCTCCTGGCGAAGCACCCCGCGTTCGCCGCTGGCTCGCGGAGATTGGCGCTCCTGCTGGTCGAGAGTCCGCCGGATGAGAAGGTGGCGTTCGAGTCGGCCACCAAAGCCCGGGATGCCTACCCTGAGGACGAGCAGGTGGCGCGGGCGTTGGGGATTCTCTCCCTCCGGCGTGGCGACGCCCCCCGGGCGGTTCAACTCCTGCGCGAGAGCGTGCGGAAACTGCCGAACAACGCGGAAGCCTTCTACTACCTCGGGCAGGCGCATGCGAAGCTGAACCAGAAGGCCGAGGCCAAACAGGCTCTGCAACAAGCTCTGACACTGAATCTGAAGGCGCCGCTGGCGGCGGAGGCTCAGAAGCTTCTGGCTAGTCTGAAGTAGTTGCCGGCTCGCACGCCCCGGCTTGGCGGGGCCATTCCGTGACTCAAGCCCTTTCCATCGCGGCCGGGCTGTTCAGCATCCTGCTGGCGGCCGGTGTGCTTCTGCGGCGAAAGCGGACCCCCGCGCAGTGGGCCTTCGCGGCCGGGATGGCTTTGCTGGCGGCGGAGGCTTTGCTCTCCGGGTTGAGTGCCACAAGCCAACTCCCCGTTGAGCGCGCTCTTTGGCAATTCCGTCGGTCGCTGGCGCTCGCGAGCCTGCCTGGCACCTGGCTGCTCTTTGCCCTTTGTTACTCACGGGGAAACCACCCCGAGTTCCTCCGCCGTTGGTGGCCGGTGGTGGCGGGCGCCTACGTGGTCCCCCTCGGCTTGGTGCTCTGGGCGGGGCGCGGCCTGGCCATCCCCACAGACGAGGTGGCCCTGGTGGGCGGTTGGTTTGTCGCCCTGGGTCCACTCGGCAAGGCGGTTCACTGCGTGTTTCTGGTGGGAGTGGTCCTGGTTCTGATGAATCTGGAACGCACCCTGCGGACGGCCGTGGGGACGATGCGGTGGCGGATCAAGTTCATGGTCGTGGGCCTGGGCGTGCTGTTCGGCGCCCGGTTCTACACCAGCAGCCAAGCCTACCTCTATTCGGCGGTCAATCTGGCCCACACCCATGTGGAGGCTGGCGCGCTCCTGCTCGGTTGCGTGTTGATTGCCTTGTCGCTCCTGCGGTCGGGCCTCTTCGAAATTGACGTTTATCCCTCCCAGCGGTTGCTCCACAACTCGCTGACCGTGCTGCTCGCCGGCGCCTACCTGCTGGTGGTCGGCGTACTCTCGCGGTTGGTGGGGGAGTGGGGAGGGGTGGCCGGCTTCCCGCTCCGGGCGCTGCTCGTTCTCTTTGGCTTGGTCGGCTTGGCCGTACTGCTCTTGTCCGATCGCATCCGGCAGTACACCAAGCGGTTCGTGAGTCGGCACCTCCAGCGCCCGTTTCACGATTACCGCCAGGTCTGGACGGTGTTCACGGCCCGCACCGCGTCCCTGGTTGACGAGGCGAGCCTCTCCCGCGAGGTGGTCAAGCTGGTCTCGGAGACCTTCGAGGTGCTGTCCGTCACCATCTGGCTGACGGATGAATCGCAAACCCGGCTGGCGTTGGGCGCCTCGACCCTGCTCTCGGAGGAGAAGGCCGCCGAGTTGGTTTCTGCTCAAAGCAATGTGGCTCCCATGTTGACGGGCATCCTCGAACTGGCTCAACCCTTCGATCTCGATCAGGCGTCCGGCGCCTGGGTGGAAAGTCTCAAGCAGTGTCATCCCGATTACTTTCAAAAAGGGGGCAACCGAGTCTGCGTTCCCCTGATCGCCGGCGGGCGCCTCCTGGGCCTCATGACGGTGGGCGACCGTGTGAGCGGCATGCAGCTTTCCTGGGAGGATTTGGACCTTCTCAAGTGCATCGGCGACCAGGTGGCGACCTACCTCCTGAACATTCACCTGAGCAAACGTCTGCTTCAGGCCAAGGAGATGGAAGCCTTTCAGACGATGTCCGCCTTCTTCGTGCATGACCTCAAGAACGCCGCCTCGACGCTCTCGCTCATGCTGCAGAACCTGCCGCGGCACTTCGACAACCCCGATTTCCGCGCCGATGCCCTGCGGGGCATCGGCAAGACAGTCGAGCGCATTAATGGCCTGATCCGCAGCCTCACCTTGCTGCGCCAGGCCCCGGAGATGCACCGGGCGGAGGCCGACCTCAACGCCTTGGTGGCCGCCACGCTGGATTCAATGCGCGGCGACGGCGGCCAGACCGTCACCCGGCAATTGGGAGAGGTTCCCCGCCTGGTGCTGGACGCTGACCAATTCCAGAAAGTCCTGACCAATCTGGTCCTCAATGCCCGCGACGCCGTGCCAAAGGATGGGTGGATTCGGGTCGCCACCGCCCGGGAAGACGGCTGGGCCGTACTGACGGTGGAGGACAACGGCTGCGGGATGTCCTCTGACTTTGTCAATCGGAGCTTGTTTCGCCCCTTCCAAACCACTAAGAAGAAGGGCATTGGCATTGGCATGTTCCATTGCAAGGCAATTGTTGAAGCGCATCGGGGACGGATCGAAGTCCGTAGTGAGCCTGGGAAGGGGACGGCCTTCAAGGTCCTGCTCCCGCTGATGGAGGAGAAAACTTGAAACCATTGCTGCTGATAGTAGACGACGACGAGGAAATTCGCTCGCAAATGAAATGGGCGCTGGTCCAGGACTACGAAGTGGTGCTGGCCGAAGACCGCACCAGCGCGTTGGAGGTGTTCCGCAGCAAGCATCCGATGGTGGTGTTGCTCGATTTGGGCCTTCCCCCGCAACCCGGCGACCCGGAAGAGGGAATCAAGACGCTGGCCGAGATCCTCAAGCTGGACAGCCTGACCAAAGTGATCATCGTGAGCGGTCAGGCCGAGCACGACAATGCCCTGCGCGCCGTCGGCGAGGGAGCCTATGATTTTCTGAGCAAACCCGCCCAGATGGAGGATCTCAAGCTGATCCTCAAGCGTTGTTTCCACGTGGCCCAGCTCGAGCGGGATTACCGCCGGATCCGCCAGACGGTGGAGGCTGACGCGTTTGAAGGGATGCTGGGCACGAGCCCGCCGATGCAAGAGGTGTTCGCCGCGATCCGGAAAGTGGCCACCACCGATGCCCCCGTGCTGATCCTGGGCGAGAGCGGCACCGGAAAGGAACTGGCGGCGCGCGCGGTCCACCGCCGCAGCATGCGCCAGAGCGGTCCCTTCATCGCCATCAATTGCGGCGCCATTCCTGAGAATCTGCTGGAAAGCGAACTGTTCGGTCATGAGAAGGGTTCGTTCACCGGCGCCCATGCCCAACGGGCGGGCCGGATCGAGCACGCGGCCGGGGGCACCCTGTTCCTTGATGAGATCGGTGAACTCCCGCCGCCGCTGCAGGTCAAGCTCCTGCGTTTTCTCCAGGAGCAAACCATCGAGCGGGTCGGCGGGCGCAAAGAAATCCATGTCGATGCCAGGGTGATCGCGGCCACCAACGCCGACCTCAAAGTGGGCATGGAGGAGGCCAAGTTTCGGGAGGACCTCTACTACCGCCTGGCGGTGGTGGTCGTGAAGCTGCCGCCGTTGCGCGAGCGGGGCGGAGACGTTCCCCTGCTGGCCAAGGTCTTTCTCAAGCGCTTCGCCGCTCAAAACAGCAAGGAAGCCTTGGTCTTTGACGAACAGGCGACGCGGGCCTTGACGAGTTACGCGTGGCCAGGGAACGTTCGCGAACTCGAGAACCGCATTAAGCGCGGAGTCATCATGGCCGAAGGCTCCCGTTTGACCGCCACGGACCTTGAACTGGGCGCGCCCACCTCCGTCGCCGCGCCCAATACGCTCAAGGAAGCCAGGGAGGCGCTGGAGCGCAACCTGATCTTGGAGGCACTCAAACGGCATTCCGGGAAGATCGCGCCGGCCGCCAACGATCTTGGCGTCAGCCGTCCCACCCTCTACGAGCTTATGGAAAAACTGGGCATCAAGCGCGACTAGCGCATTGCCCGCCAGCCACTCACTTCAATCTCTCAGCCACAACGGGCGCAGGAATTCCTGCGCCCGTTGTGCTATTGCCGTTACCGCAACGCAAGCGTATGCGTTGTTGGAATCCCAGGTGTCAGCGGGCGGTGAACTGTCACCGGGCGAATCGGGAGTGAGACAAATTCTTCCCGGGGGCGAAATTCGCCCTTTTTTTGTGGCGGTGATATATGTCGTGGGCATATACTAACCCATGAAACCAAGCCCGACACCCGAATCCCTCCTCCAGCAAATCGCCCGCTTCCAGCGCTTGGACCGCGGCACCCTGAGTGTCCTGCGCCAAGGCCCCCACGGGCCCTACTACAACCATCAGTGCTATGAAGCGGGCAAGAACGTCACCCGCTATGTGCCCGCCGACCAAGTGGCCCAGCTCCAGCGCGACCTGGAAGCCTACCGGCAGTTCCAAGGCTTGGTGGCGCAGTACGTGGACCTCCTGGTGCAACAGACCCGCGCCGCGCGGGCGGCGGGCTCAAAACAAAAGCAAGAAGCCACTCCCCCGAACCCCCCGAGCCCATCCTCTTGGCGCGGGACGAGGACCTCCAACGGCTGATGGGTGTCACCGGGCGGGTCGAAACCAGCCAAGAGTGGGCAAATCAAATCCAGCCATTTTGAGGGGACCTAATCGTTGGATTCAGGGTTAGGAGTCTGCCCCTGCGCGCGCAGGGACTGTGCGGCCGCCAGAAGCGGCGCTACCGTGTCCGCACCGCCGACAGCCAGCAAGCCAGCCCACCGACCTCGAAACTCAACACCACTGACCCAGAGTATCCCCCGATTTTGAGTTCCACCCATCCGAAACAAGCCCACCCGAAAGGCGGTTGATTCACGGAGGGCCACAGGTCGTTCATTCGGAGAGTATCGCTCGGTAGAACCGGTTGGGAAGCGTGACCGCAGCTTCGTCCACGAAGGTGGTGGAATCGTCCGTCAAGGTGAGGGTGAGGATAGGTTCCCAGGCAACCAGGTCGGTAGTGGCTTCGATGACGCAAACCATGCCGGCGCTGCCAAAGACAGTCCACGTCGGAAATTCCGGAAGCTCGGAGACGGAAGCGGCTGCGGCCGAGAGTTGCTGGGCTTGCTTTCGCACCAACTCCAGGCGCAACTGGGTTACTGTCACGGTGGTGGAAGCGGTCACGAGGCCCACTGTTGCGGTCAGCGTGGCGGTGCCTTTCCTCATGCCTTTGACGAAACCGCTGGCGTCCACGCTGGCCACCGACGGATCAGACGAGGACCAAATCACGGCAGAAGCAAGGTCTTGGAGGGTGCCATCGGTGTATCGGCCGCTGGCCTGCACTTGTTTGGCACCACCCAATCGCAGGCGGAACTCCGACTCTGACAGCACCAGCGCCCACAACTGGGGGGGGGTGACGATGAGGGTGCCCTCGACACAGGTAATGTTGTAGTTAGGGTTGGTGCCACTGGCGATGTGGATCGGGTAAGCGCCTTCTGGACTTGCGGCGGTTGCCTCGGTGCTCATGGTGATCGAAGAGGCGAGGCACATCAGAGTGTCCCCGTTCACCCAACCCGCGACGGTGGCCGTGAACGGCGGATTGGTGCATCCCTTGGGACGGCTGGCATTCTCTGCCACGATGGACAATGCTGCTTTGGCGACTGTGAGGGTGCCGGGGTTGAAGCTCAGGGAGTAGTTGGGGCTGGTCAGGCCTCTAGGAATGACCGCGTACGTGCCGACGTTCTCGCCCGGAGCGCGAGTGAAGGATAGTGCTCCGCTCAAGGATGCCGGTGTGTCACCGTTGACGAATCCGGCGAAGTCCACCGTGACAGCCGGGTCAGGCGTTCCGTAAGTCTTGGTCTGAGCCTTGGCGGTGACCGAGAGCGGCGCAGGCAGAACATCTATCGACACCGAGTTGGTGACCGTGGGATAGGTGGCTTGGTCGTCGGGGACAAAAATGAGGGAGAGCGTCTGTCCCCCCCCTGCCGGCAGCAACGTGTTGGCCTCCGGAACGTACGAGAACCTCCCCGGCACATTGGCGACGCCGTTGAGTTGCTGACTGCCCAACGGAGTGCCGTAGATGATCGCGGAGGGTGCTGTCCACGTCACTTCGAGCGGCAACGGGACCGTATAGTTGATCTCCGGGCAAGGCGCACTTTCAAGTTGCGCGTCGCTATACGCGGCGGCAGCGAAGTAGTACGTCACGCCCGGTTCAAGGCCCGTTACCGTCCCGGAAGTGGCAGGTCCAACATCGATAATCCGCGTGTACTGGCCGCTTTCAGTGCCACAAAGGAGCCTGTATCCCGCCACGTTCGAACTGGGGCTGGAATCCCACTCCAGCGCGACGGTCTCGCCTGCCCGACCCGTCCACCCCATCTGCAAGGCCATGAGCAGCAGCAACGATCCAAGGCGGCCTTGGAGGGCTGAGAACCGAAGGCGGTTGGCACACTGCACGAACATCGTGGAAATGACATACGCAGCCGGAATGCCGACCTCAGACCCGCCAATCCGTTTGGAACGCCAAGTGACATTGAATCTGGCTTTGTGATGTGCATCTCGTTGATGTCAAAACGGTTGCAATAACCGGTGGCAAGCCCAAGGAGGCCACCCCTCAGGCGGTACGGATGGCGCGTTCCGAGTTCTCAAGGGTGCTTTCCGTACACCCTCCTTGTCCCGGTGCCTCCAAACGGGACATCGGCCAGGCTTGGTTCTCCTCGGCGATTCAAGCCGAACCAGGCAAGGAGGAATCCGAACCGTGGTCGCTCTCTGGGCATAACCAGAGGGACAACCCACCGCTCGGGGGGAATGCGTCCGCCCAAGGCATCCACCATGGTCTGATCAACCCGTCGGTTGGGATCTCGCACAGGTCGGCCAGAAGACGCCAACAGCAGTCATTTTCTCCGGACGCTGCCAACTTCATTCATGCCACGCGACTGGAGAGACCGAGGCCTCACCCATTTGCGCATCCCGGTTCTCAACCTCGCTTGCACGGCTGCATTCGCAGTTCGCAAAGTCAAACAAGCTTAACCATGGAGTGGGCCGATTTGTGTGTGCATATGTCCTAAACATGCCTTTCTGATTCTGGCCATGCCAAGTTAGTATGGGGTAATACCTGATAGGGCAGCGGCGCTTTACGATTGGTGGGGAAGGTGTGTGGTACTACTTCCTCGCGAGTCTGGAGGTGGCGCGGAAATACCCGAAGGAGTCAGGCAGATGGAGTGTGGGGTGGTGTCATGACGACCGTGAAAGCAGACCAGGCAAGAGAAACGCGACAAGGGGAGCACCCTTGGTCTAGTGCGTCGATCCTCCTGCAGGTTGGACCGTACCTGAGAACCCGCTGGCGTCGCTCGAGGTGCTTTAGGACCTGTAAAACCAACCATTGCGTGTCGGATTGGTTTACACCGGGTCAAGCCTTGGTCTTCGTTCTTCTTAGCGATTGGCTTTCAAGAGCATGCGACGTGCTCAGGATCGCAGGGTGGCGCGGCACTGGAATTGCATGTCGGAATCCTTAACACTTAAAACATAAATACATCATGTGATGTGGACGATTAGTATATATACTGGACAAACGCAAACAACTGGTGGTGAATGCAATGCATTCACCCAGACAAACCACTCCTGTGCTGCCACGAAGAGAATGGCATGCATGTTGCTTATGGAGAGAAGTTCCTTTCGATGGAAACGAAAGGCCGCCGTGTGGCGGTGGAGTCCTAACGTTGGCTTAACGGAGTAGGGGAAGGCCAACTAGGTGGGAAATAGTCGGCACTATCGGTATCAGCACTTCTATACAAGAGCCTTGGCGTGCTCGTGCTCGTCCGAGTTATGATGAATGGTGTCCCAATCGTGTGTCAGTGCTGTGTCGTGGGGAAACGCACTCAAACCCCGACGGTGTTCGGGGCGTCGGCACACGCGGGAATGCACGCTACCAGAGTCCGGTCCGGAGTGGCGGACATGAGCCAGCCCGGTCAGGCACGATCGCCGCGCGTGGCCGATAGGACCAGCCGGGACCGCAGCGGCCACCACTACCCGGGGCGGCTGTGCGAAGGAGGATCTGCATGCAATATTATGATTACCTGAATCTCAGGCTCGTAAAGCTCGCCCGCAAAGAGGAGTGGCCTAGCTCCGGTGACGCAGGATTGGGCTTCGTGTTCCCGGTGCAAGGTGCCGGGACTTGGTCCGGCGGGCGCGCGAGGGAAGATCTGCAGGCGGGTGACGTGTTGGTTCTCAATGGGGAGACGGATGGGAAGCTTACTGCTTGGGGCGAAGAGGACTTGTTGTTTCATTGGTTTTCCGTGCGGGTGGAGCAATTATACCCACTCTTCCTTGCGGAGGAGATCCCCTTGCTTCGGGCTGTGGCCCAAGGCATCAAAGGCGCGCGGCGCTATCCGGCGACTGGCGGGGTTGCCCAGGAATGTCAACGGCTCCTGGCCGATCTCCCGCCCCAGTTGAGCCTCGATCATCGCGGGCACCTGCTGAAGGTCGTCACCACCATTCTCTCGACCGAGTTCGATCAGGCTCGCGCGGGGCGCAACGCCTCTTCGGCTATTGACGATCATGTGCTGCAGGTGTTCGAGAAGCTCTCAGCGGAGGAGTTACAGGGCCTTTCGATCGACGACCTGGCCCGGAAGTTCGCCTGTAGTCGGCGTCATCTAAATCGCCTCTTCCATCGCTATTTTGGGATCTCAGTGGCTGCGCTGAAGATGGAGTTGCGCCTGGTCAAAGCCATTTCCCTTTTGCAGGATCCGAGCGCGAAGATCTACAACGTGGCCGAGGAGTGCGGCTTCCATCATTGGGGTTTGTTCAACACGTGCTTCAAGAAGCGGTTTGGCGTCAGTCCCAGTCAATGGCGCAAGAACACCGCGAAACGAGGAATGTCGTCCGCGGGGCAAATCGCCGACGCGCCCGCCGAAGTCCCCCCCAAGGTGGGGCTTTACCCTCCATATGCTCCACCGATGGGAGAAGAGCCGGTCACCAAGGCCCGAGGCGACAAGGGGAGAGGCTCGCGGGATCGGGCCGCCAAGGCCCCCACAACTCCCGTCCTGTCGCCAAGTGCCTGGAAGATCAAGTTGCAGACCTCAGCCCATGCCGCGGCGGCAGCACAAGCATGCCTCTAGCCCAACCGTCACATCTCTGTCGAGCGAACCAGATCTCCGCTACCGCCGGGATCAGCGGGGAGGCTCTTCCCTTGGGGAACCACGATTCGGGGGGCGTTGCGTTGGACCGGGAGGGCAGGTCTGACACGGCCGCGCCGAAAGTCCAACTCCGGCGCCATTGGTTGCCTTCTGTGAACGCACCAAACGGACCGCGCAGCCTGCCACCCACGTTTGGGCCACACCGGTCCCTGGTTGACGCCGCCCCAACCGTCGGCCTCGCGATCATGCTGCTGGTCGGCCACGAGGCGGTAGCACAGGAAGCGCTGCGAAACACGACAACACCTCAACCCGCAGGCCTGCCCCGCGCTTCCGCTATCGACTCGCAGCCCTACACCCTCAAGTACGGGGACTTCCGCCTCTTACTGACTCCTTCGATCAACGTGGAGTGGAACGATAACGTGACCACCTCCGGCCGGGAGGCGGAGGACGACTTCATTTTCCGGCCCATGCTGGGCCTGAACGCAACGTACCCGCTGACCCAGCGCCGCTTGCTCGCTCTCAACGTGGGGGTTGGCTATAACAAGTATCTGGACCACGACGAACTCAGCAGTTGGTACGTGCAGACCGGCTCAGGCCTCTCGTTCGACTTCGCCGTGAATGACATTTACGTCAATGTCCATGACCGCTTCCAGTACCAACAGCAATCAGCTCAGGAATCGGCGGTGGCAGGGACGGGAATGTACGGGACGTTTCAGAATACCGCCGGCCTGTCCGGAACGTGGGACCTGCAGGACTTGACGCCGACCCTGGCTTACGATCACTTGAACTCGTTTTCAACCTCCTCAGAGTTCCAGCAGACGGACCGGAGCACGGAAAACGTGATTGCCCGCCTTGGCGCACGGCTTCATCCCGACCTCACTTCCGGCATCGAGGGTGGGGCGGCGTTCACCAGCTACGACCAGAAGTTGCTGAACGACAATATCAGTTACAACGCCGGTCTTTATGGCGAATGGCGCACCGGCAGCGCGCTGACGATCTCCCCCCGGGTTGGCTACACCGTCTACAGTTTTTCCCAAACCAGCCGATTAGTGCGGGTAGAAGCATCGCAACAACACAGCTGGTACGCGGACCTGACTCTGAAACACCAGGCTAGTGAGTGGCTGAATTGGTCGTTGAGCGCGGGACACGAGGTGCGATTGGGGATTCAATCGGACGGGCTCGAGGTGTGGTACGTCCGTCCCAATTTGGTATGGAACCTTATCAAGGAGGTTAGCCTCCAGACGGGCGCGTTCTGGGAAAACGGCAAGACTACGGGAGGCACCTTGGGTTTGGCGGGAACCGAGAATTACGAGTGGTACGGCGCCTCCTTAAGCGCTGGCTACGCGATCACCAAGAAGTTGACGGGCAGTCTCAGTTACCGGGTTACCTTCCGCACCTCCGGACTCGAGGGACGGGACTACACCCAGAACGTGGTGGGATTGCAGTTTTCATACGCGCTACGATGAGCACGAGGAAACCAGTCTTTGCAGATGAACACCACCTCCCGGGATGGAGGAGGATGCCCGCCTCCATCCTTGGGCGCCATGGCCTGGCGTGGCTGCCGCGGTTTGCCGTGGTCTCCTGTTTGCTCGGGCTGCTCACTGGTTGGTCTCAACCAGCCGCCCTCACCAACGCGCCGGGAATCGGGTTGACCGCCACCAATGCCACCGCTCCCGCGGCAACCAACCGCACCGAGGCGCTGGACAACAAGTACAAGCTCGCTATCGGTGATCGCCTCAGCTTCCGCATCGTCGAGGATCAGGACGAATCCAAGCCCCTGTTTATCACCGACTCGGGCGAGGTTGAGGTGCCCCTTATCGGACGTCACCACGTCGTGGGCAAGACCTGCGCCCAACTGGCAGCGGAGCTCAAGACCGAGCTGGAAAAGGAGTATTACTACCATGCTACCGTCATCCTCGCAGTCGACCTGATGACCCGCAGCCGGGGCAAGGTCTACATGGTGGGGCCTGTGCGCGCCGCCGGTCCGCAGGACATCCCGAGCGACGAAGTGTTGACCCTCAGCAAAGCCATTCTGCGTGCCGGCGGATTTGGGGACTACGCGGACAAGACGAAGGTGCGGGTCACGCGCAAGCCTCTCGTCCCCGGCGGTCCCGAAAAGGTCTTCACGGTGGACGTGGGGGCTATTCTGGAGCGGGGAAAGACCGAATCCGACCTGCCGTTGGAAGCCGGGGATCTCATTTTCGTGCCCGAGCGATTGATCCGTTTCTAAACCGCAACCGCGCATGCCTCCTGCCCAACCCCTCCATCATACCCCGTGAACGAACCGCTTCTACCTGCAGTGCGCCCTGATTGGCAGGTCGTTCCCACCTCGGAGGGAGACGGCGCGCCAGCGTCACCGTTGCCGGTAAAGCGGGTGCTCGCCTGTCTGTTGAAGTACTGGTGGCTGCCGGTGCTCACGCTGGTCTTGGCGCTCGGTTCCGCCGCGTTGTACGTGCGCCAGATGCCGGCCACCTTCGTCTCTCGCGGTCGGATGTGGGAAACCGTCAAACTGCGCATTCCGGAGAGTTCCCTGTTTCAAGAGGATGTCCAGACCGCCGTCGGCACCCAAACCGAACTGCTTCAGAGCGGCACCCTTCGCGAAATGGCGTTGGCCCGCCTTCGCGCCGCCACCAACGGCGTGGCGATTCCCTTGGGGAAGGACGGTGAACCGCTGCTTGTTCAAATCCGGGCGATGATGGCCCCGAAGAGTTCGGTCTTCACCCTCGAAGCTTCCGCCGCTGATGGGGCCTTCGCGCAGGCCTATCTGGCCGCTCTGATGACGGAGTATTTGGAGTATAAGCGCAACGTCCGCAAAGTGGTTTCCGGAGACACCCTTGCCTCCGTCTCGGAGCAATTGCAGCGGCAGGAACGGGACATGCAGATCGAGCAGGACGCCCTGATCGCCTACCAGCGCACCAACAACCTGGCCTTGATGCGCGAAGAGAGCGCGGTGGCGGGTGGCTACCTGACCCGACTCAAGACGCAACTGTCCGACCTCCAGCTTGAGAACCGCCTGATGGAGGCGACCCCCCTCGACGAGCCGGCCTCCACAAACGACACCGCGAACCCCCCGGCCGATTGGCTCGAGCGCGTCCTGCGCGCCACGGCCTCCTCGCCGACCGGGGGAGGCGGGGATCGCCAAGCCGCCGTGAACGCTCACAGCGAGCTCGAGCAGTTGAAGGCACAGCGCGAGAAGCTCAGTCAGAATCTCCGCCCGAAGCATCCCAAAATCGTCAAGCTCGACAACGAGATCCAGCAGCGCGAGCAGGTTATCGAGCTATTCCGCCGCCAGCTCGAAGTCTCCCAGCGGTTGTCCCGCGAACAACGTGCCGAACAACGGGTTGCCGCCCGTCAGGCCAACCAGCTCAAGATGCAGAACCTGATGACCTCCATCAAGGAGTGGGAAACCAAGGTCGTCGAGGCCAACGCCAAGATCGCCGAGGCGGATCGCCTGCGCCTCAACGTGCAGCGGCTGCAGGGCGTGTATGACCGTCTCAGCTCCCTGGTGCAGAACATCGGCATCAGCCGCAACATTGACCAGGAAACCCTCTCGATTCTGCAACCCGCCCAGCTTGCCGAAAGAACCTACGCCAGCGAGATCCGTACTCTGGTCGCGGCCGGGGTGGGCGGCCTGGGTCTGGGGTTGGGCATTATCCTTCTACTCGGTGTTCGTGACGACCGCTTGACGTCCGAAACGGATGTGAATGAACGCCTCGGCCAGAATTTGGTCGGTCACGTGCCCGTGGTTCGCACTCTCAAAGGCGTATCGACCCTCCCGTTGCTCCAGGCGGACGATACGCGCTACGAGTACGCGGAAGCCTTCCGCAGCCTGCGCTCCGCGCTGCTGTTCATGGCGGCTGAAGCGGAGCGCCCCCGCTTGGTGCTAATCACCAGCGCGCTGCCGCATGAAGGCAAGTCCACGGTGGCCGCCAATCTCGCGCGGACCCTCGCCTTGGGCGGCTCGCGGGTGGTCCTGGTGGATGCCGACCTTCGCCGCGGCAGGCTGCACGAATTGCTCGGGCTCTCTCGTGGTCCGGGCCTGGCGGAGGTTCTGCGCGACCCGGGCCAGCTGCCGCAGGTCCTGCGGACTAACTGCCTCCCCAATCTCACCTTCATCTCCGCTGGCAAAGCCGAGGGACACTGCGGCGATCTCTTTCTCGGCTCCACCTTCGAGGCGGTGCTCGGCCGCCTGCGCGAGCAATTTGACTACGTGATCATCGACAGCAGCCCGGTGTTCGCCGCCGATGACGCCGCTACGCTCGCGCCCAAGATGGATGGCACGCTGTTTGTCGTCCGCAATCAATTCTCCCGGGCCATCCAGGTGCGCATCGCGCTGAATCAGCTTTACCAGCGGAATGCCCGTGTGCTGGGGGTCATTCTGAACCAAGTCGATACCAGTTCACGCTCGTATTACTACTACAAGCACGCGGGGTATTCCCCAACCGCTTGAGAGTGGCGGCAAGGCTATGGAGCGGGTTCGGTCAACGGGCGGTGGTCAGGGGTTGAGGTGGGAATGGTCAGTGCAGGTGGGGTAGGAAGGGTTCTGTCCGAGCGCCGGGAACGCGCGTGCGTCCCCGGGGCCTCGGCCAAGCAGGGCAGTTCGGCCGTTGGACGGCCAAGACGCTAGATCGCGCCAGACGAATGGAGCGGTGCGAATCGACCGGCACGGAGTGTGCCCCGCCATCGTCCCTTCATCGTCCGAGCAGTACCTTCAGCTTTCATGTCGAACGCCGTTCTCGAGTCCTCCCCTCCGGCAAGCGTGGAGACACCCACCGCTAAAGTCAGGCTCTGGATGCCCTCGCTCCTCTTCGCGGTTCTGTGGGCGGACCTCATCCGGTTGCTCAGCAACCAATGGGCCACCCGCGAGCAGTACGCCTACGGTTACTTCGTCCCGGTCTTCGCGGCATTCCTCCTCTGGTTACGCTGGATGCACCGTCCAACGCCGGTGGCTGAGCCCAACCGGACGTGGCTCAGCGGCCCCGTGGCGCTCGCGGTGCTGTTCTTGCTGCCGCTGCGGGTGGTTTACGAAATCAATCCCGACTGGCCCCTTCTCAGTTGGGTCTACACCTCCAACGTCGTGGCCATCACTCTCTACGTTGCTTGGCTGGCGGGCGGCCGCTCCTGGGTTCGCCATTTTGCCTTCCCGGTGGCGCTGATTCTCGTGGCGGTCGTTTGGCCTTGGAAAATCGAGAAAGGTCTGACTCAGGGGCTCATGAAGGTGGTCTCGGGTCTGACGGTCGAGATTCTCGGCTGGATCGACATCCCCGCCATGCAACGGGGCAACCTCATCGAACTGGAAACCGGTACCTTGGGGGTGGACGAAGCCTGCAGCGGCATCCGCTCCCTCCAATCCAGCCTGCTGACCGCGCTGCTGCTGGGCGAGCTGTACCGGATGAAGGCCGGCTGGCGGCTTGGGCTGATCGCCGTCAACCTGTTGCTGGCCTTCTTCTTCAACGTGGTGCGGACTCTGATCCTCAGTTGGCAGGCCAGCCTGCACGGCCCCGAGGTGCTCAACAAGTGGCACGACCCCGCCGGATTCAGTATCACCGTGGCCTGCTTCCTGGTCCTCTGGGGAGTTGCCACCCTGCTCCAACGCTGGGCTTCGCCGCCCGCGGCTCGCGCTCCCGCGTCCTCCAGCCCGATGCCCCTCACCGCCCTCCTTGCCACCCGCCGCTACCTCCTCGCCGTCGGCGTCTGGAGCATTTTCACCCTGCTGGCCACTGAGGCCTGGTATCGCGCCCACGAAATCAAACAGGAGGGCGCCTTTCGTTGGTCCGCCAACTTCCCTACCAACGCTCCCACCTACAGCCCCATCGAAATCAACGACAAGGTCACCAAGAACCTCCGGCACGATGTCGGCCAATGCGGTAAATGGACGCTGGACGACGCCACCGTCTGGGCCGGTTACTACTTCCGCTGGAACCCCAAGTCCATCGCCTCCATCATCTCCGCCCGCCAACACCGCCCGGATGTCTGCCTCACCGCTTCCGGCCTGCGCCAAATCGAGGACGCCGGTACGGAACTCTTCCACGTCCAGGGAATGCAACTTCCCTTCCGTAAGTACACCTTCGGTTCCACGGGAGGTCCGTTGCACGTCTTCTTCTGCCAGTGGGAGGACGGCGCCGAGCGGCAGACCGGCATGTGGTGGTCAAAGAAAGCCGAGCGCCTCCGCGCTGCCTGGGTGGGGCGGCGGCGCCTGGGCCAGCAGAGCCTCGAATTCGTCATCTCGGGTCACCCTTCGCTCGAAGCCGCGGCCGAGGCGCTTCGGCAGCGCCTCCCGAGCTTGGTGCGCATCGCCCCTCCGGGCGCCTGATCAAGTGATCCTCCCGCACTCCTCCTCATGACGGAAACCCAGCCCCTCTCCGCCCTGCCCGGCAACGCCGCCGCCTTGCCTGCGCCGGACTCCGACGGCAACGCCGCCGCCAGCGAATCCGGCGACTGGACCCTCGTTATCCGGCCCAAGACTGGCTGGTTCGACCTCCACCTCGCCGATCTCTGGCGCTACCGCGATCTGGTCATGCTCTTTGTCCGTCGCGACTTCGTCGCCACCTACAAGCAGACCGTGCTCGGCCCGCTCTGGTTCGTCATCCAACCGCTCCTGACCACCCTCACCTTCACCCTGATCTTCGGCAACATCGCCAAGCTCTCCACCGACGGCCTGCCCAAGATCCTCTTCTACCTCTCGGGCATTACCGCGTGGAACTACTTCGCCGAGTGTTTGAGCAAGACCTCCGAGACCTTCATCGCCAACGCCGGCATGTTCGGCAAAGTCTATTTCCCGCGCCTGGCCGTGCCGCTCTCCATCGTCATCTCCAACCTCATCAAGTTCGGCATCCAGTTGGGCCTGTTTCTGGGCTTCTACCTCTACTTCCTGGCCAAGGGCACCGCCATCCGGCCTACTGCCGCCCTAGCCCTCCTGCCCGTGCTGGTGCTGCTCATGGGCATGCTCGGCCTCGGCACCGGCATCATCGTTTCCTCCCTTACCACCCGGTACCGGGACCTCCGTTACCTGGTCCAATTCGGCGTGCAACTGCTCATGTACTCCACGCCCGTTATCTACCCCCTTTCCCGCATCCCCGACCAATACCGCTGGATCATGCTCGCCAACCCCATGACCCCGGTCATCGAGACCTTCCGCTACGCCTTCCTCGGCACCGGCACCTTCAGTTGGGGCCACCTGGGCCTGACCGCCGCCGCCACCGCCCTCATCCTCACCGCCGGCGTCCTCCTTTTCAACCACGTCGAACGCACGTTTATGGATACCGTCTGAGGAGGGATGAAATCTGAAACTGGAAACCTGAGGAAAGCGGTTGAAACTCGAAACCTGAAATGACCCCCAGTCTCACCCTTCAGTCGCGATGAACTCTAGCCGTCCAAAGGAGGATCTCAGACTCCGGACCAAGGCCTTCGCGTCCACCGTCATTCGCCTTTATTGCACCCTGCCCAAGGGACAGCCCGAAGCGCAAGTGGTGGGCAAGCAACTGCTGCGCTCAGGCACCTCCGTCGCCGCCAACTACCGCGAGGCGGCGCGCGCCCGTAGCGATGCAGAGTTCATTGCCAAGGCGGAACAATGCGCTCAGGAAGCCGATGAATCCCTGCTCTGGCTGGAACTGCTGCACGAAGAATGCGGCGTGGATTCCGGCCGCGTCACCCCTCTTCTTCGCGAAGCGGACGAACTCATTGCCATTTTCGTCACCATGTCCAAAAAAGTGAAAGCCCGCCTCCGGGCCGAAAACTAACCCCCTCAGCCTTCAGCTTTCAGGTTTCAGCTTTCATCCCTCCCTTGAACTCCGTCATCCAAGTCTCCCACCTTTCCAAGGAGTACCGCCTGGGCACCCTCAGCACCGGCCGCCTCGTGGACGACCTGGGCCGCTGGTGGGCCCGCCTCCGCGGCCAGGAGGATCCGCTGGCCAAAATCGGCCAAACAAGGCATCAAACCCGAAACCTGAAACCTGAAACCGCCCCCATTTCAGGTTTCAAGTCTCATCCTTCATCCTTCCCTTCAACGCTTTACGCGTTGAAGGACGTCTCCTTCTCCGTGAAGCAAGGCGAGGTCCTCGGCATCATCGGGCGGAACGGAGCCGGCAAGAGCACCCTGCTCAAGATTCTCTCCCGCGTCACCGCTCCGACCAGCGGCGAGGTTCGCGTCAAGGGCCGTATCGCCAGCCTCCTGGAAGTGGGCACCGGCTTCCATCCTGAACTCACCGGCCGCGAGAACATCTACCTCAACGGCGCGATCCTCGGCATGACCAAGGCCGAGATCCGGAGCAAGTTCGACGAAATCGTCGCCTTCTCCGAAGTCGAGCAATTCATCGACACCCCGGTCAAGCGCTACTCCAGCGGCATGTACGTCCGCCTCGCTTTCGCCGTCGCCGCCCATCTCGAGCCTGAAATCCTCATCGTGGACGAAGTCCTCGCCGTCGGCGATGCCGCCTTCCAGAAAAAATGCCTCGGCAAAATGCAAGACGTCGCCGGCCAAGGGCGTACTGTGCTGTTTGTGTCTCACAATCTCGCGTCCATCGCATCATTAACGAATCGTTGTCTGCTCCTCAGTGGAGGACGGTTGATGGTTGAAGGTGGTTCGGAGGCCGTAATCCAACAATACGTGCGCACCTTGTTTGTTCCGCAGAATGGGGCCTCTGGCCTTCATAGCTACGTTGGATGCAAAGCAGAGCAGCAAGTGGAGGGCATCGACATAATGGCGTTCGAGGTTGCTAACGCGGGGCCTTCCGGCGGAAATGCAATAGCCACCTGGGACGATGTCACAATGGTGCTTCGCTACAAGTCAACCAAGGCCATTCAAGCAGCGTCGTTTGTCATCGATGTGTGGGATTCCTACAGGCAGCGGCTTATGGTTTTGGATTCTGGGCTCAGGCTCAGCCTGCAAGCAGGTGATCACGCTGTGGAATGTCGGATTCCGAAACTAGCGCTGCCAGAGGGTGAGTATACCTTGGGTGCGGGCATCGCTGTGTCCAATCAAGGATGGCTATGGCGTAGTACGAATCTGGGACCGTTGTGCGTTGGAGGACGCGACGTGTTTGCAATAGGGCGTCCGCCTACATGTGCGCGAATGGTAATCGCAAGTGAACACCATTGGAGGCATAGCAGCGTTAGCTACAACGCTGCCACGTCAAGTGAAGGTAGGTCGATGACAGCAGCTCAGTCTCATGGATCGTCCATAACGCGTCATACGTGACGCCGCATCACTGCAATCGGCAACCCAGGGATGTACTGCAAAGTCAACAAGCGCTTGGCCCAGTTCAGGCCTTTGGGCAACACCCGCGAGCACTGGGAGGCGCGCTGGTCTGCGAAAACCCTGAGCGACGTGTACGCCCAATACTCGGCAGGCCATGTCGATGGATTCGATGACATCTTCGAAAGACGGTTACCGCGTGGAGGGCTCATTCTCGAGGCTGGATGCGGGGTCGGACAACTGGTGTGCGGGTTGCAGGCACGCGGCTACCGCGTTGAAGGAGTGGACTACGCCTACGACACCGTGAGGCGCGTCAACGAAACCATGCCATCGCTCAAGGTGCGTGTCGACGACATTGATCATCTGAACGTAGCAGACTGCACGTATGACGGCTATATCTCGATCGGTGTCTTTGAGCACAACATGGAGGGGCCGCTGTCCGGGCTACGGGAAATGTATCGGGTGTTGAAGCCAGGGGGCGTTGGTCTGGTTTCAGTTCCCCTTTTAAACCGGCGCCGGAAACAAGTGCTCAAGCGCAGTCCTGAGGGCATGTCAGAGTGTCTCGACAACGGTTTTCGGTTTTATCAATACTACTACGATGTAACCGAGTTCAAGCGCTATATCGAAACCTCTGGTTGCAGCGTGGTTGAGTTATATCCCTATGCTCTTTATGCTGGCGTGACCAGAGACTACACGTTTGGGGCATGGTTGCACAAACACGGCTTCTTTATATATCGCATACAGAGCCTGTTTTCCCGATGGTGTCAAAACGCCCCCGAGCGAATATGCGCCCATTATGGGCACATGATGATGTTCGTGTGCCAAAAGTAGCCGCGCTTGTGAATCTAGATGTGATTCAGGAACCTTGGAGCCGACTCCCGCGTGGAGTCGGAGCAACGATAATGCGGGATACGGCGATATGCTTCCATGGTATTAGAACGCATAGCAGAGACGGTCGTGTGGAGCGAAACCTGCATATGCAAGAGGAGTGGGGCAAGCAAGTGGAGTTTCTGGCAGCACAAAAGCGACATACGGGAGTCGGTGGAGAGGTGGCGAGATCGATCAGCGGGAGTCCGAGAATTACCTTCGACGACGGGTACGCGAACAACCTCCTTGCAGCGGAGGAACTGCGAAAGCGCGGGATGACGGCGACGATTTTCGTGTCCACCGGCGCGTTGGGACGGCAAGGGATGATCTGGACGGTGGAGTTGTCGCTGCTCATCTTGAAGGGGGAGGCACCGGCGGTGGAAGTGGCAGGGAAGCGGTGGCCCCTGGGCACGAGGGAAGAGCGGGAAGTTGCGTTTCAGGCGATCCGGTTTCCGATGAAGCGGATGCGGGCAGCAGATCAGCGAAGGACGATGGAGGAGATCCGGGCTCAGTTCCCGGAAGGGGAGTCACTGAGGATTCTGAGCGGCTTTCCGTCGCTCCAGATGTTGACGTGGGACGAGGTGCGGCAATTGTCCGCGGAAGGCTTCGAGATCGGCAGCCACGGGGTGGACCACGAGAACCATCATGCCGCGCAGGACCCAGAGATCCGGCGGCTGGAATTGGTGGAGTCCAAGGCGGAAATCGAGCGTCAGATTGGCAAGCCGTGCCGGTTCTTTGCCTACCCAAACGGCGACTTCAGCGACGACTCCCCGCGGGAGGTCGAAGCCGCTGGCTACGAAGCCGCCTTTACCACGCAGCCAGGCTTCATCACGCCTGCCTGCAACCGCTTCCTGCTCCCGCGCGTCAGCCCCGGCGGAACGGTGGCCAAACTGAAGCAGCAACTGCGTGAGTTGGAGATGGGGTAGAGTCGGTGCTCCCCGCATTTGCCCTTTCTGGAGGCCCCATCCGAGGTCCGATGGACATAACCGCAGCGTTCGCGCAACTCGGGTTCCTCGGGCACGAACTGGGCTTGGCGGTCAATGGCCGCTGGTGGCGCTGGCTCACGATCTGGCTTGCGAACGGGCCTGGAGTGACTATCTCGTATCGACTAGACCGGTGCTTGTTTCTGCTATTCGGGGAATCCTACACGTTGATCCGGCTGTTGGTCTTGCCGGGCTTCATTCTGCTCGGCATGCTGACCGAAAGGCACGAGATCAATTACCGGGCTGATATTGGGCGCGGCTTGCGCGTGCTGCATCCTTCGCTCGGTGTGGTGGTGAACGGTTACACGGTAGCCGGGGAGCGGTTGACGCTTACCGGAGGCAATTGTATCGGACAAGGCAAAGCGATGGGCCCCGGGGACATACGTATTGGAAACCGGGTGACCTTGGGGGCGAATGCGGTGGTGCTGGGACCCGTTGCCATCGGCGATCATGCTACTGTCGGTGCGGGGGCGGTGGTCACGAAGGACGTTCCCGCACACAGCACGGTCGTCGGTGTGCCAGCACGACCGCTGGGTGGAACGAATGTGGTGGAGGATGAAGAGGATGTGGCTTGGTCCGAGGATGGTGGACGCCAATAATGGCCTCGACTAGAGTCGCGACTCAATTGTCAAGGTGCTGTTTGCCATTTATGAACACGCGTTCATTTCCTTGGTCGCTTGCTGCGAAGCTTCGCATGGTTCGACGTCTTCGCTGCCGTGGCGACGTGGATTGGGAGGATCTCCATTTCTCATTCTCGGCACCGCTGCGCACGCTGCAAAAAGCCCAGACAGCAGGAATCGAGAACCGCATTTGCCGTCTGGCGAGTTCAATTGTGCGTAAGGGCGGTGACGCAATCGACGTCGGTGCCAACTATGGCTTCGTAAGTACAATCGTCTGCTTGTCCCTGCGGCCTCCGTCCCGCTTATTGTCTTTTGAAATCGAACCTGGGATTGGAAGGGTCGTTGAGGAGTCCATGCGGAGGAACCGCATCGGCGACCGATGCATTGTGATCAAACGCGGGGCTGGAGCACAGTCCGATGGCCGGTTTGTGTCGGTTGACGATGAAGTAACGCGCCAGAGACTGGACAAGGTTTCCTTTGTGAAGATTGATGTCGACGGACCAGATTGCGATGTGCTTCTGGGTGCCCGGCGAGTTTTGGAGCGCGATCATCCGGTCGTGGTCATTGAGATGAGCAAACGACAAGACGACATCCTGAATGTCCTGCGCGACTGCGGGTATAGGTACTTTGGAGACCTGCATGACAATGCCGTCAATCGGTCGTCGTGGCCCGACAATCTTGTCGCATCGCTCGAAAAGGTATCCATCCCGCACAGAGGCTCGCTTGGTACTGGATAATTACGCGCAACGAAGAGGCATGTGGCGCCAGGATGTGGATCTGGCTGGAGAAGAGCAATTTGGGCCGGAATGTTGATTCCATGTGCGGCATTGCGGGCATAGTCAGGTGTGAGGGAACGGGCCGGCCACCCGGGTTCGGGGAGGCGGTGCGGCGAATGACCTCCCTGATGCAGCGCCGGGGCCCGGACGATGAGGGGTACTTTTCGAGCGGAGATGGGAGATTGGAGTTGGGATTTCGGAGGCTGGCGATCCTAGACCTGACGGATGCGGGGCACCAGCCGATGGTGTCGCGGGATGGTCGTTCGGTGATCGCGTTCAACGGCGAGATCTACAACCATCTGGAGCTGCGCCGAGAATTGGAATCGGCAGGGGCGGTATTTCGCTCGCGGAGCGATACGGAGGTGCTGCTCGAGGCCCTGAACCGCTGGGGTACAGAGGCCATCGGGCGCTTGAATGGGATGTTCGCGTTCGCGTGGTACGACATGTCGAAGCGCGAGTTGCTCTTGGCGCGGGATCACGCCGGGATCAAGCCGCTATATTGGGGGCGAGAGGCAAGCGGCAAGGGGATCGTCTTCGCATCGCAATACAACGCGTTGCTCCAGTCTCCCTGGGGCCGACTGGGCAAGGTCCGTCCGGACGTGTTGCGCTTGTACTTGCGGCTGCACCACCTTCCCGCGCCGTATGGGTTGCTGGAGAACACTTTCCAACTGGAGCCAGGCACCTGGTTGCGCGTGCAGGCGGACGGGCGAGTGGAGATGCGGGCTTGGTGGCGCCTGCCGGAGTCGCCGGAGGCCACGCTGCGGGGGGGCGAGGCTGCGGAAGCGGTGAACGCAGCGCTCCACAACGCCGTGCGCCGCCAGCGGATTGCGGATGTCCCGCTGGGAGTCTTTCTGAGCGGCGGGGTCGATTCGCCCCTGGTGACGGCCGTCGCGCGGCAGCAAACCAACCCCGACCTCAAGGCCTTCACCATCGGGAATCCCGGTTGGTGGCAGGACGAATCGGCGGCGGCGGAGAACTACGGCCGACGCTTGGGAGTCGATTTCCGTCTGCACGCGGCCGGGGGCGATGATGCCTTGGCGCGCCTCCCCGAGGTGATGGCCGCGCAGCACGAACCGTTTGCGGACTTCTCCGTCCTGCCGACCTTGCAGGTCAGCCGGTTCGCCAAGACGGAGGTGACGGTGGCGTTGAGCGGCGACGGCGGAGACGAGCTGTTCTTCGGGTACGAGCGGCCGTTATCGCTGCTCCGGAACGGCGAGGACTTTCGCTGGCCTTGGCCGGTGCGCAAGGGGATGTACTACGCGGGCCGGTTGGGCGTGGGGCCCAGGAAGTCGGAGGTGATCGCGGCGCGCACGCCGGGTGATTACTACTTTGGCGTGAACTGCCGGATCAGCGACGCGGATCTGGCGATGCTCGCCCCGGGGTTGGACGGGTTGCCCGGCGATTTCGATCTGTACCGATTCGGCGCGTACCGGGACAGGCGGCAGTTGGCGGATTACTCGCGCCGGGTGGAGTTCTACGGCCAACTGCAAAGGGGCTTGAAGAAGGTCGATATGGCCTCGATGCACCATAGCTTGGAGGTGCGCGTGCCCCTCTTGGACCGGGAGGTGGTGGAGACCAGCCTGCGATGCGATCCGTTCGACGGTATGCGCAATGGCACACGCAAGGCGGTGCTGCGGGACACGCTGGCCCGCTATGTTCCCTCCGAGGCCATCCCCACGCCCAAACGCGGGTTTGCCGTGCCGCTGGGCGATTGGCTGCGCGGCTCTCTCCGGCGCATGACCGAGGGAACATTGTTGAGCGGCGACCTGTATCCGGCCGGCGTGTTCGACCAGAAAGGGCTGCGCCGTTACCTGAACGACCATTTCTCCGGTCAGCGGGACTGCAAGTGGGGCATCTGGACGCTGCTGGCGCTGCAGTGGTGGGGGAAGGGAAACCTGTGAGCCAAACCACGCCCTCGCAGGAAGACTCCCGCCCACGCATCCCGTCCTTGGATGGGCTGCGCGCTTTGTCCATCGGGTGCGTGCTCTTTGGCCACCTGCTGGGTACGGCGGGCTTCCTGCCGCGGAAGTTGGTTCACACTGTGGGCGATGTGGGGAATTTCGGGGTCCGGTGTTTCTTCATCATTTCCGGCTTCCTGATTACGACGTTGCTCTTGAGGGAATGGGAAAAGCATGGGCGGGTTTCCTTGCGGCAGTTTTACATCCGGCGTGCTTTGCGCATTTTCCCCGCCTTCTACGCTTTTCTGGGAGGCATCGCGCTGCTGTGGGCTCTCGGACTGACTCAGCTTCCGGCGCAGGACCTCTGGCGGGCGGCGACGTACACCATCAACTACCTTTCGGCCGAGGAGCGTTCGTGGCATTTGGGACACATTTGGTCGCTTTCGGTGGAGGAGCAGTTCTACTTGGTGTGGCCCGCCACCATGGTGCTCTTAGGGCCGCGCCGCGCGTTGTGGGGAGCGCTTCTGGTCGTGCTGACGCTGCCTTGGGTGCGGTTTGCTACATGGGCCTGGTTCCCCGAGCACCTGAGCGGGATCAAGTGGGAGTTCCACACGGTTTGCGACGCCTTGGCCACCGGTTGCCTGCTGGCCGGTTGTCGCGGCGTTCTGGATCGGTCATCCCTGGCCGTTTATGTTCGGCGCTCAGTATGGCCGGCCGTGGTGTTTCTCCTGGCGCTGGCTCTGAACGCGTACATGTCGGGCAGGCCACGCCTGAACTTCCTGGTGGCCCAGTCGGTCATGAACGGAGCGATTGCGTGTTTCATCTATGCCTCGATCTCCGAGCCGCAGACTATCCTCGGCCGCATGTTGAACCGTCCCCTCATGGTCAAGCTGGGTGTCCTGAGCTACTCGCTCTATTTGTGGCAGCAACTGTTCCTAAACCGCCAAGGCACTTGGATCATCAACAGTTTCCCGTTGAACGTTGTCTTGGCAATAGCCTGCGCCTGGGTTTCCCACAAATGGATCGAGTCCCCCTTCCTTCGCTTGAAGGACCGCTTCGTGGAACGCCGCCAACCGGTGGCAGAGGCGTCTCTGGCAGCCCAAGCGTTGCAGTAGATGACTTCGATCCTGTTCACAATTCCGAATTTCATCACGGCGGGTTCCGGCCGGGCGATGTTGAACATCGTCGAACGGTTGAATCGGACCAGGTATCAGCCGGCGGTGTGCGTGCTGAAGAAGGGCGGCGAACTGGATGCGGAAGTCGTGCGTTTGGGGTGCGAGCTATTGGAGGCGCCTTTTGCGATTCCGGCCCGGCCCTACCTTTCGCTGCCGATGCGCGCGCGAAGAGCCGCGGCGCCGTTCCGCGCCCGCAAGTTTCAGATTTGGCATTCCTTCCACTATACCTCCGACTATACCGAGCCGATTATCGCCCGCTTCGCGGGCGCCAAGGCCTGGGTCTTCACGAAGAAGAACATGGGCTGGAAGGATCGCGCCTGGCGGGTGCGGTCTTTGTTCGCGAGACGGATCGCGGCGCAAAACACCGACATGATGCGCGAGTTCTTCGGCCTATGGTGCTACCGGGCCAAGGCGAGGCTGGTGCCGCGGGGGGTCGTGACCAATCGCTTCGAGCCGCAGACGGATCGAAGCCTCGGCTTGCGAACCCGCCTGGGGTTGAAGCCAGAGGCGGTCGTGGTGGGATGCGTAGGCCACCTAGTACCCGTAAAGGGGCACCCAACGCTGCTGGAAAGCCTGGCCCGCGTGCCGGGGGTGGAGTTGTTCGTCGCCGGGAAACCGATGGACGAGGCGTACACGGCCTCGCTGCATCGGCTGGCCGTGGAGTTGGGCCTCGGGAACCGGGTGCATTTCCTGGGGGGGGTGAGCGATGTGCCGGCGCTCTTGGCGGAGGTGGATATTGCCGTGCTGCCCACCTGGGCCAAGTGGCGCATGGAAGGCTGCCCCGTGGCACTCTTGGAGGCGATGTCCTGCGGCAAGGCCTGCGTGGCCACGGATATCCCGGGGTCGCGCGACCTGATCGAACACGGCCGGAGCGGCTTGCTGGTGCCGCCGGAGGAGCCGGAGGCCCTGGCGGCGGCGCTTCGGCGGTTGGCGGAGTCCCCCGGCCTGCGCCGCGAACTCGGCGAAGCGGCCCGCCAACAGGTGCTGGACCATTATACTATCGAGCGCGAAGTCGCGGCCCACGAGGCGCTCTACGCGGAGATTCTGGGTCTAAATGGCGGCTAGCGATATGGGGGACACGTCAACCCATACCGTTTCCTTCACGGGAGACTGGCTGCTGAGGTTCGGCGGCGCGCCAGCCGGCGGTGGGCGGACATCCGGGGGGGCTTGGGCGGAGTCGGCCAAGGACGTCCGCTGGGAAGTGTGCCTGCATGGCCCCACTCCCGGGTGGAAGGGCTTTCCCCTGCGAGAATGGCGCGCGCCAGCTTGGCGGGTGTGGTTGCTGGGGGAACTCTACGGCACTGGGAATCCGTCGGCTCAAGAAGCGACGATTTCTGCTGTGGTGCAGGGAGACCGCCCCGCGAGCGACCTCAACGGGCACTTCCTCTTGCTGGCTTGGGACGCCAGCCGCCGGGAATGGCACGCTTGGACGGATCGCTTCGGGACAATTCATGCCTACTCTGCCCAAGGCGCGGGCAAGGCGGCGCTGGGCACCTGCTTTCGCACTGTTGCCGCGGTGGCCTCCGCTGGGGAACTGGACTGGAGCGCGCTGGCCGGGTTCTTCGGGTTCGGCTTCTTTCCGGAGGACCGCACGTTCTATCGGGATGTGCGCATGCTTCGCCCGGCCACCCACACCGTGCTGGATGCCGGAGGACAAGTGCTGGCGTCCAAACGCTACTGGGAATGGCGCCATGTCCCCGACAAGCGTCGGAGCTACGACGATACGGTGGACGAGTTCGGCGCGCGCTTCGGCGAGGTGATGCGCGAATTGCTGGCAAAAGGGCGCGTGGCGGTCCCGATCTCGGGCGGGCTGGATTCGCGGAGCACGGTGGCAGAGGTGAGGGAAGAGGGAGGAGAGGCAAGCGGCGAGAGGCAAGGGGGGCGGTTGTGGAGCTATTCGTATGGCTACAGCGGAGATTCCATTGAGACGCGGATCGCCCGCGAGGTGGCGGGCGCGCGCGGGCTGCCGTTCCGAGCGTTCACCATCAAGCCCTATCTGTTTGACCGGTTGGAGACGGTGCTGGGGGCGGTGGAGGGCTTCCAAGACGTGACGCAATGCCGCCAGGCGTTCGTGATGGAGGAACTGGGAGCCCAGGCGGACTATGTGATCGCGGCTCATTGGGGGGATGTGTGGCTGGATGAGATGGGGCTGGGACATGCGCGCCAAGGAGAAGGGAGATGGCAGAAGGAAGATGGCAGAAGGAAGATCGGAGATGGGGAGGTGATGGAGCACACGGTGAAGAAGATGGCGAAGCGGGGGAGGGCTTGGCTCTTGGAGCATTTGTGCGCTCCGCACTTGGGGCCGGAAAGTCCCGAGGGCCGGTTGCGCGAGTTCGCCGCCGAAGGGCTGACTCCCCTAGGCCACCTCGAGGATCCGGACTTCCGCGTCAAGGCGTTCAAGACGGATCACTGGTCGTTTCGCTGGACGCTGGCGAGCCTGCGCATGTTTCAACCCGGGGCGTTTCCCCGGTTGCCCTTTTATGACACCCGGCTGGCCGACTTCTTCGGCACCGTGCCAACCAGCTTCGTGGCCGGTCGCCGACTCCAGATTGACTATCTGAAGCGTTTCGCCCCGGAGTTGGCCCGCATCGATTGGCAGCCACATGGGGCGAATCTTTATCGCTACGACCACTTCGATCCTCTCCGACTGGCGCGGCGGGCGGTCAACAAGGCCGGGCGTGTGCTCAGCGGAAGCAAGGTCATCGAGCGCAATTGGGAGGTGCAGTTCGGCGGCGAGGCCGGCCGCGCGGGCTTGCATCGGTGGCTGCTGCGCCCCGGGCTACGTTTGCACGACTTGGTGCCCAAGCTGGCGGTAGAGTCGCTCTTGGAGCGTTTCCACGCGGACCCGTTGGGCGAGGGACGCGGCTACACAATGTCGATGTTGCTCACGTTCTCCGCGTGGCTGGAGACGCAGTCAATACCCACGCCATGAGTGCGCGGCCGCTGCCATTCCGCTTGCTGGTGGCCGGCATTTCGTGGCCGCCGGAGACGTTTCTACGCCGCTTGGTAGAGGGATTGGCCGCGGCCGGGGTGGAAGTGACCATCGGTTCCGCGCAACCGCCGGACGGCGCCAACCCAGCGTTGCGCTGGTGTCCGATGCCGGGTTGGGAGGCACACCCGCTCCTGCGCCTGGCGCGGTTGGCAGGCCTGGCCGCCCGGGCAGGATGGCGGGGTTGCAGATTGGTTTCCGCTGCGGACGCACCTCGGTCCTGGGGGGAGAGGCTGCGGAGTTGGAACCAACTGCTCCCCTTCACGCATGGCTCTTGGGACGCCGTCTATTTTCCCTGGAACTCGGCGGCGGTGGCTTGTTTGCCTGTCTTCGACTGGGGCACCCCGGTGGTGGTGAGTTGCCGGGGGTCCCAGGTGAGCGTGGCGCCGCACAACCCCGCGCGAGCGGAACTCAAGCGCGGCCTCACCCTGACCTTCCAGAAGGCGGCGGCCGTGCATTGTGTTTCTGAGGCCACGCTCCGCGATGCGGTGGCCTTGGGCCTGGACCCCGCCAAGGCTAGGATCATCCGGCCGGCAGTGGACCCTCAGCATTTCAGTCCGGGACCCGCGCCCGCCAACCCCAACGGGCACTTTCGCGTCATCACGGTTGGCAACTTGAACTGGACCAAGGCCCACGAGTGGGCGTTGCTGGCGATTCGGCGGGTGGCGGATGTGGGGGTGGACGTGCGGTTCGACATCATCGGCGATGGCCAGGACCGCCAGCGGGTGCTCTACACCATCCACGACCTCGGCTTGCAGGACCGGGTAAGGTGGCTCGGCAAGCAGCCGCCGGACAAAGTCATGGAGTGCGTGCGTCAGGCAGACGCCTTCCTCCTTTCCAGCCACAGCGAAGGGATTTCCAACGCCGTCCTCGAGGCCATGGCCTGCGGGATTCCCGTCGTCACCACCGATTGCGGCGGCATGCGCGAGGCGGTAACCGACGGGGTGGAAGGGTTTGTGGTGCCCGTTCGCGAGGCGGGAGCCATGGCGACGGCCTTGGTCACGCTGGCAGGCGACTCAGAGCTACGCCGATGCATGGGTAAGGCGGCGCGGGCGCGGGTGGAGCGCGACTTCAACCTGGACGGACAGATCCGGCAGTGGATGGGACTCTATGCGGCGGTTCTTTCCGTGGGAGAGCAGCCGGAGCAAGGGCTTCTGTCGGCCCCCTCTCGTGCCGCCGCGCGCGTCGTGGCGAATTGACCGCTCATGAACGGACCCGTCACCCTGTTCTCGGATCGGTCGCACTACCGCGCCGAACGCCGCATGCACTTGGCGGAGATTCTACGGCCCTTCTGGAAGGACGCGCCGTTCACCGACGAGGCTCGCCGCGCCATGTACGGGATTTCCTCGGATGAATCGACCCTGGCCGACGGGATGGAGCAGGCGGACCTCGCCGTGCTGCCAATGAGTTGGAACCATTACCTCGCGGAGGGTGGGTTGGACCAGGCGAAGCGGTTCATCGACCACGCCCGGCGGGCCCGCAAACCCGTTCTGAGCTACGTCGGGGGAGACGAAGGGGTGGCGCTCCCGCCGGGATTCGACGATGTGTTCGTGGTGCGCGCCAGCGGCACGCGCAGCCAAAGGCACCCGCGCCAGATCGCCCAACCGCCCTTCTTTGCGGACCCTTGGACCCGCTATCCAGAATGGGCGGAGATCGCGCGCCTGGCCACTGCGGGCGGACCGCCTGTGGTCGGCTTCTGCGGCCAAGCTAGCGATAGCGCCGTCAAGCTCGCGTTCGACGTCCTCCGGACGGGCTGGCGCAACCTGCTCCACCACTTGGGCCGCCGCCCCGAGGAGCCCCAGCCGTTGTATCCCTCGTCGCTGATCCGCTCGCAGGCGCTGAAGGCTCTGTCCGCCTCGCCGACGGTCCAAACACGGTTTCTGGTGCGGTCTAAATACCGCGGCGGCGAACGTACCCCCGCTGATCGCGAGCGCCTCACGCGCGAGTTCTACGCGAATATCGCCGAGACCGACTGCACCCTCTGCGTGCGCGGCGGCGGCAATTTCTCGAAACGTTTCTACGAGACCCTTGCCATGGGCCGGATTCCCGTGCTGGTGGACACGGATTGCCTCCTGCCGTTCGAACCCGAGATCAACTGGGACGATTACATCATCCGGGTGTCCTGCGAGCGACTGCCCGCGCTGCCCCGGATGGTTGCACGTAGGTTTGAGCTCCTGGGTTCTGAGGGCGTGACCGGGCTGAAACAAGCCTGCCGTCAACTGTGGCTCGATCGCCTGACCTTTGGCGGGTTTCATCGCTGCCTCTTGCGCAACGTGGTGTTACCACAAGCCATTCCTGTTCCCTGAGACTCGATGGTTGCGCTCCGGAGCGCGCAGGGCCTCTATGTGCCCGTCCCGTTCTCGGAGCGTGGTGGTCTCGGTGCTCTCATGCGATCCCTCAGAATCCTCCTCACCGTGCCCGATCTCAATCGCGCGGCCTCTCCGTGGCGGGAAATGATGGGTTTGGTGAATCACCTTCCCAAAGACAGGTACCGGGTGACGGTGTGCTCTCTGAGGAGTGATGGCGTGGATGACGCTCGCCCCTTGCTCGAGGCGGCGAAAGTCGGCTGTGCTGTTGCCCGGTTCCGACCCGGCGGGTTCGGGTGGCGCAACCTGCTCGGAATGCTGAAGGATCGCCGGCGGCTATTGGGCCTGGGCCGGTTCGATATCCAGCACTCAATGGACTTCACCGCCTCGCCGCTGGAGGCCCTCCTGGCGCGGCGACAGGCCGCTTCGTTTGTCTTCACGCAGCGGAACATGAATGAGAATGCCTCCCGTTGCCTGCTCCGTGTCAAGTTGCGCCTGGCCAAACGCATCGCCTGTGTTTCCGAGTCGGCGCTCCGATTGGCAAGGCAGCTGAACCCTCAAGCCCCGCTCACCCGCATCCACCCGGGTATCGATCTTGCCGGCCTGCCTCAGCGCAACCCATCTTGTGGGAGGTTTACCGTGTTGATGGTGGGCCATGTCACGGCTCGCAAGCGCATCGCGGATGGCATTCGGGCGCTGAGCCTGCTTGCCGACGTCAACCCCAACGCGATGTTGCACGTTGCCGGAGCAGTCCATGATCGGCGCTATTTCCAGACCATGCGCGACTTGGCACACGGTGAGAGTCTGGTGGATCGTGTGGTCTTCCACGGACAGCATGCGGATGTGCCGGGGTTGATGGCGCAATCCGACGCGTTCCTCCACACGGCCGAATCCGAGGCGTTTGGCGTGACCCTGATCGAGGCCATGGCCGTCGGCTTGCCCGTGATCGCTCCTAAAATCCAGGGACCGCGTGAGATCGTCGAGGACGGCGTCTCTGGCCTCTTGGTCCCGGTAGGGGATGTGGCTGGGTATGCTGGAGCGTTGCGTAAGTTGATGGAAAGTCCGGAACTGGCGCACAACCTGGCCGCCGCGGGGCGGAAGCGGGTGGAAACCCATTTCACGGCCCAGCGCATGGCCGAAGAGTATGCCGAGTTCTACGAGGCGGCTTGCCGATGAGACTGGCACTCATAGTACCCAGGTTTCCCAAGCTGTCCGAGACCTTCATCGTCAGCAAGTTCCTCGGCCTGCTGGAGCGTGGGTGGGATGTGTACGTAGTGTGCGGCGAATCGTGCGCGTCCGAGTGGGATCATCTCCCCGAGTTGTGCCGGCATCCGGAAGCGCGCAAGCGGGTGCGGGTGGCGTGGCCCCATCGGCCCCGCTGGGTCGCAGCCGGATTGACGCCGCTTGCGGCACTCAGGTGCTTGGGACGAAATCCAAAGGGTTGCTGGCGATACTTGCGCCAGGGCGCCACGCGCTTTGGCCCTGATGTGCTGCGCCGGGGGTATCTGGATGCCGAGTTGCTCTGCTTGCGCCCGGATATCCTGCACTTCGAGTTTGGCGCTTTAGCCGTGGACCGCATGTACCTGAAGGACCTCCTCGGGTGTCGCGTCGTGGTCAGTTTTCGGGGATACGACCTGAACATAAGTGGCTTGGATCAGCCGGACTATTACCACGAAGTGTGGGAGAACTCTGACGGTCTCCACGTTTTGAGTCATGCGCTTCGCAAGCGGGCTTCAGAGCGTGGGTGCCCGGCCGAGAAGGTGTCTTCTCGAATTCCCCCCGCGCTGGGCGGCTTCCATTGCACTAAGGGAACCGCGGAGGCGTTACCCACGCCACCGAACGCTCCCCTGCGGATACTGAGTGTGGGTCGCATGACCTGGGAGAAGGGACTGGAATTCGGTCTCCAAGCCGTCCGAGAACTCTCCGAAAGCCAACTCGATTTCCACCTTCGCATCATCGGCCAGGGGTGCGAGTCCGACGGGGTGTCGTTTGCGGCTCATCAACTCGGACTGGAGGGCCAGGTGGATTTTCTCGGGGCTCTGCCGCCGGAGCGTGTTCGCGAAGAGCTTCGCGCAGCCGACATCTTCCTTCACTCGGCCGTCTCCGAGGGTTTCTGCAACGCCGTCATGGAAGCCCAGGCGATGGGCCTCCCGGTGGTGTGTACGGACGCCGGCGGCCTGCCCGAGAACGTGGTGGACGGCGTGACGGGCTTTGTGGTCCCGAGACGCGATCCCCACGCGCTAGCCGACAAACTGGCCCTGCTGGCCCGGGATCCCGAGCTGCGGCAACGCCTGGGCTGTGCTGGGCGACAACGCGTGCTCGAACGCTTCCGTCTCGAGGATCAACTTGCCAAGTTCGAGGCGCTCTACCGACAGGTTCTGGCTGCCAATCCCTCGTTGTCGCCGACCTCCGCGACGACCTCTTAACGCCGACATCCTGATGCAGGTCGATTTGATAGCCGTTGGCGATGCCCCGGTTCCTCTCGCGTGGCACGGTGGCCGCGTCTGGTCTGCCTCAGCCATGGCCAGGCATCTGGCCGCGACGGTTGAGGAGGTGATCGCGCAGTCCTCGGCGGAAGCGGTGCTTTTCTGGGACAGCACGCGCACTCTGCCAGGACCGGACACTGTGGCGCGCTTCCAAGCCTCGGAGTGCGACGTCTGGCACGCTGGGCTGAGCTTGGGCATGGGCGGTCTACCGCCGATACTGGACTACATCTCCCCGGTTTGGATGCATGGTTGCGACGCCCCGCCCGCCATCGAATCGACCTCGTGGCGGCTTTCCCTGCAAGCATGCTTGGTCAAGACGGATGCACTGAGAAAACTGGGCGGGCCGCACTCCGCCTTCGCTTCGCTTAAGGGTGCGGCGCTTGAACTGGGCCACCGCTGGCTGCGCGCCGGGGCTCTTATGCGCCACGTCCCCGGGCTGCTGCCGCCTTCCCGGCAGTCCCCGGGCAAGGACCGCCCCATCGCGACGGCATCGGAAGGTGCTTGGACGCGCCTGCCGCTTGAAGATGAGGTGCGTTTCGCTTACTACCGGTTCGGCTCGCGCTGGGCGCGCTGGGCTTTGGTGCGGGCGATCTGCACGGGCCAAATGGCCGGCGGCCCGGCGTTCAGGATCGCCCGGCGTGTCTTGCGTGAAGTTCGCCCGGACATTCCAGCGCCGCTGAGGCCCGGTATTCGCGTCACGGGTCCAGCCGACCCCAACGCGCGCGTCACGGTACTGGTCCCCACAGTGGACCGCTACCCCTACCTGCGCACACTCCTGACACAACTTCGCGCGCAGACCATCCGCCCGTTGGAGATCATCGTGGTGGACCAAACGGCGGCTGACCGGCGGGAACCGCGCCTGGAGGAGGAGTTTGCCGATTTGCCGTTGAGGATGGTGTTCCTTGACCAAGCCGGTCAATGCAGTTCACGCAACATCGGCCTGCGGATGGCCCGGGGCGACTACATCCTCTTCCTGGACGATGATGATGAGGTGCAACCAGACTTGATCGAGCTGCATCTGGCCACGCTGGCTTGCTTCGGTGCGGACGTTTCCTCGGGCGTCGCCGAGGAGGTCGGGGCCGGCCCCTTGCCGGCCGACTTCAAGGTGCTGCGGGCCAGCGATGTGTTTCCCACCAACAACAGCCTGATCCGCCGCGAGGTGTTGCGCCGCTCCGGCCTCTTCGATCTGGCCTATGATCGCGGCCAACGAGCCGACGGCGATCTGGGGATGCGCCTGCACCTTGCCGGCGCGCGGATGGTTCTGAATCCGTCGATTTCCGTGCTGCATCATCACGCCCCCTCCGGCGGGCTCCGGAAGCACAAGGCGCGCACGGTGACCTACGCTCAAAGTCGGCGCGAGGTCTTTGCCAGGGCGCTGGCCAGTGTCAGCGAATTCTATCTGGCGGGCCGCTATTTCTCTGCCGCCCATGTCCGGGAGATGCTCTGGCAGAGCATGCTGGGCACCTTCAGCCTGCGGGGCGGACGCGTTCGCCGCCTGGCCAAGGCGGTGGTAAGCTTTGCATGCCTGCCACAGACGCTGCGGGAACTACGGAAGCGCCGGGGCAAGGCGGCAGCCATGGCGGGGGAGTTCCCCAAGATCCCGCAACTGGGCTAGAGCGCATGCGCGTGTTGATGGTCTCGTCTGAGTTTCCCCCGGGGCCGGGAGGCATCGGCAACCACGCCTGGCAACTGGCGTTGCGCCTGTGCCGCTTGGGTTGGGCGGTTGAAGTCGTCTCGCCGCAGGACTATGCAACTCCAGCCGAAATTGAGGGCTTCCGCGCCCAATTGCCGTTCGCGCTGCACCGAGTCTCATCAGGGCGAAACCGGCTCCGCGAGGCCCTTGCCCGTTTGGCGGTTGCCTCGAAGGCACTCCGGCAGCGGCGCCCGAATGTCCTGCTGGGTACCGGATTGAGCGGGGTGCTGGTAACCGCGGTCCTTTCGCGGATGCACCAATTGCCGAGCGTGGCGGTGGCGCATGGCTCCGAGTTGGGTCCGGTGGGGATTGTTAACCGCCTGCTCCGTGCGGCTGCTTTCGACCGCGCCAGTCTTGTAGTTGCGGTCAGTCACTTCACGCGTCAGCTAGTGCTGGCGGCGGGGATGCGCCCCCGACAGTTGGAGGTCATTCCCAACGCGGCAGACGGGGATCGGTTCACGCCTCTGCCCGAGGCGCGGCAGCGGGAGTTCCGCCAGACCAAAGGCTTTGCGGCAGCCTCGCTGCTGCTCACGGTCGGCCATGTGAGTGAACGGAAGGGGCAGGAACAGGTGATTCGCGCGTTGCCCCTGATTCTCGCGGCGGTGCCTGACGCGCATTACCTCATGATCGGCTTGCCCACGTTGAAGCCCGAGTTGAGCCGGTTGGCGGGCGAGCTTGGTGTCGGCGAGCGGGTACACTTTTTGGGCCGGGTCGGGGAGAGCGAATTGCTGCAGTGGCTGAATGCCTGCGACCTGTTTCTCATGACCAGCCGCACTACTTCCACAGGGGACTGCGAGGGCTTCGGGATTGCGGTGGTGGAAGCCGCCTTGTGCGGCAAGCCAGCGGTGGTGACACGCGGTTCGGGGATTGTGGAGGCGATCGAGGAGGGGCTTAGCGGCCTGGCGGTGGAAGAGGGGGATGCGCCGGGGACGGCTGCGGCCGTGGTGTCCTTGCTCCGCGATGAACCTCGCCGCCAGGCGATGGGCCAGGCCGCGCGCGCGCGCGCGCTGCGCGGTCAAACGTGGGACAGTTGTGGCCACGAGTACAGCGATTGGCTCCGACGGGTTGCCGGTTTGGTCGCTTGATCGCATGCTGGACCTTGAGTTGAGTGCCACCCCCCATTCCGAACGCGCGCCAACCGCAGGCCTCCCGCGCTTGCCATTGCGCGACATCGTCGGATGGGATGTGCCAAACTGGTCGTGCGCCCTGCCTTATTGGCAAGCCTGGCTGGACCTTGGCAACCCTCGGGACCGGAGGGTGCTGGTCTTGGGCGAACGCGAGGGCGGGATCAGCCTTTGGTTTGCGTGGTTGGGTTTCAACGTGCTTTGTACCGACTATGGGTCCCTTTCGCCCGAAGTCCAGCGGCTCCACGCGCGCCATGGGGTGGACCGGCAGGTTCAATATGGTTTGGCGGACATTTTCGACCTTCCTTACGCTGAGGCCGAATTCGACGTGGTCAGCTGCAAGTCGGTCATCGGCGGCCTCAAACTGAATCCGAGGGACCGGGCTACGCGGACGCTTGTGAACCAGCGCAAGGCAATTACGGAGGTTCATCGTGTGCTCAAGTCTGGAGGAGTGTATCTCGGCGCGGAAAACCTGACCGGAACGCCACTGCATATGGCGATGCGCGGTTGGCGCCACGGACGCAACCTTGGGTGGCGGTACTTGCGCCGATCCGAAGTGCGTTGGCTGTTTGAGGATTTCGCGTGTTGCGAGCAGGCAGCCTACGGTTTTCTGGGAAGTTGGTGGCCCGAGCGTTTTGGCCTCCGGCTGCTTTGCGCTTGCCTGGATCGCGGGCTTTCCCGGCTGCTTCCGGCCGACTGGTTGTACATTTCCTTTATCCGGGCGCGAAAAGCCAGGATGAGCCCGGTGTCTGCTTGCCAGGCAAGGTAGACTTGTTGGCTACCGATTGAGCTGAGGAAGGACGTGCCGTGCGGCTGGCAATTATATCCCACACCCCTCACTACAGGCAAGGCAACCACCTTGTCGGCTGGGGGGCTACCGTGCGCGAGATCGATCAACTGGCCACTTTGTTTGACACCGTAGTGCATGTGGCTCCACTGTATGCCGGCGCCGCCCCGGGCAGCAGCCTGCCGTACCGGTCTCCGCGCGTACGGTTGTCTCTCGTGCCTCCGGCGGGGGGAGAGACCCTGGGCGAGAAGGTGAGCATCCTGTGTTACTGGCCGGTGTACCTCCGCGCCATCCTGCGGGAATACCGGGATGCCGATGTGATTCATGTGCGGGCGCCCGCGAACATCAGCCTCTTGGCGATGGTGTGGCTCGCCTTTCTGCCCGGCCCGAAGAAACGTTGGTTGAAGTACGCCGGCAATTGGGGCGGGGGCACCGGAGAGCCATGGTCGTACCGGTTTCAGAGGTGGTGGCTGAGGAACCCATGGCATCGTGGCCGGGTCACCGTCAACGGTCAATGGCTGGACCAACCGGCGCACATCCGCTCCTTTCTTAACCCGTGTCTGACCGAGGCGGAACTTCAGACCGGGCAAAAGGCCGCGGCGGCGAAGGATCTTCGACAGCCTGTACGCTGTGTGTTTGTGGGGCGGGTGGAAAGGGCAAAAGGGGTGGGGATTTGCCTCGAGACGATGGCCGCGCTCAAGGCTCGAGGCATCGCCAGCGAACTGGACATCATCGGCGACGGCCCGGAGCGCCCGGACTTTGAGCGGCAGGCACGCCAGCTTGCGGGGCATGCACGGGCGATCTTCCACGGCAGCCTGCCCAGACCTGAGTTGGAGCGCTACTATGCGCGGGCGCATTTCGTCCTTCTGCCCAGCGCCTGCAGCGAAGGATGGCCTAAGGTCCTGAGCGAAGCCATGGCCTGCGGCGCGGTACCAATCGCCAGCTCGGTGGGATGTGTCCCGAGTTACCTGCAGCGATTCGGCAGCGGCCGGTCGATCCCGACCTTGGAGGCGCGTGCCTTCGCCGAAGCGATCGCGTCCTATCTGGCGAGCCCCTCGGTGTGGCAGGACGAATCGCGACGGGCGCTCGCGGCCGCGGATGGATTCAGCTACGCAAACTACCTGGGCCAGGTTCGAAGTCTGCTGGAATGTCCCGGTAGCGAAGCGGTTGTGGCGGAGTGACCGGGCAACCAGAGCGGCCATGTTAACGCGCGCCACACCGATGTTTCGAGCGGCCTTTGGGAGAGTTCAACGCCCATTCGCCGTGACGCCAACTCCCAGGGTTGCCTCACCTAAAGCGGAGCGTTTCTGGTCTCTTCCGTTCATTCTGGTGTTCTTGGGCGCGCATCTACCTTTGGCTTTGCTGATGAAAAGCAACAAAGCCGTCGCCCTTGCCCATGTGTCGGGCACCCTGCTTTACGGCTTGTATCTGTGCATGCAGCGGACGGAGTTGGATCGCCTGGTCCGGTGGATTGGCTACGTCCTGGGCGCGGAAGTGCTGTGGCGGATGTGCAAGACGCCTGTCCCGTGGGAAACCGCCAAGCATGCCATTTGGATGGTGGGCTTGGCGGCGCTTCTTCGCCAAGGAGGTCTGTCCCGTGCCTGGCTTCCCGGCATGTACTTTGCCCTCCTGGTGCCCAGTTCTTCGCTCACCGTCCTGAACCTCCCGTTCGATGAGGCCCGCAAGCAACTAAGCTTCAACCTAGCGGCGCCGTTCTGCTTGACTCTGTGCGCCATGCTGTTTTCCAGAGTAACCCTGACGCCGTTGGGCTTTCAGAAGCTCGGTTTGACGTTGCTGGGGCCAGTGCTGGGCATCGCTTTCATTGCCTTCTTTCGTCTTGCCACCACCGAGGTCAGTTTCGGCTCGGGATCCACGTCAGCTGCGAGTGGCGGATTCGGTCCAAACCAGGTCTCAGCCATGCTCGGCTTGGGAGCCCTCATCGCGGTTTTCTGCTATGTGGGGCAATCCCAGGCGCGGCCCCTGCGATGGCTCTTCGCGTTCTTGACCCTCTGGCTCCTGGGACAAGCGGCCGTAACTCTATCCAGGACCGGGCTTTATCTCTTTGGCGCCTGCCTCCTGGCCACCTTGCCGTTTCTGATCACCTGGCGGGGATCTGGCGGCCGGGCCGTGACCGTTGTTTTGCTGTTGGCCGGCGGAGCGTGCGCGGCCTTTCCCGCACTGGATGCGTTCACCGATGGGAAGCTCCGAAATAGGTTTTCCGATAGCAACTCTACGGGCAGGGATGACATCGCTGCACACGACCTCGCGGTGTGGGCGCAGAATCCGGTATTGGGGGTCGGCCCCGGCATGTCGCCCTACGCTCGCGCCAGTATGGGCGACACCCGCGCCGCCCACACCGAGTACACCCGGTTGGTGGCTGAGCATGGGTTGTTGGGTCTGGGGGCGCTGATCGCCATGTTGGCCATGTTGGTCCTGGCCTTTCTGCGCGCGCGCGGGCCGTGGGCCAAGGCGATGGTCGTCGCCTTTTCCATCTATGCCCTGCTGTTCATGATGGTTACAGCTATGCGCCTCGTCGCCCCCGCGGTCCTGATTGGCCTCGTCCATGCGCAATGGGCGGCGGCAGTGGGGCCAAGAATCCGACTGGATTCGCCGCTCCGGCCGCTTTGGGCAAGATCTTTGATCACACCTGCCACCTCTCTGCGCGGCAAAGCCCGGCCAGCCGCGCGCCCGATAGGATGAAGCGCCTTGACCGTTCAATACTCTTTCTCGGCGCCTTCCCGCGTTCGGCCGCCTTGGAGCGCTACGTGTCCGGCGACCTCGCGTTGCGGCTCAAGGCGAGTGAGTGGCGGGTGCGGCTGGCCTCCCATGCCACCGGACGCCTGGCACGCCTGCTCGACATCCTCGCCCATGCCTGGCGTCACCGCTACGAGTACGAACTGGCCTGCGTGGACGTCTTCAGCGGACCCGCCTTCGTGTGGGCGGAAGCCGGGTGTGCCTTGCTGCGGTGGTGCCGGAAGCCTTACGTGTTGACGCTCCACGGGGGCAACCTGCCCGAGTTTGCCGCGGCGCATCCCGCGCGGGTGCGGCGTCTGCTGGCCTCCGCGGCGGCGGTGACTTGCCCCTCGCCCTATTTGCTGGCCCAACTGCGCGCCTTTCGGCCGGACCTCATCCTGCTGCCGAACGGCATCGACCTGGCCCGTTACACGTACCGGGAGCGGGTGCCGCCGCTGCGCGAGATCGTCTGGGTCCGCGCCTTTCACCGGATGTACAATCCTTGTCTGGCGGTGGAGGCCTTGGCGCTCGCGGCGGCGAAGCGCGACCTGCGCCTGACCATGATCGGCCCGGACAAGGACGGCAGCCATAGCCGCGTGCAGACTACGGCGATGCGCTTGGGCGTCAGCCACCTGGTGATGCTGCGCCCGGGCGTGGAGAAAAGCAATGTGCCCCGCGAGCTGGCCCGGGGCGATCTCTTCCTGAACACCACCAACGTGGACAACACCCCCGTCAGCATCTTGGAAGCGATGGCGTGCGGGCTACCGGTGATCAGCACCAACGCCGGGGGCATCCCCTATCTGCTCGACCATGATGTGGACGCGCTCTTGGTGCCCGTCAACGATGCAGGGGCTATAGCAGCTGAGCTGGAACGATTGCACGCCGAGCCCGACTTGGCGGCGAGATTGGCCCGCCAAGCGCTCCGCAAAGTGGCGGCCTTCGATTGGGATGTGGTGCTGCCCCGCTGGCAGCGCCTCTTGGAAGGTGTAATCGAGCACCGCAGCATTGGTACTCCGCCGCCGACGGCGGAAGACGCCTTGCGAGAGTCATCAACTGCTCCCGCGAGTTCCCCCTTTCGGACTTGAAGATGGGCCTGCCGCTTGCCATTTACCATCGGCTCCCCGCGGGATTGAAGAACCTCGCGGCCTCCGGACACGGTCTGCAGTTGCGCCGACGACGGTACGGCCCCGAGACGGATCGCTGGGTCCAGGAGGCGTGGGCGCGCGAACGCTGGTCGGCGGACCAATGGCGGGCCTGGCAGGAGGCACGCTTGGCCGCCCTGCTGACCCGGGCGAGCAACGCGGTGCCCTACTATCGCCAACACCATGCTGCCGCCGGCAACGCGAAGCAGCTCGCCCCGTTCGAACAGTTGGCCTCCTGGCCGGTTCTTCGCAAAGAGGCGCTGCGGAGCGATCCCCGCGCTTTTCTTGCCGCGGACGCGAACACCTCAGACCTCTGGCCTGAGCATACGAGCGGCACGACGGGGACGCCGCTGACGCTCTGGCAAAGCCGCGCCACCATTCGTCAATGGTACGCCCTCATGGAGGCCCGCTGGCGGGGGTGGAACGGCGTGTCCCGCCACGATGCCTGGGGCATCCTGGGAGGTCAATTGGTGGTGCCGGTGGCGCAGAAGAAGTCGCCCTTCTGGGTGTGGAACGCGGGGCTCAACCAACTCTACCTCTCCTCGTACCACCTCGGAGCGGACTCGTGCGCCACCTACCTAGAGGCCCTGTCGCACTGGCGGGTTCGTTATCTCTGGGGGTATGCGTCCTCCCTGTATTCCCTGGCGGCGCTGGCGGCGGAGCAGGGGTTGAAACCGCCGCCGTTCAGGGTCGTCATCAGCAATGCGGAGGCCCTTTACGCTCACCAACGCGCGGCGATTGCCGGTTTCTTCGGCTGCCCGGTGAAGGATACCTACGGCATGTCCGAGATGGTGACGGCCGCCAGCGAATGCGAACACGGACGCCTGCACTTGTGGCCCGAGGCCGGCTTGGTCGAAGTGCTGGCGGACGACACCGACGAACCCGTTCCCTGCGGTACTCCCGGGCGCTTGATCTGCACCGGATTGCTGAATGGCGACATGCCGCTCATCCGCTACGAAGTGGGTGATCGGGGAGCGCTTGCCGATCCCCGCGAACAGTGTCCGTGCGGCCGGACCTTGCCGATGTTACGTGCCATCGAAGGGCGGGAAGAGGATGTCATCTTGACTCCCGACGGTCGGCGCATTGGCCGACTGGACCCGGTATTCAAGGCCGAAATGCCGGTCCGCGAGTCTCAGATAATCCAAACGTCGCGCCACGAACTGCGCGTGCTGATCGTCCCCGGGACGGGTTTTGCCGAGCGCCACGCCCAGATGGTGCTGGCAGAACTCAAAGCGCGGGTGGGCGAAGTGGAGATTTCGCTGGAGAGGGTTCCGCACATCCCGCGCTCGGCAAACGGCAAACTCAAGGCGGTGGTGTCCCGCCTCGGTGCTGCCGGACGCAACGGCCTGTGTTCATGATCATCTAGCCCTGTCACCACCCTATGTGCGCAATTGCCGGAATCCTGAATCTCCACGGCCGACCCGTGACCGAAGAACAAATTCGTCCGATGGCGGAGGCACAGCAACATCGCGGGCCGGACAATCTTGGGATCAGAGTTCAGGAAAACGTCGGCTTCGCGCACAATCGCCTTAGCATCCTCGACCTCTCGCCCAACGGCAACCAGCCGTTTTGGGATGAAAGGCACATGCTCATCTATAACGGGGAAATCTACAACTACCGCGAGCTTGCCGGCGTCCTCCAAACCGAGGGCCTTCAGATTCATGGCACCTCGGACACCGCGGTGCTATTTTCCGCATTGGTACACTGGGGCGTCGAGCCCACCTTGAAACGCATCCGCGGCATGTTTGCGTTCGCGTTCGCCAGTTTCACGGACGGGGCCGTTTACCTGTGTCGGGACCGGTTGGGCATCAAGCCGCTGCATTGGGCGCAAAGGCAGGGCGCCTATTACTGGGCGTCGGAGGTCAAAGCGCTGAAAGCCGTTGCCGTGATTGAACCCGATCCGGTTCGTACCCTTTTCGGAGCGGCGAGCATCGCCGATCATGCGACTGAAAACACGGTATTTGCCGGCGTTCACCATGTGACGCCAGGCACCTATCTGCGCCTGGACATGCGCGCCGACCATGCAGACGTGCGGCAATACTACGACATCCTCGCGGATATCGATGAGGCTCGCTACCGGGAGTTGGACAAGCGCGGAAAGTGCGGGGTGTTAGAGGAGTTCGACGCATTGTTCGGGCGCAGCGTGAAGTCGATGCTGATGAGCGACGCTCCAATGGGGGTCTTCGTGAGCGGTGGCATCGACTCCGGCCTCATCGCGGCCACCGCCTTGCCTCACAACCGGGCACTCGACTTGTTCACTGCCAATGTGGAAGGGCGGATGTCCGAGATCGACGACGCGCGCGCGGTGGCGGCGCATCTGCAACGCCCGCTGCATGTGGCCTCGTTTCAGCCCGCCATGATGGTGCAGGACTGGGCCCTTGCCACATATCATTACGAAGCCCCCGTGGTGACGCACACGAACGCCCTACCGTTCGCGCGGGTGGCGCAAAAGGCGCGTTGCGAACACGTCAAGGCGGTGCTGACCGGGGAGGGGGCGGATGAACTCTTTCTCGGATATCCGCGACTGTTGACTCAACCCTACCGCGATGCCCTTCTGCTTCCCGTGAGAGCTTATCAGGCGCTTTGCGGCTGCATCCCACGGTTGCGAAAGCTCCTCTTCCCGGAAGCTGAGCCGTCCATCGAAGGTTTTCTCAGCCTCGTGGCCCAAGGCTTCGAACGCCAAAGGCTTCGTGAGCGCGGATTCCAAGCTTACGGGTTCCTTGACGAGGGTCTCCAGAAGGAACAGTACCTGAGCATCCAGATGTTGCGCGAGCATTTGGTGTCGTTGCTTCATCGGAACGACCGGATGGGAATGAAGGCGAGTATCGAATCGCGATTCCCCTTCCTGGACGAGGAGATTGTTAAATTCGCCATCAATCTGCCGACGCGGTACAAAGCCGTCTGGGCGCGGCGATGTCATGACGTCAAACATCCGTTTCGGGTCGATAAGTGGCCCGTGCGGGCTCTGGCGCAGAGGCAATTGCCGCAACGCATCGTGCATAAGCGGAAAGACGGCTTTCCCATGTTTGGACACCAATATGTAAGCGCCAAGCCCGGGTTCTTTCGTGGGGGATACGTGGAACAGATTGTTGGGCTTCGCGCGAACGCGGAGGATTATCTCCTGCGCACCCAACCGCCTTACTTTGTCGCCAAACTCATCTCGGTGGACGTATTCGGCAGGCTTTTCGCCAAGGGGGAGTCGTGCGATGGCGTGTCCGAGCGACTCATGGCTTACACCAGCGTCACGCCCAGGTGAACGCCACCGGGCAGAGACGAGTCTTTCCGAGTCCCGGCAAACCAACCACGGCCATCGGACACGGGTGCTGGACCCATGCATAGATCAAACCCTCTGGTGACTCATGGAGACGTGCGCCAGTGTCTTGGGGTTGGACGGGGTTCGTCGAAGAGCTTCCATACATCTCTCCTGGGGTTCCGGCAGAGCGGCAGGAAGACAATCCATCGCGCACGCGCCCAATTGGTTGCACTGATGCGGCCCGCGCTGCCGATGATGCGATACGGTTTATGGGAACTGGCACAACCAGTGCTGGCCTTAGTCCTAACATGTTGGACATGAAAGCCTCAAAGCTTGGAAGATGGGCTTCATTGGGAAGCCTGTGTGCGTCATTGGTCCACGGGCAGGATTACTTGGTAAGTCCGGTCCCGCCTGCGCTGATGCAGGATGCCGACACGACGTTTCTGGTGGATTGGGCGACCCCCAAGCAGGTGGCGGATTTCGCAGCGGGGGACGCCAGCTTGGTCCTCGATCCGAAGGGCTTCCTGCCGGACGGTGCGTACCGAGGGGCCGTCGCTTTCTCCTGCGCCGCCAACTTCCCGACCAATGCTTGGACGGTCGAACTGATTCTCCGGGTGCCCGCCGCAGCGGCCTCCCAGGACCCCATCATGCTGGGCCAGTGGAAAGGCAACCCACAAGCCTTGGCATTCGATCTGCATCTGGAAAAGGGCTGGGGAGTGCGCACTAAGTTGGACTGCTGGGACGGCAAGGACAGCCTTTTGGCGCAGCCCTACGCGGGTGGCAACGGCCGGTCCATCCAGGCCAACGCCACCGACAAGTGGGTGTACCTGGCCTTCGGTTGCGATTTTGCCGGGCAGCGGATCCTGGCCGCCGCCCGGGAGCTCAACGGCGACATCCTGAACCGCGATATTCAGTTCGCGCCGTCGCCTTGGGTGGACACCGGGTTTTTGAAGAGCTTTCCGGCGGACCAGCAGGCCGGCGAGTTGGAGCGCCGCTGGCTGGCGGTCGGGCAGCGCTTCGCGGCCAGTCTCCCGGCCACCCTCACCTTGGGGCACCCGCAGGTGGATTTGCGCGCCCTCCGCATCAGCAAGCGGTTTCGCGCGGAAGCGTTTGCGGTCGAACCGGCCCTGCCGAAGGACGCCCCGGACACCTGGACCCCGGTCGGACTGGACGCCGCGCGCGCCCAAACACGGACGGTCACGGGCACGGTCGGCTATCCCGGCTACAACAACTTTCGCTCGCTGACCTTCCAAGAAAACTACCTGCCGCTCGCACCCGGAGATCCGGAGGTGACGATTCAACTGCCCAATCTACCGATCGGTCTCTACTCCCTGTTCGTTTACGGGAGCGTGGACCCGCAGGGGCGCACGAATCTGGCACGGGTATGGCAACCGTGCCCCATGGAGTTCGAGGCTCACGATGACACCGGGACTGTGCTTGGCCGCGGGCGGATGCTGCTCAAGCAATCGTTCATTCCCCGGCGGATGCAGGGATTCCATTTTCATGTGGACCAACCCGGCAACGTCACGGCTTCCTTCCGTCTGCCCACCAACTCCTTTGAAACGGCCTGGTTGCAGAAGATCGTGCTGGTCGATCAACTGGCCCAACTACCGGATGTGGCCGTAAAGAGCCGGCAGTCCGCCCCGGCTTTGGGCGCTAGCCAGCTTACCACGCTGAGCGAGGCGCGAAAGGCGCGCGACGACTCCATCTGGGCGACCCTGCCGCCACTTAACACGCCCCTTCAGGTTCACGCCCAAGTTGCCCAGTTCATGAACCCGCCCTCAGAAGCGGCCATCGATACTTGGATCACCGGCGCGTTTCAAGGACTACCGCTATACCGGCAACCGGCGGTGACTTTCGCGCCTTGGGATTTCCTGAATACCAACAACGGTATGGTCTTCCCCCACAACCGCATCCTGCAAGGCGACCCTTGGCCGGGGGCGTTTCCCGACGACGGGACGGGGTTCTTCTTTCGCCAATCCCAGTATCCAGCCCAAGCCACGGACACGTATTACACCAAGCGGGCTGAGCTGCTGGGCGCACGGTACCTCCTGTTCGCGGGTGCCATCATGGACTCTCGTGGGAGTCTCTACGGAGCGAGACTGCCGTTGGAATACAGTGCAAAGAACAACCCCGAAACAGGCCACGATGCCGCCATGGCACTCGTTCGCTGGGCCTACGATTGGCCTGCCTTGGAAATGAACCTCCACGAGGTCCGGCTCTGTACGCACGCTCCGGACTTCGAGTACAACACCGACTGGAGCGACCCGGCCCGCCGCAACGGCAAGATGTACTATACCGGCTGGTCAGGCAGCGAAACCCTCTGGCTCTTTGAGGCTTACGACCAAGTGTTTCCTTACATTGCCGGCAACCAGGTGTTTGCCGATGCCGTCCATCGGTTCGTTCCTTGGGTCAACACCCCGCAGGATGTGATCAGGCTGCTTGATCGATACCTCGTCTTTGCCAGCGTTCGCGACGTCAAGCGCGGGCTGATCGATGGCGCCGCCGGAGTAGATGACGCCGCCGGCCAGGTGCTGGGACCCAGCCCGTACACCACGAATCTCTTCGACCTTACCCAACAGTACGCCGCCATCTATCCGGCCAGCGGGACCTACCAGGAGCTTTATGCCAACGCGCTTTCTCGATCCGGCGTCTATTACATTGCCTCCTTTCTCACTTACGCCTTCGGCAGTGCCCAGGAACTCATCGCGAAAGCGACTCGGATGAAGGAGGCCAGGGCAGCGGGGGTCGCTCTCCCGATGGACCTCTCCGACGTGGAGCGCTATCCGAAGGTGCGGAGCGCCGGCAACTTCCTTCTGGACATGTGGGTCGCCGGAGGTTTCCCGTTCATGGTGGGCGATGCCAGCGGCGGCCCTCACAACGGCCTGGAGGCGGCACGGCGATTGGGGATGGCCAGCACCGCCGTAGCGCAGGCCTTCGCCTTGGACGGAAATCCACGCTTGGCTTGGGTGCTCAAGCACCAGTTCGGACGCAACGATCCAGCCGTCACCACCGCCGCCGAAGGTCAGCGCGACCCCGTGCTCCACGCGGCATCCCGAGTGGTGCCCGACTACGGCGCCATTTTGGAACTGATGCCCGACGAAACGAACGCACTTCGCAAGACCTCGGCCACGCTACGCCTCGGCATCGGCCAGGGCCATGCCCACAGTGATTACCTCGATCTCAACTTCTTCGCCATGGGCCTTCCCGTGGCAGTTGACTTGGCTTGCCGCAACGAAGGAGACTTCTGGTCCAGGCCGCATGCCGGTTGGAGCTTCCTGCACAACCATGCCTTGGCCCATGATTCGGACGATCCCAACGGGGCAGGGGCGCAGAACGGCGAACCCTGGCTCCGCGCTTTTACACCGCCTGTCCTGCGCGCTAGTTACGTAAACCAGAACGGGACGGTGCGCCTGGACCGTGACGTGGTGCTCATGCGCGTGGGAGATAGCGACGTATTCTACGCCTTCGACGCCCAGAGGTTGCGGGGCGGCACCAACCACACTTGGGCCTTCCACGGCTGCGAGAGCGATTCGCTCGCGCTCAATGTCCCCATGGAAGCCCGGGCGGTGCGATGGACCGACCGTACACTCGAAGGCACGCAGCGCATCGGCGCGTCGTCGAACGTGCTCCAAGCCACCTGGACCATGACGCGCACCACCAACAGCTTCGCCTACTCCTTCAATGGCGGCGGCACGCTGCGTACCGTGGCTGCGGAACCCTCGGTGCTCGGCCCCCTTTACGACCCCGCCC